>CAJBES010000282.1 GCA_903952145.1 uncultured Opitutaceae bacterium | reverse complement strand
CGTCGGCCCCGTAACTGGCAGGTTCATAGGCCACCCCGCCGCCATAGAGTCCGGCCCCGCGGGCCGAGCCCACGCCCACGCCCAAGGAGACACCAAAACTGCGATCGGCGTAGCTCCAGACTTCCGATTTTCCCTGCGCCGATGTGCGGTTGTATTTCTTGGCCGGCTCCCCCAAAGCCACCCGGACCTGTTCAGGTGTAAAGCCCAGATCCACCCGTCCTGCGCGGATTTTCTGTTGCACGTCGGCCGGCCAGGCATCGAACAGCGCCTGCTGTTTGCTGATGCGCGAATCCACGGTGCTACAACCGACGGCCAGCACCAGCAGGGCGACGGCGAAAAGAGAAAACAGGGTCTTCATGGGGTGAATTTTGTTTGCGACCGTCACTATGGCATCTGCTCAATGACAGGGCAACCCCTCAACTGTTTCCCGCCCCATGAAAACCTTCACCATCGCCATTGGCTCCGATCATGCCGGTTTCACCTACAAGGAAGCCATCAGGGACATGCTGCTGGCCGAGGGACACACCGTGCGCGACTTCGGCACCTACTCGCCCGAACGCTGCGATTACCCTGATTTTTGCTTTCCCGTCGCCCGGGCGATCGCCGCCGGTGAGTTTGAGCGCGGCATTGTCCTGGGCGGATCCGGCAATGGCGAGGCCATGGCTGCCAACCGCGTGATAGGCGTCCGCTGCGGCGTGTGTTGGAATGAACAGGTGGCCGTATGGAACCGCTCGCACAACGACGCCAACTGCCTGTCTCTCGGTGAGCGCACGATCAGTCTCGAAGCCGCCATGAGCATTGTCCGCGTCTGGATTGCGACCGAATTCGAGGGCGGCAGACACCTCCAGCGCATCCAGAAACTCGATAGCCTGGCCTAGTTGGAATTTTGCTCTGGTTGTGATATGTTACCAAACGATTTGACTTTCAATTAATATGTATATTTTGATGTTAAACCGTTATGGGGACACATTATCAAGGCAGCAAAGCTGAAATCGACGCACTGAACGCCTACATCAAGCTCATGCGTGCGGCAGAATCCGTGACAACACGCGCTCATACTATTCTGCCTAAGGATATTACACTATCTCAATTCAGCGTCTTGGAGGCACTGCTTCATCGCGGGCCACTTTGCCAAAATGAACCGGCCGGCAAGCTTCTAAGGAGTGCTGGCAACATCACCCACATTGTAGATAATCTTGAGAAAGCCGGTTTGGTCTCTCGAGAGCGCGACCAAGCGGATCGCCGCTTTATCACCGTTAGCCTCACTGCCAAGGGCCAGGCGATCATCAGTGAACTCTTTCCTAAGATCGCGGCGAGCCTCGCGATTGAATTCTCTCTTCTATCTTCCGCTGAACAATTTACCCTCGGATGGCTCTGTAAAAAAATCGGGACGGGTATCCCTTCCTCCTCTTCTCAATCAGTTCCTTCGTTGGCTGATTAAGGCCCCTCTTGAGATTCTTATGATCCTATCCTTCCAGTTCTAAACATTAATCACACATTCATGAAAAACAAAATCACAAAACTCATATCCACCAACAATGCCAGCTGGTCACCTGTGGCACTCCGTCTTGTCCTCGGTCTGATCATGGCCGCCCATGGCTCCCAAAAGCTTTTCGGCTGCTTCGGCGGCTATGGCCTTCAGGCCACCGCCGGTTTCTTTGCCGACAAACTCGGGCTTAGTCCCGGTCTCTTCTGGGCCACCCTGGCCGGCAGCGGCGAATTTTTTGGCGGCGTGCTGCTTCTCGTCGGATTGGCCACGCGCTTCGCGGCCCTGAACACTGCTGTCGTGATGCTGGTCGCCATCCTAACCGCGCACAGCAGCGCCTTCTTCCTGCCCACCGGCATGGAATACGCCCTCAGCTTGTTCGCCATGTCTGTCGCCCTGATCGTTTCCGGGGGTGGTGCCATGTCGGCAGACGCCTACCTCTCCCGCTCCAAGACCTGACTCACCCCAGGCAAGTGTCACGTATGAGTGAGTCTTGCCCGCCGCCGGTTTCTGCATGCACCTGCTCGGTCTTCATCATATCACCGCCATCGCCTCCGATCCGCGGCAGAACCTTGCTTTCTATACGCAGGTCCTCGGCCTGCGCTTCGTCAAGAAATCCGTCAATCAGGACGACCCCGGCACCTATCACCTCTACTACGGTGACTATGCCGGCTCACCCGGCACGGTTCTGACGTTTTTCCCCTGGATGGGCCTGCGTCGCGGGCGGCCCGGGCATGGCCAGGCTTACGCCACCGCGTATTCCGTGCCCTCCGGCTCGCTCTCCTTCTGGCAGGAGCGTCTGGCCCGACTGGGTGTGCCTACCGCACCCATCGAGTCCCGCTTCGCCGACGAGGTTCTCCCCGTTTTCGATCCGGACGGTCTGCGGCTCGAACTGATCGCCACTGCCGAGACCGATCCCCGTCTGCCGGCGCCCGCCAAGGACGTGCCGGCTGCAAGCGCGATCCGTGGTTTTCACAGTTCGACCCTCGGTCTGCTCGAAGCTGGTCCGACGATGAGCCTGCTTGTGGACACCATGGGCTACCGTCAGCTCGCCCAAGCCGGCTCCCGCACGCGTTTCGCGGTCGCGACTGGCGGGCCAGGCACCTATGTGGATCTTTTGACCGACCCCGCCCTGCCCCGCGGACTCAATGGCGCCGGCACGATTCACCATGTGGCCTTTCGAACCCCGAACGATGCCGCCCAGGCCACCGCCCACCGGGAGGTGGCGCGCCGCGGTCTCAGCATCAGCCCGGTCATCGACCGGGCCTACTTCAAATCGATCTACTATCGCGAACCCGGCGGGGTGCTTTTCGAGATCGCCACCGACCAACCCGGCTTCACCATCGACGAACCCGTCGAATCGCTCGGCTCCAAGCTTGGTCTGCCCCCTCATCTGGAGCCGCACCGCGCCGAGATTGAGGCCGCGCTGCCCAAGCTGGCCTAGCCCATGGCCACGCTCACTCATGCGCATGGCCTCATCCCGGAACACAGACCCAACTGTGGCTGCGCATTGATGCGCTCTCGCGTCCACTGACGAACTGATTCACCAAGATCACGCCATGAACGACGACGACCCGCCCTCCAGGAAATTCGTCTTCAAAGCCCGGGCCTTCGATCAGGACAACGTTGCCTCCACGTCGCCAGCACCCTCCGTTCATGAGATCCTCCGGCAAAATCTCTCGGTGCAGAAATCTGCCGAACCCGTGGTCCTGCCCCATCTCCACGACCGCCGCACCAAGCGCCGGCGCGATTACTGGATCACCATGCTCTGCGGCAACGCACTGGGCGGGCTTGCCGCCGTGATCCTGCCCACCAATGTTGTGGTCCTGGTTTTCCTGCTGGCCTTCTTTGTGATTTTCAACCTCAGCCTAGTATGGATATTGTTTCACGTGATGGACAAATACTGACCGTCCCATGCGCGTCACCTATTTCGGTCACTCCTGTTTCCTGATCGAGGTCCCCGGTGCCCGCCTCGTGTTTGATCCCTTGCTGAGCGAAAACCCGCACGGCGCGGTCGATCCCGTCCGGGTGCCCTGCGATTTCGTGCTCTGCTCCCACGCGCACGAGGATCACATCTGCGATGCCCTCAATCTGGCCCGGCTGCATCAGGCCACCATTGTCGCGCCCTACGAACTCGCGGGGCACTTCGCCGTCCAAGGCGCCGCGACCCTTGATCTCATGCCGGGTGGAGGTGTCGATTTTCCCTGGGGCCGCATCCAGATGACCCCGGCCATCCACAGTTCCGCCCTCGAGTTGCCCAACGGGGAAAACCGCGCCATGGGCGTGGCCAGCGGCTACCTTATCCGGGCCGGCGGCCGCAGCCTCTACCACGCCGGTGATACCGCCCTCTTCGGCGACATGGCGCTCATCGGCCGGCACGGACTCGATCTCGCCCTTCTGCCCATCGGCGACCGCTACACCATGGGTCCCGCCGATGCCCTCGAAGCCCTCAAGCTGCTGCGCCCGCGTCTCACGGTGCCGATGCACTACAACACTTTTGCCCCCATCCGCACTGATCCCCAATCCTTTGCCACCTGCGCCGCCGCCGCCGGCCATGCCGTGCGCGTCCTGCAGGCGGGCCACAGCCTGGACCTTTGATTTGGCTGCAAAACTTCGCATTAACGCGGCCGGCTAGGGTCAGTGCGCAGGCTTGCCCGCGGCGGCTCGGCCACCCAACGTCTCGCACCGGTCATGGTATTACCAAACCCTCCCGCCATCCTCGCTTCCCGCGATGTGCACGCTGCCGAGCTGGAATCATCACCCACCGATGCCCTCCTGCGCGTCTACGCCTGGATGCATTTGGCTCGCACGGCCGACAACCGCATCCTCGACCTCTTTCGCCAAGGGCTGATCAAGGGGACAGTTACCGGCGGCCAGGGCAACGAGGGCCTGATCGTGCCTCTGGCCCTGCTCGCGGACAAAGCCGTCGACGTCATCTCCTTCTCCCACCGCGGACTGGGCGGCCACCTCATCTGGAGCGGCCATCTCTGCGACCACCTCAACCAGTATATTGCCAACGCCGCCAGCCCCACCAAAGCCCGGGAGGGCAATGTCCATCACGGTGATCCGGCCAACCGCTCATTGCCGATGATCAGCCACCTCGGGGCGATGGACTCCAACGTGCTTGGCGCCACGGATTCGCAGCGGCGGCTCGGCCGCACCGCCGTCGGCTTCGCGTTCTTTGGCGATGGTTCCTCCAGCACGGGCGATGTGCACGAGGCGCTGAACCTTGCCTCGCTGCTCTCGCTGCCGGTGTTGTTTGTCATCGAAAACAACCGCTACGCCTACTCCACGCCGGTCAGCGAACAGTTTGCCGCCGGCACCGAGCTTTGGCGCCGCGCCGCCGGCTACGGCATGGAGGGCTTCGCGCTCGATGCGACCGACGTTGAAGGCTGCGCCCGCACGCTCGCCGCCACGATTGGAAAAGTCCGCCTCAGCTCCCGGCCGGTGCTCGTCGAGGCCCACACCCTGCGCCTGCGCGGCCATGCCGCCTACGACACCTGCGACTACCTGCCGTCTGGTGAAGGCGAGTCGTTTATGGCCCGCGATCCGCTTCCGCGCTTCCGCGCCAAGCTCGCCACCGCCGGTCACGGCACTCGGCTCGACGTCCTCGATGCTGAAATCAGCGCCTTCGTTGAAGCATCGATCAAAGTTAGCCTGGCTCTGCCCAGACCCGATCCCGCCGGCCTGGAGGCAGCCGTCTTCGCACCCGCTAGTCCGGCCCTGCCTTGGCAACCCGGGCCCATCGCCCCCACGCCGCTCACCTTTGCCCAAGCCATCAATGCCGGCCTCCACAAGCTTGTCTCCGAGCGCACCGAATCGATCGTGCTCGGCCAGGACATCGGCACCTACGGCGGCGCGTTCAAAGTCACCGACGGTCTGCTCAAGCAGTTCGGCCGCAGCCGCATCTTCAACACGCCGCTCGCCGAGAGCGCTTGCACCGGCTATGCCATCGGCCTGGCGGTCAACGGCCACCGGCCCATCGAGGAATTCCAATTCGCCGATTTTTCCACCGAAGCGGTCACCCAGATCGCCCTCAACGCCGGCAGCTTTTACTTCCGCTCCGGCACACCCTGCCCTTTGGTGCTCCGCTTCCCCTGCGGTGGCGGTCTGACCTTCGGCTCCTTCCACTCACAGGAGTTGGAATCCCTGTTCCTCTCCATGCCCGGCCTCAAGGCCCTCTACCCGAGCACACCGCAGGACGCCTACGACGCGCTCCTCGCTGCTTATGAGGACAACAACCCCGTCATCCTTTTCGAGCACAAGGCCCTTTATCGACGCGGTCGCCAGCCGGTTGTCTGGAATCCCGATTACCGCGGGATCTGGCAGCCCAAGCAACTCCGCCAGGGCGATTTCGCCACGTTGGTGACTTACGGCGAGATGGTGCACCTCGCGGAGGAATCGTGCGACTACCTCGCCAGCGAATACGAGACCACCTTCGATCTCTTTGACCTGCGCTGCCTCTCGCCCCTGAAACTCGATGCCATCAAGACCTCGCTCGTGCGCACCGGCCGCCTGGTGGTCCTGCACGAGGGACGCCGCACGCACGGCTTCGGGGCCGAACTCGTCGCCCGCCTCACCGAGGAACACTTCACCGCGCTCAAGGCCGCCCCGCTGCGCATCGGCTCGATGGACATCCCCGTGCCCTTTGCCCCCGAGCTCGAACACGCCTTCCGTCCGACCAAGGACAAAATTATCGAGCTCATCACCACTTGGATGGGTTGAAAGACCCCAACCCTCCCCCTATGCCAAAATCAAAAATCCCTTCCGTCGCCTGGGCGCACATCCGTCTTTTTGCCATGGACGTGGATGGCATTCTGACTGACGGCACGGTGCGCATTGCCTCCGATGGCACGGAGTCAAAATCCTTCTCCATCCTCGACGGCATGGGGCTCGTGCGGCTGATCAAAAATGACCTCACGGTCGCCTGGATCAGCGGTCGGCCCTCCGGGGCGACGACCCAACGCGCGACCGAGCTGAAAATCCCGCACCTCATCCAAGGCCGCACCGACAAGCTCGCCGCCCTGCAGGAACTGGCCGCCCGGCTCCAACTCAAGCCCGCCCAATGCGCTTACATGGGGGACGACGATATCGACGCCCCCGCCCTCGCCTGGGCCGGCATCGGCATCAGCGTCCCCGGCGCGATGCCCGCCGCCCGCCGGGCCGCCGCCTGTGTCACCCGGCGTCCCGCCGGCCTCGGCGCCGTGCGCGAAATCTGCGAACATCTGCTGCGTGCCCGCGGTCTCACGTATCCCCGGTGAAATTGATATACAGCCTGCTGCTCCTCTTCTGCGCCCTCACACTGGGGGCCGCCGAACCTGCGCTCACTCGCACCCCGGTCAAAGGCTTCAAGCTGCCCACCTTCACCAAGGAGGGCTACCGGTCCATGCTGCTCCAGGGCACTGAGGCCCTGGTGGGCACCGACCGCGTTGAACTGACCGGCATGAACCTTGCGCTCTACTCCGGCGACCTGCGCAACGCGGTCGAAACCGTCATCCTCAGCCCCGCCGCCACCGCTGAACTCGGCCCGGACCTCATCCACGGCGAGAGCACCGTGCGGTTCATCCGGGATGATCTGGAAATAACCGGCACCGGCTGGAGTTACGATCACCGCCAGAAAAAAGTTTCCATCACCCGCCATTCGCGGGTAGTTTTCCAAGCCAAGATGCCCGACATCCTGAAATGAACCGTCCCTTTTTGCTCCTGCTCGCCACGCTTCCGCTCGCCGCCCTGTCACCGCTGCGCGCCGCCGAGACGGTGCTGCCCACGGTCATTGAGTGCGCCGGGGTCTTTGAAACCGTCAGCACGGCCAATGAGACCACCTCGACTTTCCGGGACAAGGTCGTCGTCACCGGCAATAACCTGAAACTCTACTGCGATTTCCTGAAGGTCATCGCCATCCGCAAGGGGGATCCGGAGGCCACCATCGGCCAGTATGGCTACTTCAAGTCCCTCGTCGCCACCGGTAACGTCCGCATCGTGCAAGGCGACCGCGAGGCCACTTGCGGCCGCGCGGAGGTTTTCCCCGGCGAGGACCGCATTGTGCTGAGCGAGGAACCTGTCGTGCGCAGTCTCGACGACCAATACGTCGCCGCCGGTCCGCGCCTCGTGCTTTATCGCGGCCAGCGCCGCGCCGTCATCGAGGGCTCGCCCGACGAACGCGTCCATATCACCCTCCCGCCCATCAGGGACCTCGGCTTCGACGCGGGAAAAGAGCCCGCCGCCAACCCCGCCCCTCCCGCCCGGCAACCGTGATGACCACCGCTGTCGCGCAATCCGAAATCCGCACCGAGCGCCTGGTCAAGACCTACGGCTCGCGCAACGTCGTCGACGGCGTGGATCTGGGCTTCACGGCCGGCGAGGTCATCGGCCTCCTCGGGCCCAACGGCGCGGGCAAAACCACCACCTTCTACATGATCGTCGGCCTCATCCCGGCCACGGGTGGCCGGGTCATGCTCGATGGCCACGACCTCACCCGCCTGCGCATGCATGAGCGCGCCCGCCACGGCATCGGCTACCTGCCGCAGGAGGCCTCGGTCTTTCGCAAGCTTACCGTCGAGGAGAACATCCTTGCCATCACGGAGGCGATTGGGGTGCCGCGCCGGGAGCGCGCCGCCCGCGTGCGGCACCACCTCGAGGAACTGGGGCTGGGCCACCTCGCCCGGCAAAAAGCCTACACCCTCTCCGGCGGGGAGCGCCGCCGCCTCGAGATCGCCCGCGCCCTCGTGCCCAACCCGAAATTCCTGCTGATGGACGAACCCTTCGCCGCGATCGATCCCATTTCCGTCGCCGAGGTGCAGAAGATCATCCTCCAGCTCAAGGCCCGCGGCATCGGTGTGGTCGTCTCCGACCACAACGTCCGCGAAACCCTCCGCATCGTCGACCGCGCCTACCTCATCCACAAGGGCGAGGTGCTGACGCATGGGACCGGCGCATTTCTCATCAACGACTCCAAGGCCCGCGAATTCTATCTGGGCGAAAACTTCAACCTCTGACCGCGCCATGAAACAAGCGATCCACGGCATCACCGTCGCGCATTTCTACGAAACCTACCGCGAGAGGCTGAAGCTCGAACTCCTCACCGGGGAGGGCGGCCTGCACCGCCTGATCAAGGAAGGCTCCCTCAACCGGCCCGCCCTCGCGCTCACCGGCTTCTTCAAATATTTTGCCAACAAACGCGTGCAGGTCTTCGGCGCCGCCGAAATGACCTATCTCAGGACCCTCTCCGCCACGGCGCAGTCCGACATTTTCCGGCAGATGATGCAGCGCCACATCCCCTGCCTGGTCCTGACGCGCAACTACCACTGCACCCGCCCCTTGCTGGAGATGGCCCGCGAGATGAAACTGCCGGTCTTCCGCACCCCGATGATCACGATGAACTTCGTGAATCTCGCCACCCTCTGCATCGACAACGAATTCGCCCCCTCCACCACCCAGCATGCCACCACGCTCGACATCCGGGGCGTCGGCGTGATGCTCCGCGGCTCCAGCGGTGCCGGCAAGAGCGAGTGCGCCCTCGCCCTGATCGAGCGCGGCCACTCTCTCGTCGCCGACGACCTCACCGTCATCAAGCTGCTCGACGAACGCGAACTCATGGCCACCAGCCACCCGCTCAGCCGCGGCTGGATGGAATGCCGCGGCATCGGCATCATCAACATCGCCGAGATGTTCGGCGTGAAATCCATCCGCCTTCAGAAACGCCTGGATCTGGTCGTCTCCCTGCAGGAATGGACGCCCGACGTCGTCGAGGAGCGCACCGGACTGGAGGAAAATTTCTTTGAGATCATCGGGATGAAACTCCCCCATATCGAGCTCTACGTCCGGCCCGGCCGCGACATTGCCCGCCTCGTCGAGGTCGCCGCCCTCACGCACGCCCTCAAGAAAATGGGCCACGACCCCGCGAAGGATTTCAACGAGCGGCTCATCGCCCACATGAGCCGCCAGGCGGAGGATACGCCGCCGCCCATCAAACCCGTCCCCCGCGACATCCACCGCATCGAATCCTGATCTCCCCATGCCTGACCCCACTGCCCGCCACGACGGCCGGCGCGCCGCCCAGCTTCGTCCCATCACCTTCGAGGCCGGCATTGCCCCGCACGCCACCGGCTCCGTCCTGGTGTCGTTTGGCGCCACCCGGGTCATCTGCGCCGCCACGATCGAGCCCAAGGTTCCGGCCTGGATGCGCCAGCAGGGGGTGAAGGGCGGCTGGCTCACCGCGGAATATTCGATGCTGCCCTATTCCACCCACGAACGAAAGCAGCGCGACATCAGCAAGGGCAAACTTGACGGCCGCACGGTCGAGATTCAGCGCCTGATCGGCCGCTCCCTGCGCGCCATCATCGACCTCCAGAAACTCGGCGACAACACCCTCTGGGTGGATTGCGACGTCCTGCAGGCCGACGGCGGCACCCGCACCGCCTCCATCACCGGGGCCTACCTCGCCGCCCGGCTCGCGGTGCAGAAACTGCTCGATTGGAAAAAACTCGCCGAGAACCCCCTGCTCGACTCCGTCGCCGCCGTCAGTGTCGGCATCTTCGACCAAAAGGAACTCCTCGACCTTAATTACATCGAGGACAAGGACGCCGAGGTGGATTTTAACATCGTCATGACCGGCCAGGGCAAATTCGTCGAGGTGCAGGGCACCGGCGAGGAAGCCACCTTCACGCAGGAACAACTGACCGGCCTCATTGCCCTCGCGCAAAAGGGCCTGAAGGAAATCTCCAGCCTCCAGGCCGGCTTCCTCATGCAACAGTTGCTGGCCAAGCGGCCCTGAGCCACCGCCGCGCCGGGTCTCAGCCCTTGGGGTTCAGTTCGGGCAGCTCACCGAAGTTCCCGCTCTCCGCCGCGTGCACGAACCGCTCCGTCACGCCCTTCAAATCCTCCCACCGCCGCCGGATGGTTTTGGCCTCCTGCCTGGTAATGGTGTTGTCGGCGGCGGCCTGCGCGATCGTGGCCAGCATGTCGGCAAACTCCTGCACAATGTCATTGGTCAGCGGAATGAGCTGCCCGGTGTGCTGCAGCGACTGCGGATTGCGGATATAGAAGCCCCCTGCCTGCTCGCAGACCCACTGCGCGATGCGCGGATCGCGGGTGGCGTGGATCAACTGCCCGATCCGGTCCAGCGGGTTGTTGGCGCCGCTCCCGCTGTCATCCGCGGGCGGTTCCGCCCACTTGTAGATCAGGGAGAGCGACAGCGCCATGTCGGCGGCAATCTGCTTGGCGCTGGTTTTCTTCAACACTTCCCGCAAAACCTCGTGCGATTGCATAGGGTACCATGCTGCGCGCGCTCCGGCGCATTGCAATCCTCCGGAGCGCGGCCGGGCCCGCCTTGGCCGCGCCGGCGGCCCCGCGGCCTGCACCGCCTGAAATAGGTCCGATTAGCGGCCGGAACTTCGCCTTCCGGACGATTTTTTATGT
This sequence comes from uncultured Opitutaceae bacterium, assembly GCA_903952145.1. Lineage (GTDB taxonomy): Bacteria > Verrucomicrobiota > Verrucomicrobiia > Opitutales > Opitutaceae > UBA2377. Next base: position 11,835 of record CAJBES010000282.1, on the reverse strand, counting down.
GTCTTCCGGGCATCGTCTCTGCCAGTCATTCCTGCAAACAATCCCATGAATATCCACGAGTATCAGGCCAAGACCCTCTTTGAACAATACGGCGTCCCCGTGCCCAAAGGCACGGCTGCCACCACTCCCGGGGAGTGCATTGCCGCGCTGGCGCAGCTGCCGGAAGGCCCCACCATGGTGAAGGCCCAGATCCATGCCGGCGGCCGCGGCAAGGGCACCTTCACCGACGGCTTCAAGGGCGGCGTGAAATACTGCAAGACCAAGGCCGAGGCCCTGGAAATCGCCGGCAAAATGCTCGGCAACACCCTGGTCACCCTTCAGACCGGCCCCGCCGGGCGCAAGGTCCAGACCGTCTATTTCACCGGCGCCAGCGCGATCAAAAAGGAATATTACCTCGCCATCCTCCTCGACCGCACGACCTCGCACCCAGTCATCGTCGCGTCCACCGAGGGCGGCGTGGAGATCGAGAAGGTCGCGCACGCCACGCCGGAAAAAATCCACAAGGTTTTCGTCGATCCCGCCTGCGGCCTGGCCGACTTCCAGGTGCGCGAACTGATCTTCAAGCTCGGCCTGACCGGCGCCGAGGCGAAGAACGCCGCCAAGCTCATCCGCAACCTCTACACCTGTTACTGGGACACCGACGCCGCGATGGTCGAGATCAACCCCCTCATCACCACGCCGGCCGGCGAGGTCCTCGCGCTCGACGCCAAGGTCTCCTTCGACGACAACGCGCTTTTCCGCCACCCCGAGATTGTCGCTCTCCGCGACCTCAACGAGGAGGATCCCAAGGAAATCGAGGCGTCCAAGCACGCGCTCAACTACATCGCCCTCGACGGCAACATCGCCTGTCTCGTCAACGGGGCCGGCCTCGCGATGAGCACGATGGACATCATCAAGCACTTCGGCGGCACCCCCGCCAATTTCCTTGATGTCGGCGGCGGTGCCACCCGGGAACAGGTCGTGGCCGCGTTCAAGATCATCCTCGGCGACGCCAACGTGAAGGGCATCCTCGTCAATATCTTTGGCGGTATCATGGACTGCAACGTCATCGCCCAGGGCATCGTCGAGGCCGTGAAGGAGGTCGGACTCAAGCTCCCCCTCGTCGTACGACTTGAGGGCAATAACGCCGTCGCCGGCAAGGCCACCCTCGCCGCGTCCGGCCTCGCGCTCGTCTCCGGCGATACCATGGCCGACGCCGCCCGGAAAATCGTCAAACTGGTCGCCTGAACCGGCGGGCCAAACCTTATCACCTAAACCTTATCCCTCTCAGGCCATGTCCATTCTCATCACTCCCACCACCAAGATCCTCATCCAGGGCATCACCGGCGAATTCGGTGCGCGCCACACCCGGCTCTCGCTCGACTACGGCACCCAGGTCGTCGCGGGCGTCACGCCCGGCAAGGGCGGCCAGTTCTTCGAACACGGCGCCCACAAGGTCCCGATCTACAACTCCGTCGCCGACGCCGCCAAGGCCACCGGCGCCACCGTCTCCGCCATCTTCGTCCCGCCGCCCTTTGCCGCCGACGCCATCCTCGAATGCGCCGACGCCGGCCTCGACCTCGCCGTCGCGATCACCGAGGGCATTCCGATCAAGGACATGGTCCGCGTGAAGCGCGTCATGCAGGGCAAGAAGACGCGGCTCGTCGGTCCCAATTGTCCCGGCATGGTATGTCCCGGACCCGGCAAGGATTCCCAGGGTGGCTGCCGCATCGGCATCGCTCCCGGCTACATCAACAAGCAGGGCCACGTCGGCGTGGTCTCGCGCTCCGGCACCCTCACCTACGAGGCGGTCTTCCAGCTCACGTCTCTGGGCATCGGCCAGAGCACGACGGTCGGCATCGGTGGCGATCCGGTCAACGGCACCTCGCACCTCGATGTCATCAAGCTCTTCAACGCCGACCCCGACACCCACGGCATCATTCTCATCGGCGAAATCGGCGGCAACGCCGAGGTTGAGGCAGCGCGCTGGATCAAGGCCAACTGCAAGAAGCCGGTGGCCGGTTTCATCGCGGGCGCCACGGCTCCGGCCGGCCGCCGCATGGGTCACGCCGGCGCCATCGTCGGCGGCACCGAGGACACCGCGGCCGCCAAGATCGCCGTCTTCAAGGAGTGCGGCATCGAGGTTGCCATCACCCCCTCCGACATGGCCGACGCCCTCCTCCGCGCCGCCAAGGCTAGGGGCGTGACGCTGTCATGATTGTGCTGGAATAATTCGCCGCACCCGGCAGTTACCGGGTTGCGGTGAATCTCATCGCGGATGCGACACTTCACCATTGAGCAGGACGTCAGCACGTCCGCTCATCCCGCGTCTCAGTGTCGGCGACTTTTCGCCACCCAGGCGACAAAGACCAGACCGCCCAGCAACAGCAGCCAGGTGGACGGTTCCGGCACGGGCGTAAAGTTGACGATCTGGTCGATCTGCAGGGTGCTCAGGCCGGTGTAGTCAGGATTGACCGAAAGATTGGTGAGCACCGATTGCGCCAGCGCCACCTCGCTGCCCCGGGCAGGTGCGGTTTGCTCCAGCGGTCCCGTGGATCCCTCCTGCAAGCCACGATAGAGAAAGAGCACCAGATTGGAGGTCTGGCCCGGATCCAGGGTGAACTGGAAGCGAAAGGCCAATTCATCGTTACCGTTACCTGGCCATGGCAGGGTGAACGGATCTGCACTCCAGAAGGCCGCGGTGCCGGCAGACACTGCCGTGTTGCCAAAGAGCAGCCCGACCGGTGGATCGGTCGCCAGAGCATTAGGATTAAAAGCCTCCGAGTAATCCTCGATGCTGATCATCCAGGAATCCGCCGAAGTGATGCCCGCCGAGACATTGCCTGACGACGTCCGGGCCAGGGTGGTCCCGCTATCAGACCCGAGGTCACCCCCGAAAATCACCGTGAGCTGAAGTGCCAGTGAACTGGTGTTCGTAAAGGTCTCCAGATAGCGGATGTAATTCTGGTCGCTGGGCGCATACAGCGTCCGGCTGACCTGCACACCAGCCTCACCCAGCACCAGTGGCGTCGGCGTCATCCACGTGTGCCCACTGAGGGTCAGCCCAAACCCCGATAATTCGGTGTCCGAGAAAAGCGTGGAACCTCCCGGGCTTTTAATCTGCACCCCGATAGATCCGAATTCATCAAAGGCATCATCACCGCCGTCATCGATATAACCGTGACCCGTATCGACATCCCATGGATGGCCGTTCGCGGAAAGCAAAGTCTGGGCCGCGAGCTGTCCCGGACAGGCCAAGACCAAGCCCAGGCCAACTACACTCCAGGAGAAAGCGGTCTTCATGGCGCAGGTTTCTGGTTCAATGACAAAGAAAGGTCAAATCCGCATTGGCTGGCGCCGGCCGGCCCCGGGAACCACGCCACCGACCGAAGACTTCGGTTCCACCAGCTGGTCTGTCCCCCGCCCCGCGGACCGGAGTTATCGCATGGAGCTCAGCCGCCATTCCGGAAAATCCGGGTAGAAAAAATGCTGGACAGCCGTGCCTCATCCGCCACTTTCGGCCCCGCATCAGGAACGAATCAGCCCTCCAAAAGCTGATTCCGCCAACCGGGCCGGGAGCGGCCACGGTGGATCGGGGGCAACCCCGGATGTGCGTCACCCGCAAGGGGGGCGAACCAAGCACGCTCCCGAAGACGAAACCGATCTGATGCCCAGATCGGTTTTTTTGTTTTCAACCCTGCTGCGCGATAACTCCAACCCGAACTATCACGCATCATGTCAACCCTCGCCAAACTCCCCGGCATCCGTGTCCATCCGGACAATGCCAATCATCACCTGTGGAACAACCACGGCACGTGGTTCTTGCACTACACCGTGCACCCCACGCCCTTTACCAAGGAGCGCATCCGCCGCTCGCTCGGGACCAAGGAACTGAAGGTCGCCCGCGAACGCCGCGACACCTTCTTCAACCATCTCGCCAGTGAGGCCACCAAGGCCGCCGCGCGCAAAACCGCCGCCGCATGAACGCGCCCTGCCGCGTGCTGCGCTTCCGGCCCGCCGGCAGCCCCACCTGTGCGGTGCCCCGCGCCCGATCGCTCATCGATGTCTTTCTCAACGACGGGAAGACGCCGGTCGGCCACATCGTGCTGCTTGACTGCGAGGCCGGCACGCCTGTGCGCTGGGCCTTCCTCTTGAGCGACGGCCGGGCCACCGGGCTGCAGAGCACGCATTCACGTCAGGACCTCGAGGCTGCGGTCCGGGAGTATTACTTCCAGGAACTGACCGCGGACCTGCTGCGCAGCGCGTGAAATGACTGCCGGTTACAGCGGCGGGCACAGCAACGTGCCGGCCACCCCTCCAGGCCCTCCCACCTTGCCGTCCGGCGTTTTTTTTGCACGCTGACTCTCCGATGCCCAATCCACCCCTCACCCTTGCCGCGGTCGGCTGCGGCTCGCGTGTCCAGGTCTACAGCGCCCTCGCCGCCGCCATGCCGGAGCACTACCGCGTGGTGGCCGCGGCCGATCCCATTCCGGCGCGGCTGGAGCGGGTGCGCCAGTTGTCGAAAAATCCCGCCCTCCGCACCTTCGCCGGCGACCGCGAACTCTTCGCCGCCGGCAAACTCGCGGAGGTGCTCATGATCGGCACCCAGGACCCCGACCATGTCGCTCCCTGCATCGCGGCCATGGAACTCGGCTACGATGTCCTGCTGGAAAAACCCATCTCGACCAACTTTCACGAGGTGCAGCGGTTGGAGGCCGCCGCCGCCCGTCTCGGCCGCCGCGTGCTCATCTGCCACGTGCTGCGCTACACGGGCTTCTATTCGAGGATCAAGGAGCTGCTCGAGGCCGGCGTCATCGGCACCGTCGCCACGCTCAACGCCACCGAGGGCGTCGGCCTCTTCCACCAGGCACACTCCTTCGTGCGTGGCCACTGGGCCGTGACGGAGCGCTGCTCGCCCATGATCATCTCCAAGTGCTGTCACGACCTGGACATCATCTCCTGGCTTGTGGATGCGCCCTGCGAGACCGTCGCCAGCTTCGGCTCGCTGGCCCATTTCAACGCCGCCCACGCCCCGCCCGGCGCACCCGCCCGCTGCACCGACGGCTGTCCCGTCGCCGCCACGTGCCCCTACGACGCCCACCGCTACCTCGGCGACCAGCGCGCCTGGCTCCGCTGGGTGTTCGACCGCTACGACACGGCCACCGATGACGAGATCAAGGCCTGGCTCACCGCCAGCCAGTGGGGCCGCTGCGTCTACCGCTGTGACAACACCGCGGTGGACCGGCAGACCGTGAATCTCGAGTTCACCAACCGCGTCGCGGCCACCTTCACCATGACCGCCTTCAGCGAGGGCCGGGACCTGGAGATCCGCGGCACCCGCGGCGTGTTGCAGGCGGGCGATGCCGTCAAGCGGCTCACCGGCCACGACATCGCCATCACGCCACACGACACCCGCCAGACCGTCTGGCACGACGTGGTGACCCGCGAGGGTGAGTTCAACGGCCACTGGGGCGGCGATGCCGGGCTGATGGAACGGCTGCACCTGGAACTGCAGCTGCCCAACCCCGCTGACATGCGCTCTTCCCTCCAACGCTCCGTCGAGAGCCATGCCATCGGTTTTGCCGCCGAAGAGTCGCGCCTCAGCGGGCAGACGGTCCGGTTGGATGATTTCCGCCGGCGCCATGCGTGAGCTGACCGGCCCTAGCCGGCGTGGAGGCCAAATCGAATGCTGTGCGCCGGAGCCTGCTCCTGCCCGAGGCCACGAACTACAAAGCCGCCCTCACGGAATTCGCAGCGCCTGGCCAGGTCGCAGGGCATTGGCCCCGGCCAGCGAGTCGCGGTTAGCATCGTAGATATCCTGCCAACGATTGGCTGTCCCGTAGTAACGCAGGCTGATGCGCGAAAGTGAATCGCCCTCCACGACGATATGCGTCCGGGTCTGGGGCGCGGCAGCCGGCGATGCCGGCTCACCCCCGAGCGGTCGCACCGGCGCGACCGTGCTGCCGGCGCCAGGGTTGATCAGACGCGCAACGGAGGCGATCTGGTCCAAAGTGCCCTGCGCCTGCCGCAGGCGCGCACTGATGGCGGCGTTTTCATTTTGCAGCGCCGAGATGCGCCCGGTGCGGTCACGCTCCAGGCTCTGCATCGTGTCGCTCAGGCGCGAGTTCTCGGTGCGCAGGGCAGCCAGGTCCCTTTGCGCCGCGGCCAGCTGCGCGGTCACTGTGCCGAGACTGGCCGCCCGCGCCTCCGCTTCCTGCCGCGCCTGATCGGACTGCGCCAGGCGGGCGTTGTCGCTGCGCAGGGATGTCAGTTCCGCTGTCAGTTGCTGGTTCGTGTTCGTAAGGTCGCCAAGTTCGCGGCGGAGCGCCGTCACGGCGTCACCTTGGTCGCCCAGCCGGGTGTTGTCCGCCTTGAGTGTCGCCACTTGTCCGGTTAGATTCTGCACCTGCGCCTGCAACTGCTCGTTGGCCGTGCCAAGGTCATTCACGTTCGCCTTCTGGATTTCGCCCAGCCGTTCGTTCGCCGCCAGCCGTTCCCGCAGGTCGGCCACGTCCGTCTGGCTGCGTTCGGACTGTTTTTGCAACTCGGCCAGTTGCGTTTGCAGCGCGGTTTTTTCGCGCGCCAGCCGGTCGTTGATTCCGGTGAGTTCGGCAACCGTCGCCCCCTGCCGTTCCGTGGTGTGATCGGCGTCGGCCAGTTTGGTCTGGAGCGCGGTGAGTTCGGTGCGCGCAACCTGGGCCTGATTCCGCGCGCTGTCCCCCTCCTGCTTCAATTGGGTGAACTGGCGCTCCGCCTCGGCCAGCTTGGCAAACATGTCGTCGAGTTGCGTGCGCAGGCCATTGCGCTCCTGGGTGAGCTTCTCCGTGGCGGACGTGAGCTCGCGCACCCGCGTGCTGAGCTGCCGGGTTTCGTCAGTGACCATGCCCGATTCCGCGCTCTTTGAATTCAACAGCGACCGGTTGGCGTCGGCGAGGGCCCGGTTGGACTCACGCGCCTGCTGCAACTGGCCGGCCAAACGGGCAAACTCCTGGGCGGCGTTCTTCTGATCGCTTTCGATCTGCGACTCGAGCGTCTTCACCTGTTCCTGCATCGTCTGCATCTCCAGTTTCATCGCCCCGGCATCAGGCAGGGCGCGGGCCGCATTCGCCTGCGCCGCCAGGGCAGCGGCAGTGGACTGCCTGGCCACTTCCAGGTCCTGCTTCAGGGATGCAATCTCCGCCCCCAGCTGCGTGATGGCTTGTTCCTTCGTTTCGAGCGTGCGGGCGGCCGCATCGAGCTGGGCCGTGAGTTTTCCATTCTGGTCCGCCCCCTTGGCCTGGGTGGCGACGTCGGCCAACTGCTGGTTCTCCCGGGTCAGGCGCTGGACCTCGGACGTGAACTGACCGGCCTGCGCCAGCAGTTGGGCGTTGGTCTGCTCCAAGCGCTGCCCGGCCGCCTGGGCGCCGGCGGCCTCGTCGGCGAAACGCTGGCGCTCTCGCTCCGTGCGTGCCGCCACCTCCTGCGCCGCAGTCAGGTCGGCGCGAAGCTTGGCCAGCGTCGGTCCGGTGTCTGCCGGGATTGCCGGGCGGGTTGGTTGCGCGGTGAGTTCCGCCTGCAAAGACTCGATCTGCGCCAGCAGGCTGGCGTTGGCCGCCTCCTGACCGCGCTTCGACTGCCCGGCCTCATCCGCGATCTTCTGCACTTCCGCCAGCTGTGTCCGGGTGGCGGTCAGTTCCGCTTCGAGATTCTTCATTTTCGCACCGGCCGCCTGGGCGCCGGCGGCCTCGTCGGCGAAACGCTGGCGCTCACGCTCCGCGCGTGCCGCCACTTCCTGCGCCGCGGCCACCTCACCGGCCAGACGTTGTTTTTCCTGCTCCGCACGTGACGTCGCGGCCTGCGCCGCAGCCAGGTCGGCGCGCAGCTTGGCCAGCGCCGGTCCGGTGTCTGCCGGGACTGCCGGCCGGTTTTGCAACGCGGTGAGTTCCCCCTGCAAAGACTCGATCTGCGCGAGCAAGCTGGCGTTGGCCGCTTCCTGGCCGCGCTTCGACTGCCTGGCCTCATCCGCGATCTGCTGCACCTCCGCCAGACGCGTCTGGGTGGCGGCCAGATCAACCACGAGGTTCTTCATTGCTGCATCGGCCGTCTGCGTCTGACCCTGACGGGCCTCCGTCAGTTGTTTTACCAAAACGGTTTTTTCCTCCCGCAGATCTGCAAGGGCGCGCGTGCCCTCCGCCAATTGCGTTTTCAGGCGGCTGGCCTCCACCACACTTTGCCCCTGGATAGATTGCAGCTCGACGCGCAACTCCTCCGTCTCGCGGCGGGCGGCAACGAGCAGGGCTTGGGTTTCGTCAAATCTGGCCTGTGCCGCGGCGATGTCCGCCGTCAGCCGGGTGTTTTCGGCGTTGCCTTTCTGAACCCCCGCCTGGGCGGTGTTGGCGGCTGCGATTTTCTGCTCCGCCTCCACCAGGGCGCGGCGTGCCTGCGCAAGATTCGCGGATTGCGCCTGCAGTTCGGCGCGCAACCCACCCAGTTCCTTTTCGGCGGCGGCGAGTTGCTGGCTCACGGCCGGATCCACGGCGGGTTTGGCGGCAAGACGCTGGTTCTCTTCGCTCAGCTTGCGGTTGGCGGTTTGGGCCTCGCCCAGCTGACGCTGGAGATCGGCCAGATTTCCGCCGGCGGTCTCGGCTGGCTCCGGCGTCGCGCTCCCGGACCCCGTTTTGGTCTCGGCGCGGCGCAACTTGCGCGCGAGGGCCCCCAGCTCGATCGTGGCGCGTTTCACCTCGTCGTTCAGCCGCTGATTGTCGGCCAACAGGCGGGCCGTCTGCTCATCGGCCGTCGCTGGGGTGGTGCTGGCCGCCGCAGGCTGGACCGGAATTTCGCGGGTGGCTTGGAGTTGCGCGCCAAAATCCCGGTTCTGCACGGCCAATGAGTCCTTTTCATTCTGCAGGGCGGCGTTTTCGCGCAGGAGCCTGGCCACCTGCCCGCGGAGGTCCGCCACGGCCGGATCGGCAGCGGGACGGCTGCTCAGGCGCGCATTTTCCGTTTGCAGCCGGGCGGCGTCGTCGAGGGCCTGCTGCAACTGATCGTGGGTCTTTACCAGCTGGCTGGTGAGAGCGGTCTTGGCTGCTTGCAGGGTGTTTTTCTCCTCCAGCAGCTTGCCATCGGGCGCGGCCTGCGCGGCGACGGACAGTTGGTTGAGGCGCTGCTCAAGCTGTCCCTTCTCCCGCTGGATGTCCTGCACGGCGGCAGCGAGGCGCGTGTTCTCGTTGCGCGCCTTTAGGAGTTCGCCCTCGGCCAACTGAAGGCGGGACGCCAGGTTCGATGCCGGGTCCTCCACCGCCGGGCTGGGGGCGGCCACCGCCGCCGCGACGCCCGATTTGGCACCGAGTTGGGCCTTGAGCGCCGCCATGCGATTGCGGGCCTCGCCGAGTTGATCGGGGGGCAGGTGACCGGCGACGAGATCGCGCCCAACCGGACCCACGCCGTTCTCCGCCGCCAGCGCCAGCCACGCATAGGCCTCGATGAGGTTGGTGACGAGGCCGCCACGACCCTCGGCGAGCATGATGCCGTAGTTGTTTTGCGCCGGGCCAAAGCCCTGCTCGGCCGCAGCGCGGTAAAGCAGGGCCGCGGTGGCCTCATCGGACGTGGAGCCGCGCCCCTCCTCGATCATCAGCGCCAGATTGTAGCGGGCGCGGGCGTAACCCTGTTCCGAGGCGGAGCGATACCATTTCTGCGCCAGCGTCTCGTCCTTGGAAAGCCCGCGGCCCAGCTCGTAGGCGAGGCCGAGATTGTATTGGGCTTCGGGCACGTTGCGCTCGGCGGCTTGGCGGAACCAGATCGCCGCCTCGAAATAATCCTGCCCCGTGCCGATGCCGTTGGCATACATGTTGCCGACGTTGAACTGTGCCGGGGCAAAGCCCGACTCCGCCGCCTTCAGGTAATAGCCAAACGCCGCCTTCAGGTCGCGGGACGTGCCCCGCCCCAACTCGTGCATCATGCCGAGATTGAAATTGGCCGGCGCGTGGCCGAGTTCGGCGGCCCGGGCATAATAACGCAGCGCCTCGGCGTCATTCTGCGCCACACCCTGGCCGTTGGAAAAAAGGGTGCCGAGCGTGTTGAGCGCATCCACGTCATTGGCTGCGGCGCGAGCCCGGATGGCGGCCAGGTCAAGTTGAGCCGCGACCGGAGACACGCCCGGCCCAAGCGCGAGCAGCGCCGTCAGGAGGAGCGTGCGCGAACGCTGGGAAAGAAAAAAGGTCCGGTGCGGCAAAGCGGGATTACTCACGGGCTTCGTTTAAGGAGATAACCCTAGTGGGGAGCAAGGCAGCATCTTGCATCCCGTGGATGATTTTTTTGTCAGGCGGACAGAAGGTCGCCAGCGCGCCGGCCAGCGTGGCCTGGCCATTCCGGACAAAATAGTAGGGACAGAGGCGCAGGCGCCCGTCCATTTCGCGCACCTGCTGGGTGGGATCGTAGACCCGGTGGCGGACCCGCCGCGGTTTGCGGTAGGCCTGCAGCACATGCAGGTTCGCCGGGGCCAGCGCGATGGCGTTTTCCACGCCGGCCTGCCACTCCTCGCGCGAGCAATCGCTGCCCAGCACCACGCTGCGCGCGCCCCACGCAGTCTCATGGTAGCCGCTGATCTTGATGATGAGTTCCCGCTCCTTTTGCGACGCGCCGGCGAGGTCGCGCCAGTCGTTCAATGCACGACCACCCACCCGCGGGCCGTCCAGCACCGCCCCCGGAGGCAGCGGGGCCGGATCCATGATCCACGAGGGCGGGATCAGCCGGCGCAGTAGTTGGTGGGCGCGTGCACTCAGATGCTCGGCCCAGAAATCCTGCAGCAGATGATGATGGAAGAGCGCCAGCGCGATTTTCTCCTCCTGGAAGGGGCGCAGGGGCGGCGCGATCGCGACCTCACCGGCATTCCAGGCGTCGAGGATGAACTGCGCCGGGCCGATGTTGGCCAGGTCGAAAAGCTCAAAAAAGCGGTAGATCACGTCCACCTTCTCGGGGTTGCCTTCGTGGTCGATGAAAAGCGCATGCTCGAGCGGGAACAGGGCCTCGGGTCGCACGCAAAACACGCGGCGGCCCTGCAATTGCAGCTGGTGCGCCAGCCACGCCATCTCCGGCCGGTAGGTCGCGGCTTCGTCACTGACGACGAGGGCGATGAGCGGGTTGCGCACGCCGGGCCGCAGGGCGGCGAGCGCGGCGTGAAAATTGGCGACCATCATGTCGCCGGTGCCGATGATGCCGCTCTGGCCGGCGTAAAGCCGGTTCAGGAAAGCGGTCAGGCCGATGCCGCCGGGCACGGAGTCGAGTTCCGTGAGGGCAAAGCCGTCTGCGGTCAGCAGCAGGTCGGGCCGCAACACCGTGGGCATCACGCCGCGGTTGCGGGCGTCGCGCCCATGGGCCACGAGCGCGGCGGGTTTGCCGCGGTCAAGGTAGTCGGCCACCCACGGGGCGAGCAGCGGCTTGTTGCGCAGCAGGTTCCGGCCGGCCGCGGCGCGGAGGTAGAGCGTCTCGAGGGCTTGGTGCAACTCAAGGCAGGCCGCCCCGATGGCCCCAAGTTCCTCGGCCTGCTGGGGTGAAACCAGCCACGCTGCGGGGGCCAACCGCCAGGTCTTGGCCTCGAACAGCGGCTGGGCATCGAGCGCGGAACGGATGGCAGCGTAGGCGAGGTCGGGCATGTTCGGAAGGCGGAGGGCGGATGGCGGAGGACAGAAAGGGAAAACGGACGAAAGACAACCTGCCCTCGTCTTCGCCTGCCGTCATTCGTCAGTCATCGTCCATCTGGATTTCCTTGTTGCGGTGCCGCGGACAGCCGGCCCGCAACCAGCCGTTGATGAAGCGGTCGAGGTCGCCGTCGAGCACGCCCTGCGTATCGCTCGTGCTCACGCCGGTGCGCAGATCCTT
>CAJBES010000281.1 GCA_903952145.1 uncultured Opitutaceae bacterium | reverse complement strand
GCCCCGGGTTTTGACCGCCAGGCCGACGCCCGGCCCGCGCCGCACGTGAACGGGCGCGGATCAGGCCGGGCTTTACATGGGATAAAACATGCCGTAACGTTTTATCCATGCCCTACGAGCCGCTCACCAAAGTCCGCCTGACGCGCGCGCTGCGCCGCCTCGGCGAACTCGCGCAGGCACGGAAGCTCACGTTGGAGGTGTCCCTATACGGCGGCGCCGTGTTCACGCTGGTCTACGGTTCGCGTGACTCCACCCGGGATGTCGATGCCATCGTGCGGCCGTCGGTGGAGGGGCAGGAACTCGCCGCCGCGGTCGCCCGGGAGCAGGATTTGCCGGAAGACTGGCTCAACAGTTACGTGCGGCAGTTTCTCTCGCCCAAGGAAGAAAAGCGCCCGTGGACCGGTGTGGACTTCGGCCCGGCTCTGCGGATCACCGTGCCCACCGCCGCCTACCTGCTCGCGCTGAAACTACGGGCCTGCCGCGCGCCGCTGCCCGGTTATGCGGGAGACGAGGGCGACATCCGTTTTCTGCTGGGGAAGGTCCGCCCCCGTTCCGTCGCGGCAGTTGCGGCCGCATTTGAGAAATTCTTCCCCGGCGACACGCTTGGCGACCGCGCTGAGGCGCTGGTGCGGGAAACCCTCGCTTCACTCCCCCGATGACCCCGCGCCCCGCCACGCTGCGCGAGATCGCTGCGCAATCCGACTCCCTCGAAACCTTCGGCCGGCTCTTCCGCGACTGGCAGCACGGGCTGCGGGGCCATTCCTCCCGGCCGGCGCTCGCGCTCGCGGTGCGCGACGAACCGCCGCTGCTCGGGACCCGGTTTCTCCAGGGCGCCGTCGCCGACGCGTGGCTGGCGGCCTACGCCGAGCATCTGGCGGACAAAATCCGGCAACCGGTGCCCGCCTGGGCCCTCACTCCCGGCCGCGCCCTTGCGGAGCCTTGGTTCGCCTCGCCCGGGGCCGGCCCCGCCCGCCGTCTCGCTGCGCTCCGCGACTCGCCCGGCCCCTTCAAGAACCGCAACCTCTTCACCGAGTCAGTCGATCTCCCGCTGGCGCTGAGGGCCGGCCGCCCGCGGAAACCCGCCGAGGCCAAACGCCGCGCCAACGCCGAGCGCCAGCGGCGCTTCCGCGCCCGTCGTGGCGTTGAATTGGAGCTGCTGCGCTCCGCGCACGAGGCCCTGGCCTGATAGGACTCCGCGCCCACTCGTGTAATTCGCGGCCCGCCTTACCGATCCTTATCACCACGGATTTTACGGAAAACACGAATGGTTTTGAAAACCGGATTCATGCGTGCCGATCCGGTTTGATCCGGGGTCAAATTCCTTGCCTCGGGCATTATCCGCCAAACCGGCGGTAGCCCGCGAAACGTCTCCCCCACGCTCACCGCCAGCAGCCGCCCCGGCTCCTTCGCCAGCGCCACCCGCAGCCGCGCCGCCGCCGGCGGTTTCCCCCCGCCCGTCAAAAATCATCCACCGCAACATGCTCAAACGCGTCAGGCGCCGGAAGATGCGGGCGCATCACCAATCCGCAACTCGCCTCCGCAAATGGTCGCCCATTCCGCTCTGCACATTTTTTGGGCCCAAACCCAGATCACCCTGTAGGCCGTGAGTTCCCAAAAGCAACCTGTCGCATTCTCCTACTGGATCTCGTCGCTCTTGCTCAGGTTGTGCGCCGCGCAGAGAAGCTGAATGTTTGAAACATCTGTAGAAGAACCGCCTTTGGACCATGGGATAATGTGGTCAAAGTGGAGATTCGTAGTTGTGCCGCACTGTGCACACTTGCCACCGTCCCGCTTCCATACCTCACGTTTTACCGAGGTTGGAATCATACGCCCGGGATTCGGGTGAAACGGAACCGGCTGGGTGTCATCTTCCTCTTCCAGCACGGCCGTCAGCTTGAATTTAAAGATCTTCCGCTTCTCCGCTTGCTCAATCCAAGCGTCCTCGAGGTGAAAGACTCCATTGTAGGACCAGATACCATCCTTGATCTTTTCATAGACTCGAACGCGCTCCGGTGGCTGGGAACCTGATTTGCAGACCAAAGCGGCGTTCTTGAATTTACCGTTTTCAGTCGGGCGTCCGGTCTTCGTAAATTCAGGTTGATCGACCAACTCCGGGTATTTGCAGGCCCCTGTCTTGTTTTCGTTGTGCCCTTCGTAAATCAGCACCCTGCCTTCTTCTTCTACTCGGTCGGCATAAGGCGCGTTCGGGCGCACTGACATCAGAATTACCGAATGATTGCCGTGCAGACGGAAATTCATTCCTCGCTGCAGGCTAGCGCCCTCCCGCTGACACATCTCGTAATACGGAATGATATCGTTGGCCCGAGGCATGGCCATCAGCTTTCGCTTCCCAAGAGCCAATTCACAGTAACTCCCAAAGCGGCTGCTAAGGCCTTAACTTCAAAGTCAGAAACGTAGCGGCTGCCGTTCTCAAGTTTGGCGATGCCGGCTCGGTCGATCGTGACGCCCCGCCCCGCCAGTTTGCCAGATAGCTGGTCCTGCGAGAGCTTTGGTTTTTTGGCCAAGCGCGCTTTCTTAACGCGTTTGCCGACAAGATTATTGTTCTGTTTTGGAACACCCACTCGTCTAGGTTACCAGGTCTCGACTTGAAACGTGTTCTAATTTGGAACACTTCTAAACGCGACAATGAACAGATCTTTCCAAATCAGCCTTGAGCGCAATGACCTCGGTCAGTTGCTAAACGGTCTGCGGTGCCGCGTTGAAGCATGGACCAAAACAGCCGAGTATCTCGTGACTGGTTATGCCGCTGACGATTCGTTCGTCTGCGAAGAATGCAACGATCCGAATGAAGCCAAATCGATCGCCCGACACTACAAGCAGATCATCTGTCGAATTGAACGGCAGGTGAAAATGCAAGGAGGCTGGTCGTGAAGCAGAAGGCCAGACTTCCGGTCAAATCCGGATACTCGGTTTTCATGCCGACCGTATTTCAGGGCACGATGCTGGCCTGCTATGAAAATGACTATCCCGTTGTCTTCCCAAGTGAGTTGGAAGCCCAGCGCGAGATCGCCGACAACCAGCTAACACGCATACAGCAATTTCTCGATGGAGAACGCGACTTTGACGATGCTATCGTTACTGACGAGTTTGTCCTTCCTGTGAAAGTTTGGCCGGATAAGAGCATCACAACAGAGCACGGCCGGATTTACGGTAAGCAGGCTTAAGTCCACCAATGGACATCTTTTCCAAACGGAGGCGCTCCGCGGTGATGGCGGCCATCCGCGCGCACGGCAACCAGACCACCGAGCTGCGGCTGATCGCGATTTTCCGGGCGCACGGCATCACCGGCTGGCGGCGGGGAGCGGTGATCAGGGGACGGAAGACCGAGGACCCTGCTTCGCCAAGGCTACGCAGGGCAAGCGGGGGGCGGAGGGCCGGAGACTGGCATACCCCCCGGTTCGCGGTGCGGCCGGATTTCGTTTTCCCCGGCTGAAGCTCACCATCTTTGTCGACGGCTGCTTCTGGCACGGTTGCCCCAAGCACGGCACGAAACCCAAGAACAACGCCGCGTTCTGGCGGAAGAAGATTGCGACCAACCAGGCCCGCGATCGCCTCGTCACCCGCACCCTCCGCGCCTGCGGTAGGAAAGTGGTTCGTGTTTGGGAACACGAACTCAAACGGCGGAATGAGCGCCGGCTCCTCGCCCGGCTGCGACACCATCTCGGCTGAATGCGGCGCACGGGCGCAGCCTTGGCCCCGGTCATCGCTGCGGCGGATTTTGAACCGCGGTTCAAAATCTGCCGCACCCCAATTCCGCGCTTAAGCGCAGAATTGCCCCGCTGGGCCTGCAGCGCGGACTCAGACCAATCGCCCGGAGCTTTTGGACCTTTGGGGAAAAAAGCGTCTTGGGGACAAGCCGCTCCACCTGCCTATCAGACCGCCCAGGGTGCATTTCATTAGGGCGTTCGGTATAAAAGCTAGAGGCGCTTGGACTCAGTCCTGCGCCTGTTCGATGACGACGACCCGGCCGTCGCGGAAGGTGATGCAGATGCGTTCGTCGATGCGGCCCCGATACACGTCCACCAGCGCAGGCTCCCAATAGACGTAGTTCCGACGGGACACCGGGTCGTAGCCGATCAGGCGGCGGTAGCCGGCAACGGCGGTGCCCTGATAATCACTATGGTAGCTGAAATAGATCCAGGTGAGTTCGCGCTCCTTGGCGGACACGCGCTCGCGTATGCTGTCCGGCTGGCCGAGGGCGATGTAAACCTGCTCCGGCGTGTAGTCGATTTCGACGAGGCCCTGGCGGAGTTTTGCCTGGGTGGCGGCATCGTAACCGGCAAAGGCGGACGCCTTTTCCTTGATCCGGCTGTCAATCGTGCTGCACCCCGCGAGCAGCAGCGCGGCGAGGAGGAGAAGGGGGAGGAAAATTTTCATGGGTGGCGACGACCGCAAAATGCCGTGGTTTTCGGATAAGCGCAATCACGGCTTGGCGGCGGGCTGCGCGGCCGGCAGGCTGGCCCCATGTTGCTCCCCGGCCTTGTTTCCGTCACCTTCCGCCCCTTGGCGCCGGCGCAGATCATCGCGCTGGTGCAGCGCGCCGGTCTGCGCGGGATCGAGTGGGGTGGCGACATCCACGTGCCGCATGGCGAGCTGGGCCGGGCCCGTGAAGTGGGCCGGCAGACCGTGGATGCCGGACTGACGGTCGCGGCCTACGGCAGTTACTACAAGGCCGGACACAGCGAGACCGCCGGCTTGCCCTTCGACCGGGTGCTCGACACCGCCGTGGCCCTGGGCGCACCGGTCATCCGCGTGTGGGCGGGAACAGCGGGCTCGGCGGCGACCGACGCCGCCGGCCGGCGGCAGGTTGTGGCGGACCTGGTGCGCATCGCCGGTCTCGCGGCGCGGGCCGGCGTGCGCGTGGCGGCGGAGTTCCACGGTGGCACGCTCACCGACTCGAACGCCTCGGCCGTCCGGCTGCTCGCCGAGGCGGACCAGGCCAATTTCTACTCCTACTGGCAGCCGGCGCTCGGTCTGACGGAGGCGGAATGCACCGCGGGGCTCAAGGCGATCGGGCCACGGTTGTCACATGTCCACGTCTACCACTGGCAGGGGGCCCAGCAACGCCGGCCGCTGGCGGAGGGCGCGGCGGCTTGGGCGGGCTACCTGCACCTGGCGGCCACGGTGCCGGGCGACCGGTTTGCGCTGCTGGAGTTTGTGGAGGCCGATGCCCCGGAAAACTTCCTGCGCGACGCGGCGACGCTGAAAACGTGGCTGGCGGAGCTAAGCTGAACCGTCCCGGGCCGGGGCGGTGGCGGCCACGGCCTGCCGCGGCGGGACCGTGAGTTGCGTGCGGTTTTTCTGCGCGGTGATGATGGCGACGCCGGTGATGATGACCGCCGACGAGAGCAACAGGCGCGGACTGACGCTTTCGTGCAGCAACAGCCAGCCGAGAAAGACCGCGACGATGGGGTTGACGTAGGCGTAGGTGGAGACGCGCGCCGGCGTGCTGTGCTTCATGAGCCACACAAACGTCGTGAAGCCCACCAGCGAACCCGCGCCGACGAGGTAGCACCACGCGACGACCGAATGCAGGGTGACGGCCGAGGCGTCAAACCGGGTGGGTTCGCCCAGCATGAGGCTGGCCAGCACGAGCCACACCCCGCCGGTCAGCATCTGGAGGGCCGCGGCCGTGAGCGGCTCCGCCGGCCGGCGGGCGTAACGGGTGAAGATCGAGCCGGCGGACCAGGTCACGCAACCCAGCAGAATCCCGCCGATGCGCCAGGGATCCAGGGAGGTGGCCGTCCCGGCGCCACCAAGGTCGGGGCCGATGAGCAGGACAAGCCCGGTGAAGCCCAGCACAATGCCGGCCATCGTGGCGGCGGTGGGGCGGGAGCCGCGGGTGGCATCCCGGCCCACTGCGAGCACGAGCCAGTCGCCCAGCACGATGAAGAGCGGCCCGACGGAGATGACGAGGGTGGTGATGCCGGAGGGGATACTCTGCTCCGCCCACGAAACCAGGCCGTTGCCGGCGAGCAGCAGCAGGGCGCCGATGATGGCATTGTCGAACCATTGCCGCGGCGTGGGCCGGATTTTTTTCGTGAACCACAGCCAGCCGTAGAGCAGTCCGCCCGCCGTCAGGAAGCGCGCCCCGGCCATCAGGAAGGGCGGCAGCGTCTCCACCGCGACACGGATGGCGAGGTAGGTGCTGCCCCAGACGAGGTAGATGGTCGCAAAGGCGAGCCAGAGGGCGGGGCGGGCGGCGGGGGCGGCGGAGTTCACTGCCGGCAGTGAAAGCGGGGCCGGGGGGTGGCGCAACTCCGGCGGCAGCCGGCCGGACCCGGCACCCGGGGGTGCGCCCGGAAAAATATTGAAGACGCACCGGGTGGTGACAATAACACCCGCGCGTGCCCATCAAAACTGTCATTATCGAGGACGATGCTGTTTTCCGCCTGATGATCGGCAAGGCGCTGCGCCGGATGAAGGGGCTGGTGGTGACGGGGGAATTTGCGGACGGGCGCGAAGGGCTGGATTTCTGCCTGCGCGAAAACCCCGACCTGCTGGTCGTGGATCTTTTCCTGCCCACCCTGCATGGGCTGGAGATCATCAAGCAGGTGCGGCGCAAACTCACCGGCACGCTCATTTTGGTCCTCACCGGCCGGCCCGACGCGGAGTTGCCGGCGAAGCTGATCGCCGAGGGGGTGAACGGCTTCGTGGACAAGACCGAACCCCTGAGCTACATGCTGCAGGCGGTGGACACGGTGGTGAAGGGCGGGATGTTTTTCGCGGCCCACGTGCCGCCGAAAACCGGCGGCGGCGCAGCCCCGGCCGGCGCGGCGGCCGATGATCCCTCGGTGGCGGCCGTGCAAAAGCTGACGCCGCGTGAGATCGAGGTCGCCCGGATGGTCTCGGGGGGGCTTTCCTCGAAGGAGGTGGCCGACCGGCTGAACCTGAGCGTGCGGACGGTGGAGAAACACCGCGCCAACATCATGGTCAAGCTCGGCGTGCGTGAAGTCGCCAGCCTCGTGCGCTGCTGCGTGCAAGCGGGTATCGTGCCGGGCTGACGACGGCTCAGGTGGCCGTGTGGCGGGCCGCAAACGCCCGCAGGGGCGCGGCGGTGCGCTCGAACTCCGCGGCGATGTCGGCGGCCTCCTCACTGCTGACCTCGGCGCCGGCCGCCGGGAGGCGGTGCTCGATGGCCGCCAGCCGCCGGGAGAGGTCGTGCGCGCCCATCTGGGCGGAACTGCTCTTGAGGCTGTGGGCGATGCGCTGCTGGGTGGTGCGGTCGGTGGTGGCGATGCGGCGCACCTCACGCTCAAATTCGCGCAGGTAGGTCTGGATCACCTGGCAGGTGTCCTCAAGGTCCAAGGACTGGATCAGGTGGGCTATCGCCTCGTTGGGCGGGGTCACCTCCGGGGAAGCTTGGGGCAGGGCGGGCATGGGGTTGACGGGAGACTACGGAAGCAGGGCCGGCTGGAAAGCGCAAATACACGCCGCGGGTCCCGCGTCGCTTCAGAACCGGCCCTTGAGGGCGAGGGCGACGAACAGCGGGTGGTCGCCCTTCAGCGCGTAGCCGCGGTCGAAGTAATCGAAACGCTGGTCCAGCGCCAGGCCGGCGTCGATGGAGAGGGTGACGCCCGCGGAGAGCGCAAGCTCGGCGCCGGCGCCGAGGCGGATCTCGCGGTATTCGAGCCAGGTGCGGGCCAGCCGGCCGATGCCGGGCGCGGGGGAGCCCAACCCATCCCCGAGGTAATAATCGCCGCCCTGCACGGTGGCGCCGGCGTTGAGGGTCAGTCGGTCGCTGTGCCGCCAGGAGACGCCGGCGCGCGGGAAACCGATGTTGAGCGTCCAGGCCGGCGCAAATTGCCAGCGCACGCCGGCGATGGGCATGAAGGGGGTGTCGGAGGCGGCGTTGGCCGAGCCGCCGAAGATCCACGCCAGCCCGGGGCTGACGGTGTAAACGGCCGTGCCCAGCAGCGGGGCGTTGAAGCTGTCGCCATTGAACTTCAGGGAGTCGCCGTAGAAACCGGGCCGCAGGTAGGCGGCGAAACTCCACTGCGCGGAGGCGCGGTGCTGCACGCCCAGCGAAAAGGTGAGTTCCTCCAGTGCCTCCGGCAGGAAAACGGCGCCGGTGGTGTCGAGGGCGTTGCGAGCATAGGCGAAGCCGTGGAGCAGGAAGGTGCCCCGGCCGAGGGGCGTGCGGCCGGTGAAGCCGAAGTCCAGGTGCGCCACCGCCACGCGGCCGAGCACCCCGTTGCGGCTGAGGTCGCCGGCCGCGGTTTGGGCAAAGCCGAGGGAGAAGCCCTCGAGCAGGGCCGGGCGGAAGGTGGCCGCGGCCGGCTGTGCGGCGAGCCGGACGGCCGGCAGCGCACAGGCGGCAATCAGGAGCAGGCGGGCAAGGGTGTTCTTCATGGGAGTGCAGGACAGGTGTGCAGGCGGGCCGTTTTTGCAAACGGCGGCGGCGTTTTTGGGCGGAGAGGCGCCGGGCGGATTTTCACCGGCGGGGGAAAAATTCAGGCGTGACGCGCCAGGGCCTCGCCGGAGAGCCGGCAGATCTGCCAATCGCGGAGCCGGCGGGCGCCGAGCGCCTCGTAGAAGTCGATGGCGGGCTGGTTCCAGTCGAGCACGGCCCACTCCATCCGGCCGCAGCCGCGCGCGTTGGCGAGTTGGGCGAGGTGCAGCAGCAGGGCCCTGCCGATGCCCCGGCCGCGGTGCTCCGGGCGCACAAACAGATCCTCGAGCCACAGCCCGGGCTGCGCCAGAAAGGTGGAGTAGTTCGTGAAAAACACCGCGAAACCGGCGGGCGTGCCGTCGGCGGCGAAGGCGAGCACGCACTCGGCGGCGGGCCTGGGGCCGAACAGCGTGGCACCCAGCCCGGCCTCGGTCGCCGTCACCTCGGGCAGCAGTTTTTCGTAGGCCGCGAGGTCGCGGATTAAGGTGAGGATGAGCGGCAGGTCGGCCGGCGTGGCGGGGCGGATGAGCGGAGGCATGGCGGTGAAGGGAGGAAAACCCACCGCGGGTGCGGGCACGAGCGCGAAGCGTCCGGCCCGGGCGGGGCTTGTCCCTCGACAAATACGGGCGGACAAACTTGTTTCGCGTTCCGTCCCGCCATGCTGCAACCGTTGGCTTTTCCCACCGTTGCCCATCTCCTGCCGGCCGCCCTGCCCGGGGGCCAAAACTATTGATCCGGGTGGCGCACGTCGCCACGGGATAGTCTGAGCCGTTGTTGCAGCCCGAAGCTGCCCAGCAGCAGCAGGGCGAGGTCGAACGCCAGCATCCACGGCAAACGCAGGCTCCCAAGGCCGGGACCAAAACAGCCGCAACGGATGTCCAGCCCGCGCAGCAGGGCCGATCCGGTGAAGACGGCGAAACTGGCACTGAGCAGCAGGGCCAGGAGCCAGCCGCCGGTCCGCAGCCGTTGCGACAGCAAGGCCAGGCCGCAGCTGATCTCCAACCACGGCACATACCAACCGGCCCAGGGCGCGAGCCATGCAGGCAGCAGGTGGTAATGGGCGATAGCCCGGGCCGTGGCCGCCGGGTCCACGGCCTTGCTCACGCCGGCCACCAGGAACACCGCGGCCAGCAGCCAGCGCAGGGCGGTCAGGCCCACGGCTACTTTTTGCGGGCTTGGTTCCATCGTTCCCAACCTCCTTCCAGCGCGTAGATCCGTTCAATTGGCAGCTCGCGTCTGAGCCGGGCGGCCACCTGCCGGCTTGAGTCGCAGGTCAGGTGGTCGCAATAGACAATGACGGGCGCAGCAGGGCTCCAGGCGTCCGCCACGTGAGGCAACAGGGTCTCCCAGTCGCCCTCGGTGAGTCGCCATGCGCCCGGAATGTGGCCGGCCTTGAACGCCGCCTCCGGCCGGGCATCAATCCAGAGCACCGTTTGACCCAGGCCGAGGGCCGAGGCCTGCCCGACAGAAATGGAGGCAATGCTGTCAGCGCCGGAGGCCGGGGGACGCTTGGGCTGCAGCCACGCCGCCAGCAGGGCGGGCACCATGGCGAGGAGGCAGATGACCCCGAGTTCTCGCAAACCGCGTTTCATGTCAGCGCACCTGGGCGAAGACCATGAAGGTCCGCGGGACTTGGCCCGGTAGCCCCGCCCGGATCAGGAAGGTGGCCTTGAACTTGTTGGCCGTGCCCACCGGCTTGAGATACAAGCGGTAGCCCAGGGAGGGAACGGTTTCCAGACGATGGGCAACCTTGTCGCTGGTGGCTTGGATCCGGCTGATTTCGACTTTGGCGGCGGGATGCACGGTCAGCGTCACGCATTTCTCCTCGGCGGAACCGCCGGCCTCCCAACAGACGAGGCGCGGTTCAATCGTCAGCCACTGGGGGATGTCGACGATGAGCTTGAGCTCAACCGCTTCCGAGGGCCGGTCGCTGGTGGTGACCCAGATCGGTTTCTCCTGATACCCGGAACGGTCCCCCAGATCAAAGACCACCTTGATCTCGCCGGATTCGCCCGGGGCGTAGTCATCCTTGGCCAGGCCGGCCGTGGTGCAGCCGCACCTGCTGTTAACGGAGAGAATTTTCACCGGCACAGTGCCGGCATTGCGGAAAGGATAGACAACCTCCACCACCTTGTCGCCCACACCGGCCTGGCGGGTGATGGTCTTCGCGGACCACTGGAGCTGCCCCCGGGCCGTGGCGACCATCAGGGGAAATGCTGCCAGGAACGCTGCCGTCCGGAGGGATCGCAATTGATGGAACGCCATGCCGGGATTGTCCGAATTTTCCCAGAGTCTTCGAGCTAATCCTGCGACGCCAAGTGGGGCAGGCGGAATTTTTCGTCATCGACCGGTAACGTCTTGCCACCGCGCGGACGTTCCCGTCGCCGCCAGGGTTGGATTCAGTCGGGCTTGGGGGCGGGCTTGGCGGGGGCGAACTTCACATCCTTTGCGGCGGCCTCCATCTCGCGTTTGGCGCGTTCGAGGGCGGCGCGGTCGTCGGTGGTGTCGCGCACCTCGGCCTTCCCACCGGAGAAATCAATCGTCTTGCCGTCCTGGATGGCGACTGCCGCCGGGGGCACCGGCTTGGCCGCGGGTGCGGGCGGGGGCGGACGGACGGGCCGCAGATAAAAATAGCCGGCCGCCATCCCGAGGAGGAGGCCGAGGGCGAGCCAGAGGATACGTCGTTTCATAGTTCAACCGAGGGCGCTGACACCGGCCGCCATCGCCCCGGCGTCCCAGAGCCTGCGGCGGCCATCGGTCTCCTTCAACACTTTCGCACCGATGAAGGCGCCGAATAGTAACCGAGGGGCGATCTTGCTTGGTAGGGGCGCGCACGAGGCACGCCCCTACATTGCCACGATGAGGCGGGTCGGAGCCCCATCCCAGCAGATGGAACCGCACGGGACTCCAAGCGGCGCGAAGTTGGAATGGGGACCATGGCCTCCGCCCGGTTTTGGCTTCAAACCGAAACCTTTCTCTGCGGTGCTGATTCTTCCGTGGCCCGCCATCCCTATTTCGCCGAACTGCGCCCGACGCTGGCGCTCGCCTTCCCCATCATCGTGGGGCAGGTGAGCCAGATGCTGATGGGCATCACCGACACGGTGATGATCGGGCGGGTGGGCAAGGTGCCGCTGGCCGCGGCGGCGTTTGCCCATGGGTTGTTCATGCTGGTTTTCATCATCGGCGTCGGCGTGCTGATGTCGGTGTCGGTGCTGGTGGCGCGGGCGCATGGGGCGGGGCGGTCACGGGAATGCGCGGAATACCTGCGGCACGGCATGGGCCTGGCGCTGCTCCTCGGGCTGGCCGGCGCGACGGCCATGGCCGCGCTCGGCCCTTACCTGCACCGGTTCGGCCAACCGCCGGAGGTGGTGGCGGCGGTGCGGCCGTATTTCGAACTCATCGGCTGGTCACTGCTGCCGGCGCTGGTGTTCCAGGTGCAGCGGCAGTTCAGCGAGGCGGTGGGTCACCCGTGGGCGCCGATGGGCATTTTGCTGGGCGGGGTGCTGCTGAACGCGATCCTAGCCTGGATGCTGATCTACGGACACTGGGGCGTGCCGGCGCTCGGACTGGAGGGAGCGGGCTGGGCGACACTCCTCGCGCGGACCCTGTCCGCGGCCGTGCTATGGTGGTGGCTTGCGCGCCGGCCCGAGGTGCGGGCCGAGTGGCCAAGGGCCGGGGCAAACCCGGCCTGGCTGGCGCGGTTGGAACGGGTGCGGCTGAAGGAGATGCTGGGCATCGGTCTGCCGGCGGCGGGGCAGTTGTTGTTCGAGGTGGGGGCGTTTGCGGCCGCGGCCCTGATGATGGGCTGGATCGGCACGGTGCCGCTGGCGGCGCATCAGATCGCGCTGAGTTGTGCGGGATTCACCTTCATGTTTCCGCTGGGGATCTCGATCGCCGTGGCGGTGCGGATCAGCCGGGCGGTGGGGGAGGGGCGGCGCGAAGCGCTGCGGCCGATCGGCTTCGGGGCGCTGGGGGCCGGGGCGCTAATGATGCTGGGTTTCGCCCTGCTGTTTGCACTGATGGGGCGCTGGCTGGCGGCGGGGTTCACGCCCGAGGCCGACGTGGTGTCGCTGGCGGCGCGGTTGCTCGTGGTGGCGGCGATCTTCCAGATTTTCGACGGCGGGCAGGTGATCGGCGCCGCGGCGTTGCGCGGTTTGGCCGACGTGCGGGTGCCCATGGGCATCACGTTCGTGGCCTACTGGGTGATCGCGCTGCCGCTGGCCTACCTGCTGGGTGTGCGCGGGGGTTACGGCGCGGTGGGCATCTGGTGGGCGCTGGCGGCGGGCCTGGCGAGTGCGGCGTTGCTGCTCGGCTGGCGGTTCTACCACAAGACGCGGACGCAGCCCGGAGGCTTTTCACGTATTACGTGAAAAGCCGGATTGGGCGGCTCAGGCGGAGAGGCAGCGGACGGCCATTTCGCGCAGGACTTCCTCCTGCTCGCGCGGGCGCTGGATGATGGCCTCGAAGGTGGCGATGAATTCCTGCTGGTGGTCGATCAGCCGGCGGAGCACGGGAAGTTTGCCGCTGCCGGCGAGTTTGCCGACATACCACGGATTCTGCGTGAACACGTTGTAGGCGCTCTTCTCCCCGGCGGCGGCACCGAAACGCGCCGCGTAGGTGCTCGCGGCGCCCTGCAGTCCGTCGAGTCCGCGCGGGCCGAGGCGGGCCTCGCCGGCGTCCACCAGCGCGCGCACCTGGATGAGGATGCGGTTGCGGTTCTGCAGGGCGGAGATGACGGGGCGGGCGTCGCCGCCGGTGAAGAAATGCCGCTCGAGCGCGGCGAGGGTCCAGCGCAGGTCGCCGCTGAAGAACGCCTCGGCGGTCTCGAAGAAGTCGCCCTCGGCCACGTTGGGCGTGAGTTCCACGACCTGGGCCTCCTCAATCGTCGCGCCGGCGCCGGCGTAGGTGGCGAGTTTGTTGACCTCCTCGACGAGGAGGCGGGTGTTGGGCCCCACCCTGGCCAGCAGCAGGCGGGTGGCGTCGGACGTGAAACTGACGCCGGCCGCCGCCGCCTCGCGCAGCACGACGCCCTCGAGCGCGGCGTCATCATCGTTGCCCCCGACAAGGGTGAAGTCGGAGTTTTTCTCGCACCACTTGGGGAAGGCGCGGCGGCGGTCCACGGGAGCGGCGGTGACGAGGACGGCGGTCTCGGCGGGGTTCACTGTGGCGAGGAGTTCCTGCAGGTCGCCGACCAGCTTGAGGGTGCCATCGGCGCGGCCGGTGACGGTGTCGGCGAGGAAGCTCACGTCCTTGAACCACACGACGCGCCGGCCGCCGAACATGGCGATGGTCTGCACGCTCTCGCGCAGGCGGTTGAGGGCGGACTCGACCTCGGCGACGTTGTTGGCGAAGCCGCTGATGATCTCGCGGGAAAACTCGTCCGTGGCCTCCGTCGCGAGCGCGGCGAAGCGTTCCCGGCCGAGCCGGTCCACGAGGAAGTCGTCGGAGCCGCAGATGAAGGTGAAGGGCCAGGCGGGCATGGGGAGGGTTTTCACAACAAGCGGCGGCGGGCGCACGCCTAAAAAACTCGCGGGTGGATGCGGCGGGGGTTTGCATGGCGACAGTTTCAACTTGCCTGCGACCTTTTTGTGTTTCCCGTGTCGACATTCCCCCGACCGTTGTTGTCCCACCCATGAAGCTCCCCCCATTCCTGCAGCGCCGCCTCGCCTCGCGCCACGGCGGCACCCTGCTGTTCATCGGCCTGTTCCTGGCCGTGGCCCTGGGCACCCGCACGGCGCTGTTGCTGAAGTCGGCCGGTGAGGTGGGTTGGAACGCGAGCCTGCCGGGGGCGTTCGCGTGCGGCTTCGTCTATGACCTCGCGGCGGCGGGCCTATGGTCGCTGCCCATCACCCTGTTGCTCACGCTGCTGCCGGCGGGCGGCCTGACCGGACGCCGGGGCCGCGGGCTGGCGCATCTCACGGGGGTGCTCATCACGGGCGGGCTGCTGTTCACCGCGGTGGCGGAGTGGACGTTCTGGGACGAGTTCGGCGTGCGGTTCAACTTCATCGCGGTGGACTACCTGATCTACACGACCGAGGTGGTCGGCAACATCCGCGAGTCCTACAACCTGCCGGCGATTTTCGGCGGGGTGGCGCTGGGGGCGGTCGTGATCTATGCGCTGGGGCTGCGCACCGGTTGGGTGGGACAATGGCTGGGCACGGCCGGCGCGCCGGGGCGGGCGCGGCTGAAGGCAGGCCTGGCCTGGTTCGCGGTGCCGCTGGCCTTCGGACTGCTGCTCGATTCGAACCACCTGCCGGCCTTCCGCAATGACTACAACCGCGAGCTCGCGAAGAACGGGCCGTGGTCGTTCTTCGCCGCCTTCCGCAACAACGAACTCGAATTCGCCAAGTTCTACCCGACGCTCGACGGGCCGGAGGCCTTCCGTCGCATCCGGACCGAGCTCGCGCGCGACGGCTCACGGACCTTCGGTCCCAAACCGCAGGGCACCCTGCGCTACATCCGCAACGAGGGGCCCGAGCTGCGGCCGAACATCATCCAGATCACGGTCGAGAGCCTGAGCGCGGAGTTTTTGAGCACCTTCCACCACGCCTCACGGCTGACGCCGCAGCTGGAGGAGCTCGCCGGCCGGAGCCTCGTCTTCGAGAATTTCTACGCCACCGGCACCCGCACGGACCGCGGCATGGAGGCGCTCACCCTCGGGCTCCCCCCGACCCCCGGCCGCTCGATCATCAAACGCCCGCGCAACGGGAACATGTTCAGCCTCGGCAGCGTGCTGCGGAGCCGCGGCTACGACACCGCCTTCATCTACAGCGGCTACGGTTACTTCGACAACATGAACACCTTCTTTGGCAACAACGGCTATCGCGTGATCGACCGCGCCACCGTGGCCAAGGAGGACATCACCTTTGCCAACGCCTGGGGCGCGTGCGACGGGGACCTCTACAACTGGACCCTGCGCGAGGCCGATAACGCGGCGGCCGCCGGCAAGCCGTTCCATTTCTTCGTGATGACGACATCGAACCACCGGCCCTACACCTACCCGGAGGGCAAGATCGACCTGCCGTCGAAGGTCTCCGGCCGCGCCGGTGCAGTGAAATACACGGACTACGCCATCGGGCAGCTCATCCGCGATGCGTCCGCGAAGCCGTGGTTCAAGAACACGATCTTTGTCATCGTGGCCGACCATTGCGCCAGCTCCGCCGGCAAGACCGAGCTGCCCGTGCAGAACTACCACATCCCGCTCATCATTTATGCGCCCGGCGGCCAGATTGCGCCCGGCCGCGTGACCACGCTCACGAGCCAGGTGGACTTTGCGCCGACGCTGCTCGGTCTGCTCAATTGGAGCTACGCCACGCGGTTCTACGGCTGGGATGTCACCCGGGCGCAGGGCCCGGGCCGCGCGCTCATCGGCACCTACCAGCGGCTGGGCCTCTATCGTGACGGGCAGCTTAACGTGCTCAGCCCCGTGCGCCATGCGGGGCAGTTTGTCTATGATCCGGCAACATTTGCGCTCACCCCGCAGGCGGAGAACCGGGAGTTGCGCGACACGACGATCGCCTACTACCAGACCGCGAGCTATCTTTACCAGACCGGCGGCTACCCGGCGCTCTCCGCCGAGGAACTGGCCGCCGAACAGGCGGCCGGCCGCCGCTAGACTCAACCCATCACCTCATAACCTGCACCCTATGAAAATTGTTCATCGCTTCCTGCTGGGTCCGGCGCTGGCGCTGCTGGTGGGCGCCGTGGTGCGCGCCCAGGAGCCGCCGCCCGCCCCCAAGGTCTCCGACGACGAGCTGCGCATCCGCGGCATTTTTGAAAGTGCGTTGCCGGGCGTGGAAAAGAAAAACCGGCTGAAGCTGATCATCCATCCGCATTTTGGCGACCTTCACCGCAAGGACTACCTGCGCGCGCCGCTGGGCCTGCGCTACGGCCTCACCTCGCGCTGGGAAGTCACCGGCGAGGTGGAGGCGTATTTTGCCCACGGACTCGGCGACGAGCCTTTTTTCGACCGCAAGGGCTTCTCCAGTTACCACGTTGGCACCAAATACCGCATCGGTGAAAAATTCTGGCCGGGCTGGGACACCGGCGTGGGCCTCGACTACATCACGCCCAACGGCAACCCGCCGCCGGACATCACCGACGGCCTGCGGCACATGTCCTACTTCACCACCTTTTCCCGGCAGCTGGAGGCGAACAAGGACATGCGATTCTTCTGGGGCGTCAGCGCCGACAACGTCACGCGCACCGGGCTGCCTCTCACGCTCGAGGACAACGAACTCGGCGACGACTCGCTCAGTGCCAACGCCGGCATCGTCTGGCAGCGGCCCAAGCTCACCTACACCTTTGAGACGACGGTGGCCACCACCCGCCTCATGGGGGACAACCACCGCGACGTGGTCACCTTCCGTCCCGGCATCGTGTGGCCGCTGCCAAAACGCTACACCTTCAACGCCCGCGGCCTGTGGTTGCTCGGCATCGCCCCGCGTGTGAGCCTTGGGCCGGACGGATCGGTTTTCGGTCTCAGTATGAAGCTGCGCGGCAGTTTCGACTTGAAGCGCTGGTTGCGGGGCAAAGCCCAAGCCGCCCCGGCCGCGCCATGAAACCCGCACCCCGCCGGCCCTGGCCTGACCGCATGCTCTGGCCCGCGCTCGCGCTGCTGGTCTTCGTGATCCTGTTCTTTGAACTCACCGAGGTGGATCTGTGGGTGCAGGATCATTGCTACGATTTTGCGCGGCAGGTCTGGATCGTGGACGGCAACGCGCCGCTGCCGCGGCTGTTTTTTTACACCGGGCCGAAGGCGCTCATCATCTCCTTCGGCGTGGGCCTGATCGTGCTGCTGTGCGGGCCGGAGCGCTGGCGCGCCCGGTTCAGCGGCGTGGCGCTGACGCGGCGCAACCTCGGGGTGGTGGTGGCGACGCTGGCGACGGTGCCGGTGTTGATCGGCGCGGGCAAGGCGACGA
The DNA here is from genome assembly GCA_903952145.1 of uncultured Opitutaceae bacterium. GTDB lineage: Bacteria > Verrucomicrobiota > Verrucomicrobiia > Opitutales > Opitutaceae > UBA2377. The sequence goes on along the minus strand of CAJBES010000281.1, from coordinate 19,761 downwards.
CGAACATCTTCTGTCCCTCGGAGATCCGCCGCTACGGCGGCGACGTGCCCTATATTCGGCTCTGTGAGCCCTATCCCGAAGGCGACCGGCCGGAGCGGCGCGGACGCGGCTTTCCGGCGGGGCATGCGAGCGGCGGCTTTGCGCTCGTGGCCCTGCTGCAACTGGCCCGCACCCAACGCGGCCGGTTCATCGGGGCGGCCATCGGGCTCGGGGTGGGCGGTCTGATGGCTGTCTATCAGACCCTCAAGGGCGCGCACTACCTGAGCCACTCGCTGGTCACGATGCTGGTGGCATGGATTTTCTTCCTGCTGTGGCGGCGGCTGCTGGGTGCAAGCCGCCCGGGGGCACGGTCAGCGCCGGTCGATGCGGCTGAAGAGCCACAGCGCCAGCCCGAGGAATAGCAGGTTGGGAATCCAGAACAGGAGGTCGGGGCGGTATTCCGGGTGCCGGTCGAGCCAGTTGACCATGACCGTCAGGAAATAGTAACCGAGCGCCAGGACGACGGCGACGCCGAGGTTGGCCGAGGTTTCGCGCCGCGAGACCTTGATGCCCAGCGGCACCCCGATGAGGGCGAACGAGAGCATGGCGAGGGCGTTCTGGAATTTTTCCTGCAGCACGAGCTGCACTTTCATCTGCTCGCGGCGGTGCGGCTTCGCCTGCCCGGGTGGCACCACGAGGGCGGCGAGGCGCGCCTCCTCGTCGCGGAGCTGGCCGTAGGTCATCCACTTGAGCTTCTGCTGGATGTCGGCGCGGCCGAAAAGCTTGTCCAGCGGCAGTCGGATCGATTCGGTTTTGTCAAAGGTGCCGACGAGCGGGGCCTCGGTGAAATTCTCCGGTTGGCGCGGGTTGCGCGACTCGATCTGGGCGTTGAGCAGGGTCAGGAGCAGGGTGTTGGCCTCTGCATCGTAGTCGAAGCGTCCGGAGGAGGCGCGGACGGCGCGGACCACGCGCTGCGTGCGGTCGAGCTCCCACAGCCAAAAATCCGTGAGCACCGTGCCCTGCTTGTCGCCGACATAGACGACGTAGCCGGGGAAATCGCGGATGTAGGTGCGCGGGACGATGAAGCGCAGGGGGTTGGTGCGCACGGCGTCCGCGAGCTCGCGCTGATATTGCAGGCGGGCCTGCGGCATCGCGGTGAAGTTGACGTAGAGGCCGAGCAAAAAGCCGAGGGCGCCGAGCAGGGCCACGGGACGGGCGATGCGGGTGAGGCTGATGCCGGCGGCGCGCATCGCGGTGACCTCACTGTCGGCGGAGAGGCGCCCGAGGGTGAGGAGCACCCCGGTCAGCATGCCCATGGGCAGGGCATAGGAAACGGCGAACGGGATGAGGAGAAAAATCAGCCGGGCGAAAGTCGCGGGCGTGAGCTGGCCGGCCAGCACGTAGCCAAGCAGATCGCGGATGGCGTTGCCCAGCATGAGCACAAAGGCGAAAAGCCCCACCGCCGCGAGGCAGGAGCCGAGCACGCTTTTGAAGATGTAACGATCAAGCAGGTTCACGCGGGATGCCGGTCAGTCCGGCACACGAAGGCTCCGCTGACAATGTCCTTCCGCGGTGGGGTGCGGCGGGCCACCTCAAATACCGAGCGGCAGTTGCGGTCCGTCGGGGTCTGCCGGGCCGTGGGGTGCGGGGGCGAGGCAGGCGGGGTCGTCGTGGCGGATGTTGTTCATGCGCCGGCTGACGGTTGTGGCCGTGAGGGTGCCGTCAGGCGGGGGCAGGAGGAGGGTTGCGAGTTGGGCGGGCGGGTGCCCCGGGTCGAGCCAGGCCTCGGCCTGTGTGGGGTTGAGAATGACGGGCATGCGGTCGTGGATGGGGCGCATCTCGGCGTTGGGCGTGGTGGTGACGATGGCGCAGGTCTCGAGCGCAACACCGCCGGGTGGGTGCCAGCACTCCCAGAGACCGGCGAAACAGAACGGGCGCCCGTCGTGGCGGCGGAAGAACCACGGCAGGCGCAGGCGGCTGGTGGAGGTCCATTCGTAGAAACCGCTGGCCGGGATCACACAGCGCCGGGCGCGGAAGGCGGCACGGAAGGAGGGCTTGGCGGCCAGCGTTTCGGCCCGGGCGTTGGCCAGCTTGGCGCCATCAAAACCGGCCATGGCCCAGCCGGGCACGAGACCCCAACGCAGGGAGGCGCCCTCGCGGGCATGGGGCGCCGGGCCGGTGCGCACGGCCGGCAGGACGGCACCGGGCGGGATGTTGTAGCGCGATACGAAGTCACCGGGCTCGCCGATACCGAGGCGCGCCAGGATGTCGCGGTGATCCTGCAGCAACAGTGCGAAACGGGTGCACATGGCGTGCTCTTGGCTGGTGCGGACCGCGGGTCGCGTCAACCCTTCACGCCACCGGCGGGCCGACCCAAAGCAATCACCACGTCTATCCCTGGGCCAATGCAGAAACCAATTGTCACAGTCGCTGTCTATGTGAGTCTATGCCTATGAAAATTTCCAAACTTTTGGTTCGCGCCCTGGCCGGATTGGCCTTGGCCGTTGCCGTGGCTTTGCAATCGGGTTGTGTTGCCGTGGCCGTCGGTGCGGGCGCCGGCGCCGTGGCCTACATCCGTGGCGACCTCGAGGCCACCCTCGAAGGCTCACTCAATGCCACCAACAAGGCGGCCGACCGCGCCGTCAGCCAGCTGGAGTTTGTGAAGATCAGCGACCGGAAGGATGCTCTCGCAGCCAACCTCACCGCGCGCACCGCCCAGGACAAGAAGGTTGAGATCATCATGACGAAGGTCAGCGGCCAGGTCACCAAGGTGAAGATCCGCGTCGGGATCTTTGGTGACGAGGCGGTTTCCCTCGCCATTCTCGACAAAATCCGGGCCAACCTCTGAGGACACAGGCACGGTGGGAATTTTCCCGAAGGCTCCCGCGGGCCACCGGTTTGCCCACAGGCTTTGGCCGAGGCCCGGGGTGGCGCACAGTTCCGGGGTTGCAATGCATGGCAATTCCGCGACGCTCCGGCTTTACACAACCACTCATGCTCAGAAAGTTCATTGCGAAGCTGCGCGGCACCCTGTCGTCCTCTTCCGAAAAAAAGCCGGCCCATTCCGCCGGGAAACTTCCCGCCAAGCCCCAACTCCGTCAGGAGCCGCGTCCAGAACGTGGCCACGCTGTGCCGGCCAAGGCTGCCGGCCACAGCCAAACCCAGGAACCGCGCGGTCAGCGGGACAAGCCCGGGGTCCGGGGCGAGCGGCGGGGTGGCAGGGGCGAGCACACGCGTTCCAGCGGCGGGCATGGCGGTTTCCGCAGTGAGCATGCCGGTGGCGCCCACGGCCGGCGCGAACGGCCACAGATAGACAAGACTTTCGACCACCCCCGCAAGGCGGACATCAAACCGGCGGTCCCGGTGGACATCCCAAAAATGGACACGGAGTTTTCCAAGCTTGGGCTGTCCGATGCCTTGGCGTTTGCGGTCCAGGAGATGGGTTATGTGACCCCGACACCGATCCAGACGCAGGGCATCCCGGTGGTGCTCCAGGGCGGCGATGTCATCGGCTCGGCCCAGACGGGCACGGGCAAGACGGCCGCCTTTGCGCTGCCCATCATCCAGCGGCTGGCCACCCACGGGAAACTGCGCTGCCTCATCCTCGAGCCGACCCGCGAGCTCGCGCTGCAGGTGGAGGAGGCGTTTCAAAAATTCGCCAAGTTCACCGACCTGCGCGTGACGATCGTTTACGGCGGCGTGGGCTACGGCAAGCAGCTCGAGGACCTGCGGCGAGGCGTGGACATCCTCGCGGCCACGCCGGGCCGCCTGCTCGACCACATGGAGCAGGGCAACTGCTCGCTGAAAGACGTGGACATTCTCGTGCTCGATGAGGTGGATCGCATGCTCGACATGGGTTTTCTCCCGGACGTGCGCCGCATCGTGGCGCAGACGCCGAAGACGCGCCAGACGCTGTTCTTCACGGCCACGCTGCCGCCGGAAATCGCCCAACTGGCGAGCTGGGCGCTGCGCGACCCGGTGAAGATCGAGATCGGCCGGCATCGGGCCCCGGCGGAGACGGTGTCGCACGGGTTCTACCCGGTGGTGGCGTCGCAGAAATTCGAGCTGCTGCAGCTCCTGCTGGAGCGCACGGACTTCAAGAGCGTCCTGATCTTCACCCGCACCCGCATGGGGGCCGACCGCATCGCGCGCAAGCTGCTGGGCTCCGGCCACACCGTGGGCGTGATGCATTCCGACCGCAACCAGCGCGAGCGCATCGAGGCGCTCGAGGGCTTCAAGTCGGGCCGGTTCGAGGTGCTGGTGGCGACCGATATCGCGGCCCGCGGTCTCGACATCGCCGGGGTCTCGCACGTCATCAACTACGATGTGCCGGAAAACGCCGAGGACTACGTGCACCGCATCGGACGCACCGGCCGGGCCCACCACACCGGCGACGCCTTCACCCTCGTGACCGAGGATGACGTCCGCGACGCCCGCAGCATCGAGCGCTACATGGGCGTCGGCGTGGAGCGCAAGAAGCTGGAGGGCTTCCCCTACATCTATTCGGCGCTGTTCGACGAGAAGGCGCTGGCGGAGACGGCCGCAGTGGCGGCCAAGCCAACGAGCCGCCTGCACCGCGGGGCGCGGCGCTGAAGCGTGGGGACGGTGGCCCTGCGCACGACGCCAGGGCCGCGGTCACCGGGGAACGCCCCGGTCATGACCGGCAGGCCGCTCCGGTCTTGCGTGGCGGGGCGTTTTGGTTATGGCATCAACGCGATGCCTACTCTCGTCGGTAAACCCGCCCCTATCTTTAACGCCAATGCGGTGGTCAATGGTGAGGTCGTCAGTGACTTCTCCCTGACACGCTATCTCGACAAGCAACATGTCGTGTTTTTCTTCTACCCGAAGGATTTCACCTTCGTGTGTCCGAGCGAACTGCACGCCTTCCAGGCGGCGCTGGCGGAGTTCCAGTCGCGCGACACCGCCGTGGTGGCCTGCTCGACCGACACCGAACAGTCCCACTGGGGCTGGCTGCAGGTCCCGAAGGATCGTGGCGGCATTCAGGGCGTGACCTATCCCATCGTCGCCGACACGAACAAGACGATTTCATCCGCCTTTGGCGTGCTGGCGGGGGAACTCCACGCCGGCGCGAGCCCCGATGCACCCTTCACCGCGACCGGGGAACTCATCGCCTACCGCGGCCTGTTCCTCATCGATCGCCAAGGCAAGGTGCGCCACGCCCTCGTGAACGACCTGCCGCTCGGCCGCAATGTGGATGAGGCCCTGCGCATGGTGGACGCCCTGCAGTTCTTCGAACAGCACGGCGAGGTGTGCCCCGCCAACTGGGCCCGCGGCAAACCCGGCATGAAAGCGACGAGCGCTGGCGTCGCGGCATATTTATCGCACCACTGAGCGCAGGGGCTGCTTTGGGCGGCGCGGCGTCATTTGCCCCCATGATTGTCGGGCGGCCCGACCGGAGCAAGTCGGGTATTTTTCTGCGTCGCAGTCGGATTGGAACGACCCATCGTGCGAAAGATTTTTCAACACACCATGTCCTTCAAAATAACCTTCATCGGCGCCGGCTCCATCGGCTTCACGCGGCGTCTGGTCGCCGACCTTCTGACCGTGCCGGAGTTCGCCAACGTCGAGTTCGCGTTCACCGACATCAACGCCCGCAATCTCAACATGGTGGCGGAGCTCTGTCGCCGTGACATCGCGGCCAACAACCTGTCGACGAAGATCACCGCCACGACCAGCCGGCGCGCAGCGCTCAAGGGGGCCAGGTATGTGTTCTGTGTCGTGCGCATCGGCGGCCTCGAGGCGTTCGTCCATGACATCGAGATCCCGCTGAAATACGGCGTGGACCAGTGCGTGGGCGACACGCTCTGTGCCGGCGGCCTCATGTATGCCCAGCGCGGCATCGCGGCGATGCTGGACTTCTGCCGCGACATCCGCGAGGTCGCGGCGCCGGACTGCCTGTTGCTCAATTACGCCAACCCGATGGCGATGTTGACCTGGGCGGCCAACCAATACGGTGGCGTGCGCTGCGTCGGCCTTTGCCACGGGGTGCAGCATGGTCATTTCCAGATCGCCGAGGTGCTGGGGCTGAAGAAGCCGGACGTCGACATCATCTGTGCCGGCATCAACCACCAGACTTGGTATGTCTCGGTGAAGACCAAGGGCCGGGATCGCACCGGCGAACTGCTGGCGGCATTTGAAAAGCACAAGGAATACGCGAAGACCGAGAAGGTGCGCATCGATATGCTGCGGCGCTTCGGCTATTTCTCGACCGAATCCAACGGGCATCTGAGCGAATACGTGCCGTGGTACCGCAAGCGGCCCGACGAGATAAAACGCTGGATCGACATGGGCAGCTGGATCAACGGCGAAACCGGCGGCTATCTGCGCGTGGTCACCGAGGGGCGCAGCTGGTTCCGGGCTGAATTCGGCCGGGGTAAGCGGCCTGAGCCCTTCAAATACACGACGGAAAACCGCAGCACGGAGCATGGCAGCTATATCCTGGAGGGACTCGAAACCGGACGGGTTTACCGCGGACACTTCAACCTGGTGAACCGTGCCACCATCACAAACCTCCCGCCCGATGCGATTGTGGAGGCGCCGGGTTACGTGGACCGGCATGGTTTCAACACCCCCAGCGTGGGCGATCTGCCGCTCGGCTGCGCCGCGGTCTGCAACGTGAGCGTCTCCGTCCAGCGGCTTGGCGTGGAGGCGGCGGTGCACGGCGACGACACGCTGCTGCGCCAGGCTTTCCTGATGGATCCGCTAATCGGTGCGGTCTGCAATCCGCCGGAAGTCTGGCAGATGGTGGATGAGTTCCTCGTCGCTCAGGCCCCGTGGCTGCCGCAATATCGCCGGGCCACCACGAAAGCGAAGGCACGGCTGGCGAAAGGGCCGCTCATCAAAACCAGGAAGGCCTACCGGGGCGCCGCCCGGCTGAAGACCCGTTCGATGGCCGAACTCAAGCGGCTGGAGAAACAGAACCCGCGCGCCGGGCACTGAGCGTTTGCTCGCAAACGTCCGGAGGACAGGCTGCTCCATCTATATGACGTGCAGCAAAAATCCTGCGTCCTTTCGCGGCTTTCGGCGTCAGTAGGGATGTGATCAAACATCCATGAAAACTCCCATCTTGCCCAACACTGAGGAAATCCGGACCCATGTCCGCGAACGCTACGGCGCCATCGCGGAACAGGCCGGCGAAAGCTGCGGCTGCGCGCCGACATGCTGTGCGCCCTCCGACGCCTCAATGCAGGAGGCCGCAAAGAAACACAGGCCGGCCGCCGGGCCCAAGTCTTGCTGCGGCAGCGACCATGAAGCCCAAAGCTATGGTGAAAAACTCGGCTATACGGCCGAGGAACTGGGCGCGGCTCCCGCCGGTTCGGAACTCGGCCTCGGCTGCGGCAATCCGCTCGCCATCGCTTCGATCAAAGCCGGCGAGACCGTCCTCGACCTCGGCAGCGGCGCAGGTTTCGACTGCTTCCTCGCAGCGCGGCAGCTCGCGGGCACGGGGCGCGTCATCGGCGTCGACATGACCCCGGCAATGATCACCAAGGCGCGGGCCAATGCCTTGAAGGGCGGCTACAGCAACGTTGAATTCCGCCTCGGTGAGATCGAGGCGCTGCCGGTGGCCGATGCGAGTGTCGACTTGATCCTGTCCAATTGCGTCATCAACCTTTCCCCCGAAAAGGACCGTGTGTTTCGGGAGGCTTTCCGCGTGCTGAAGCCCGGCGGCCGGCTTGCCATCGCCGACATCGTGGCCACGCAGCCGGTGCCGGTGGAGCTCAGGAGCAGACTCGCCGCCATCGGCGCCTGCGTGGGTGGGGCCGCGTTGGTGACGGAATTGCGGGTCATGCTGAAGCAGGCCGGCTTTGCCGGCAGCGACATCGCGCTGAAGGAGGCGACACGGGAACTCATCCGGCAATGGACCGATGATCCCGGGGCCGGTGATTTTGTCGTGAGTGCGCTCATCACGGCGCACAAGGCTTGAGCCATGCCGGCGGGTGCCAGGAACGGAACGGATTTTGATGCGGCGGTGACCGGGTTTGCCGCCCGGCTCCGCGGCTTCATCCGCCGGCGCGTGTCCGACAATGCGACCGCGGACGACCTGACGCAGGAGACGTTGCTGAAGGTTTACCGGTCACGGGCCGGTGTGCCGGAAACCCAGCGACTCGAGGCCTGGCTCTACCGCATCGCCCGCAACACGGTCATCGACCATTACCGGCGGCGGCGCCCGACGGTGGAGCTCCCTGCGGTGCTGGCCGCGGAGCCGGCGGACGATGTGGCGGAGCTGCGGTCTGCGGTCGTGGCCGCCATGCGGCGCTTTTTGGCGGAGATGCCCGAGACTTACCGTGAGCCCGTGCGGCTGGCGGAGCTGGAAGGCCTGCCGCTGGCCAAGATCGCCCTGCGGCTGGACCTTTCGCTGACGGCGGTGAAGGCGCGCGTGCGGCGGGGCCGGGTCATGCTGAGAAAAAAACTGCAGGACTGCTGCCGATTCGAATTCGACCGGATGGGCAAGGTCATCGGCTGTGAACGGCGCAAACCCTGCGACTGCTGAGCCGGCCAGGATTGCCCAAAGCGCACGGCCAGTGGCCGCCTGCCAGGCGCGGCGACAAAAAGGGCGAATCAGTGGGCTTGCCATTTCGCCAAAGCGCGAAATACAGGGTGCATGAAAATACGACCCAGCCTGCGGCAGCTCGAAAGCCGGGCCGCAGTCTTCAAGGCTCTCGGCCATCCGGACCGGCTCCGGATCTTGGACGACCTGGCGGACGGCGAGCGCTGCGTCTGTGATCTGGTGGCGTCGGTCGGTTCCAGCTGGTCCACGGTGTCGCGGCATCTTTCCGTGCTGAAGGCGGCCGGGGTGGTGGGGGACGACAAGCGCGGGCTGCAGGTGTTCTACCGGGTGGCGCTGCCGTGTGTGTCCTCGTTCGTGGAATGCCTCGATGCTGCGAAGGCGGGGCAGGCCGTGGAGGTGCGGCGCTGCTGCCGCTGAGTTATTTGGGAAATCTACCGCAACTTCGCGAAACAACGGACTGCTCATGACCGCTACCGCGACCCAACGCCTCGCCATTCGCCTCACCGTGGCTGCCGCCGGTGCCGCTGCGTGGTTCTGGATCTACGGCCGGCTGGCGGACTGGGCCGGTGCGTTGACCTACGCGGCGTTCGGACTCGAACGCGGCACGCCCTTTGCGGCGGCGGTCGAGTTCTTCCTTTACGAGACGCCCAAGGTCCTGCTGCTGCTCGTGCTGGTCGTCTTTGGCGTTGGCATCATACGGTCGTATTTTACGCCCGGGCGCACGCGGGCGATTTTGGCCGGCAAGCGTGAGTTCATGGGCAATGTGCTGGCGGCGTTGCTGGGGATTGTAACGCCTTTTTGCTCCTGTTCCGCCGTGCCGCTTTTCATCGGCTTCGTCACCACTGGCGTGCCGTTGGGGGTGACCTTTTCGTTTCTTATCTCTGCTCCGATGGTCAACGAGATTGCGTTGGTCCTGCTCTTCGGCCTGTTCGGTTGGAAAGTGGCTGGACTCTATCTCGGCATGGGCCTTGTGATCGCCATTGGCGCCGGCTGGGTCATCGGCCGGCTCAAGCTGGAGCGGCACGTTGAAGCCTGGGTCTATGCGACGAAGACGGGTGCGAATGGCCTGGAACATGAAAAATTGGATTTGGACACTCGCCTGGCGGCCGGTCGCGAAGCGGTGCGCGATATCGTGGGCCGCGTCTGGCTCTACGTCGTGTTGGGTATCGCGGTGGGCGCGGGCATCCACGGTTATGTGCCGACCAACGCCATGGCGGCCATCATGGGCAAAGGCGCATGGTGGTCGGTGCCCCTGGCGGTGCTGTTCGGCGTGCCGATGTATTCGAACGCCGCCGGCATCATCCCAATTGTGCAGGCACTGCTGGGGAAGGGCGCGGCGCTCGGCACGGTGCTCGCGTTCATGATGTCGGTCATCGCCCTGTCGCTGCCCGAGGCGATCATCCTCCGGAAGGTGCTCAAACCGCGCCTGATTGCCGTTTTTTTCGGCGTCGTGGCGGCGGGCATCATGATCGTCGGCTTTCTCTTCAACGCGCTGCTCTAGCTGCCAGGTCCATTGTCCCAACTGTTCCCATGAAAAAAATCCAAATCCTCGGCACCGGCTGTGCCAAGTGTCAGAAGCTCGCCGCCGTGGCTGACGAGGCCGCACGGGCGCTCGGAGCCCCTTACGAACTCACCAAGGTCACTGACCTGCAGGAAATCATGAGCTTCGGCGTGATGTTTACGCCCGCACTCGTCGTCGACGGCGAGGTGAAGGTCGCCGGCAAGGTGCCTTCGCCCGACGAAATGAAAAAACTGCTCGCCTGAATCCGGACCCATGCAAACGCAAATCTGCGCCTGCAGTTGCGGTTCGGCTGAAGCCGAACCCGCGAAACCCGCCCTGGTTTATCCCTGCTCCGGTTCGGCTGACGTCGGCGAGATCGCCGATCACGCCGCCCGCCGGCTCGACGCCGCCGACAAGGCCTGGATGTCCTGCCTCGCCGGCATCGGTGGCCGTGTGAGCGGCCTGATGGCCAACGCCGCCGCTGCGCCCGTGCTGATCGCCATCGACGGCTGCCCGCACGACTGCGCAAAAAAGACCTTGGAACTCGCCGGCTTCACCAATGTGAAGCACGTGCGCGTCACCGATCTCGGTTTCATAAAAGGCAAGACCCCGGCCACTGCGGATGCGGTGCAGACGGTCGTCCGTCGCGTTGCAGCCCTCCTGCCCAATCCGACAGAATCATGAAACTCCCCGCCATTGCCCTCCTGTGCTTGTGCCTCGGCGTCACCGCCCGCGCCGCTGTGGCCGCACCCTTGCCCCGCCTTGTCGATCTCGGGGCGAAAAAATGCATCCCGTGCAAGCAAATGGTCCCGGTGCTGGCGGCGCTCACCACCGAATACGCCGGCCGGCTCGAAGTGGTGTTCATTGACGTATGGGAGAACCGCGCTGCCGGAAGCCAATACGGCATCCGGCTCATCCCCACGCAGATTTTCTACGATGCCACCGGCCAGGAGCTCTTCCGTCACGAAGGCTATTGGTCGAAGGAGGCGATTCTCGCCAAGTTCAAGGAGCTCGGGGTTGAACTGAGCATGCCCCCAAAGCCGGCCGACGGAGACCGGAAGGCATGAGTCTGGAGGCAATCTTTTCCGGACTGACCGACGCCATGGCCGGGGCACCGGCCGTCGCGCTGGCGGCGGCCTTTGCCTGGGGCGTGCTCAGCATCGTGCTCAGTCCCTGCCATCTGGCCAGCATTCCGCTGATCGTCGGCTACCTGCAGGGCGGAGGACCGGTCCGACCGCGTCGTGCCGCGGGACTGGCGGTGCTTTTTGCCGTGGGGATTCTGCTCTCGATCGCGCTCATCGGCGTGCTCACGGCGGCGGCCGGCCGCATGTTGGGCGACCTGGGGGTTTGGGGGAACTACGCTGTTGCGGCTGTCTTCTTCGTGTTCGGCCTGTATCTGCTGGACGTGCTGCCCCTGCCCGAGGCCTGGCGCCCGGTGCCGGGGCAGCCGCGCCGCGGGGCGCTGGGCGCGTTTCTCTTCGGGTTCATCTTCGGCGTGGCGCTGGGGCCGTGCACCTTCGGGTTCATGGCGCCGGTGCTTGGTGTGACCTTCGGGATGGCGCAGACGGCCCCCGTCTTCGCCTTCGCCGTGCTCCTGCTGTTCGGTCTCGGCCACTGTGCGGTGATCGGCCTCGCCGGGGTGTCGAGCACCTGGGTACAGCGCTGGCTCGACTGGCAAAACGGCACGCCCGGGGCGAAATGGCTGCGCCGCGCCTGCGGTGTGCTCGTGCTGCTGGCCGGCGGGTGGCTGCTGTTTTCGACCTGGTGAATCAGGCCGCGTCACAATCGCGTGACGGGCCGGTTTGAAGCTTGCTTCATATTCCTGTACAGGAATATGAAGGCCGGTGTGGAACTGGTCAAAATCTACGAATGTCTATGCGACCTCACGCGGTTGCGTCTGCTGCACGTGCTGGCGCAGGGGCCGCTCTGCGTGTGCCACTTCCAGGAAATCCTGCGGGAACCGCAGGTGAAAATTTCCAAGCATCTGGGCTACCTGCGCGGGCGCGGGCTCGTCGAGTGCGAGCGGCAGGGCAACTGGATGGTCTATGCGCTGCCCGCTAAGCCCGACCGGGAGCTCCGGGCCAATCTCGCCTGCCTGCAGGACTGTGCGCAGGACAATGCCGTGTTTCGCGCCGACCTGGCGCGGCGGAAAAAACTTGCGCCGAAGTTCGCCGAAACCAGCCCCTGCGGCTGCGCAACCGGGGCCCGTTGCTGACCCATCTTCTCCCATGGCCACGACCAAACCCACCATCCTCATCCTTTGCACCGGCAACTCGTGTCGCTCGCATCTCGCCGAGGGCGTCCTCCGCGCCGCCGCGGGCGACATCCTCACGGTCGCCAGCGCCGGCTCCAAACCCGCCGGTTATGTGCATCCGCTGGGCATCCGGGTGATGCAGGAGATCGGCATCGACATCTCCGCGCACACGTCGAAGCACATGAACGAATTCCTCTCGGCGAAGGTCGAAACGGTGATCACCGTCTGTGGCAACGCCGACCAGGCCTGTCCGATGTTTCCCGGCCAGGTGAACCGCCACCACTGGCCCTTCGACGACCCGGCGCATGCGACCGGCACCGAGGAGGAGAAGCTGGCGGTGTTCCGTCGCGTGCGCGACGAGATCCGGCGCGCCTTCGAGTCCTACGCCGACGGCCGGCGCGATGCCCTGAAGTCCATGCCCAAACCAGCCTGCTGCTGACCTCATCTCCCTTTTTTTATGAAAACCATCACCATCTATGATCCCGCCATGTGCTGTTCCAGCGGCGTATGCGGACCCGAAGTGGACCCGAAACTCGTGCAATTTGCCGCCGACCTAAAATGGCTGCAGGAGCGCGGCGTCACGGTCGTCCGACACAGCCTGTCGCAAACCCCGGCTGCGTTCGTGGAGAATGAGGCCGTCAAAGCCGCGCTCACCACCCGGGGTGAAACAGCGTTGCCGCTCGTGTTCGCCGGGGATGAAATGATCGCCAGCGGAGCGTATCCCACCCGGATCGAACTGGCGACCGCTGCCGGGCTTGCGGCCGAAGCGGCGGGTCTCGTGACCCCGGCGGTGGCCGAGCTCATCGCGATCGGTGCGGCGGTGGCGTCGAACTGTGAACCCTGCCTGCATTACCATGTGCGCGAGGCTGAAAAGCTCGGTGTGAGCACGGATGACATGGCCGCGGCGGTTGACCTCGCGAAACGCGTCAAGGACGCACCGCACCAGTCCATCCTCCGCCTGGCTGTCCGGCTGATCCCCGTGACACCGGCCGAAGCCTCTGGCTGCTGCGGTGGCGACCGTGAAGAGAACTCCGCAGGCGGTTGCTGCGGCGGCGACGCCGCAGCCAGTCCTGCCGCCGGCAAACGCTGCTGCGGCTGAACCGGCGCACACCAAGATGAATTCTGTCGCCACCACCCCTTCCCGTCCGCAGGGGCTGGCGACGTTGCTCGCCGCACCGCCACGTTTCCTGTTCTTCACCGGCAAGGGCGGTGTCGGCAAAACCTCGCTGGCCTGCGCTTCCGCCATTGCCTTGGCCGACCGGGGCCGGCGCGTGTTGCTGGTGAGCACCGACCCGGCGTCCAATCTTGATGAGGTGCTGGGCCAGCAGTTGACCTCGGCGCCCACGCCGATTCCCGGCGTGCCGAATCTCCTGGCGTTGAACATCGATCCGACGGCGGCCGCGGCGGCTTATCGCGAAAAGCTTGTCGGCCCGTATCGCGGCAAACTGCCGGACGCGATCGTGCGCGGCATGGAGGAGCAACTCTCCGGCGCCTGCACGATGGAGATCGCGGCCTTCGATGAATTCTCGCGGCTGCTCGGCCAGCCTGAGGCCACCGCCGAATTCGATCACGTCCTCTTCGACACGGCGCCGACCGGGCACACGTTGCGGTTGATTACTCTGCCCACGGCGTGGACCGGCTTTCTCGGCACCAACACCACCGGCAATTCCTGTCTCGGGCCGTTGGCGGGTTTGCAGAAGCAGCGGGTGATTTACGAGAACGCCGTCGCGGCCCTCGCCGATGGCCAGCGCACGACGCTGGTGCTGGTGAGTCGCGCGCAACCGGCCGCGCTCGCCGAGGCCGAGCGCACCAGTGGTGAACTCGCCGCCATCGGCGTGCGCAACCAAAGGCTCATCCTGAACGGGCTGTTCAAAGTCTCGGACTCCGACCCGGTGGCGATGGCGCTGGCAAGTCGGGGAGCGAAGGCGTTGACGGCGAGTGCGACCTTCCTCGCGAGCCTGCCGGTAACCGAGGTGCCGTTGCGCGCACACAATCTGCTCGGCCTACCGGCGCTGCGGGCGCTTGCACAGAACAACGCGGCCGAAGCGCCGGCGGAAAACGGGCCGCGTCCCGCGTTGCCTGCGCTGGAATCGCTGAATGACTTGGTGGACGACTTTGTCCAAGCCGGCCGGGGCCTCATCATGACTATGGGCAAGGGTGGGGTGGGCAAGACGACCGTCGCCGCCGCGATCGCGACGGAACTGGCGAGGCGCGGACACAAGGTGCAACTCAGTACGACCGATCCGGCGGCACATGTGGCCGCGGCCGCAGGGCAGATTGAGGGATTGGATGTCAGCCGGATTGACCCGCAGGCCGAGACGCGCGCCTACGTCGGGCAGGTGATGAGCACCGCCGGCAAGAGTCTCGACGCCAGCGGGCGGGCCCTGCTTGAAGAGGATCTCCGTTCGCCCTGCACCGAGGAGATTGCCGTGTTCCGCGCCTTTGCCCGCACGGTGGCGCAGGGCAAGGACGCCTTCGTGGTGCTCGACACCGCGCCGACCGGACACACTTTGCTGCTCCTCGACGCCACGGAGTCCTATCATCGCGAAATCGCGCGCAAGACGAGCGATCTGTCGGAGGAAGTGCGCCAATTGTTGCCCCGGCTGCGCGACGCCGAGTTCACCCGCGTGCTGGTCGTGACGCTGCCCGAAGCCACGCCGGTGCACGAGGCCGCGGCGCTGCAAGCCGACTTGCGGCGGGCGCAAATCGAGCCGTTCGCGTGGGTCATCAACCAGAGCTTCGCTGAAAGCGGCTCGCGCGATCCGCTGCTCGTGGCGCGCGGTCGCAACGAACTGCCTTACATCCGCGAAGTGGCCGACCGGCTCTCCAAGCGCACCGCCATCGTGCCCTGGGTGGCGGAGGAACCCGTTGGCCCGGAAAAACTCCGCCAGCTTTTTCAAACCGCAGTCCTCAACTGACAGCCCGACGAGCGCCATGACGACTTACGTTTACGAAACGCTCCCGCCAAAGCCCGGTAAAAAGCCGCGCCATTTCGAGATCAGGCAGAGGAGGCAGGATGAGCCGCGCATAAAGCATCTGGCCACCGGCGAGCCAATCCGACGGGTCGTGCTGGGCGGTTTCGGAGGGCTTAGCGCCAAGCCGACGAGCGGGACCTCTAGGGCGTCCGGCAGCCCTGACTGGCTGCCTGTCGCTGATCAACCAGATTCATCATGAAAGCACCAGCGAATACCGCCCCCCAGTCCGACTCCGTCGCAAAAAGCATGTCCTTTCTCGACCGTTATCTCACGGTCTGGATTTTCGCCGCCATGGGGCTGGGCGTGGCCCTGGGCCACTTTGTGCTCACGGACCCCGAGGCGTTTTTCGCGCCCATGACCGTCGGGACCACGAATCTGCCCATCGCCGTCGGCCTGATCCTCATGATGTATCCGCCACTGGCGAAGGTGAAGTATGGCCAGCTCCCCAAGGTCTTCGCGGACACCCGCATCCTCACCCTCTCACTGGTGCAGAACTGGGTGGTCGGACCGGTCCTCATGTTCCTGCTCGCCGTGCTGTTGTTGCGCGATCACCCGGACTACATGGTCGGCCTCATTCTGGTCGGCATTGCCCGGTGCATCGCGATGGTGCTCGTGTGGAACGAACTCGCCAGGGGCAGCCGGGAATACGCGGCGGGACTGGTCGCACTCAACAGCATCGCGCAGATTTTGTTCTACAGTTTCTATGCCTGGCTTTTCATCACGGTGCTGCCGCCCTACTTTGGCCTGGCCGGTGTGGTCGTGCCCGTGGTGATGAGTGACATCTTTTGGAGCGTGATGATCTACCTTGGCATCCCCTTTGCCGCCGGGGTGCTGAGCCGGGTGCTGCTCGTGCCGCTGAAGGGCGAGGACTGGTATGAGCGGGTGTTCATCCCGCGCATCTCGCCGCTCACGCTGAGCGCCCTCCTCTTTACGATCGTGGTGATGTTCACCTTCAAGGGTGAGGCGATCGTGCAGCTCCCGCTCGATGTCCTGCGCATCGCCCTCCCGCTCTGCCTCTACTTCGCGATCATGTTCCTCGTGAGTTTTCTCATGGCGAAAAAACTGGGGGCGGATTATCCGCGCTCCGCCTCGCTCGCGTTCACCTCGGCGGGGAACAACTTCGAACTGGCGATCGCCGTGGCCATCGCCGTTTTTGGGCTTAACTCCGGCGTGGCCTTCGCCGCCGTGGTGGGGCCGCTGATCGAGGTTCCTGCCTTGATCGGACTCGTGCATGTCGCCTTTTGGTTCAAGCGGCGTTGGTTCGCGGCGGCAGCCGACAATCCGATCCCGCCTTCCCGCTGAGCACACCCGGGCGAGGCTCGCGGAACCAGGCCTGTCACGCCGGTCGCCAAAAACTCCTGTTGCCAGCATGGCGGCGGCCCGGTGTGGTGCCCGCTCCACATGAAGCTCGACATTCCCGCCGGCGATTTTGACGGCTACATCTTTGACCTCGACGGCACGCTGCTGGACACCATGCCCCTGCATTTCCAGGCGTGGGATGCGGCGATGCGCACGGCCGGTCTGCCGCACGCGCTGGACGAGGACTATTTTTATGCCCTCGGCGGGACGCCGACGCGCCGGGTGGCCGAGCTGTTCGGCGAGCGCTACGGGTTGCAGCTCGATCCGGACGCCGTGTTTCACCACAAGGAAGCCATTTTTACCGAGTTGCAGAGTCAGGTGCGGCTGATTGAGCCTGTGGTCGCGTTTGCGCGGCGCATGGCCGCGACGCATCCGCTGGCGGTGGCCTCGGGCGGCCCGCGGCCGGTTGTACAGCGTTCGCTCGAAGTGGCGGGCTTGGCGGCGCTCTTCCGCGCCGTGGTGACAGCCGACGATGTGGTGCACTGCAAGCCGGCGCCGGACATGTTTCTCCTGGCCGCAAAACTCTTGGGCGTGGCTCCCGGACGCTGCCTCGTGTTCGAGGATGCGGAACTGGGCATCCAAGCCGCGCGTTCGGCGGGCATGCAGGTGGTGCGGGTCCCAAGCCGCCGCTGACCGCGGGAGAAATAGGCTTGGGCACCGGCAACGTTCCGTGTTCCACTCGGGGCATGAACCTCGAGTCTCTCGCGAAACCTGAAGTGCGCACGCAGCCGGTTTACGAACCGGGGAAACCCATTGAAGAGGTGGCGCGTGAGCTCGGCCTGGACCCTGCCGGCATCATCAAGCTGGCCTCCAACGAGAATCCGTTTGGCCCCTCACCCAAGGCGCTCGCGGCGGCCCACGTCGCGCTGGCCCAAGGTGAACTCTATCCGGACGGCGGCGGCTTTGTGCTGCGACGCAAATTGGCGGAAGTATGGGGCCTGAAGCCGGAGCAGTTTGTCATCGGCAACGGGTCGAACGAGCTCATTGAGCTGTTGGGGCATGTGTTTTTACGCCCGGGCGATGAGGTCGTGATGGGGAATCCCGCCTTTGTCGTCTACAAGCTGGTCACGCTGCTTTTTGGCGCGAAAGCCGTGGAGGTGCCCCTCGTCAACCACTGCCATGTGCTGGCCAACCTCGCGGCCGCCATCACACCGCGGACACGGCTGGTCTTTGTGCCGAGCCCCAATAACCCGACGGGCACGGCCAACACTGAAGCCGAACTGCTCGCTTTTGCCCGTGGCCTGCCGGACCATGTCGTTTGCGTGTTCGACGAGGCCTATGCGGAATATCTTGAGTCACCTCCGGACCTGCGTCCGCTGATTGCCGAGGGGCGGAATATGATCTGTTTGCGGACCTTCTCCAAGATCTACGGCCTGGCGGCGCTCCGGATCGGTTACGGTTACGCCAGCGCCGATATGGCGGCGCTCCTGAACCGGGTGCGCCAGCCTTTCAACGTGAATGCCATCGGTCAGGCGGCGGCGGTCGCCGCGCTCGACGACCGCGAATTCACAGCGCGCTGCCGGCGGGAAAACCACGCGGGCATGGCGCAACTTGGCGCGGGGTTCGGGCGGCTGGGGCTCGAGTTCGTGCCCAGCGTGGGCAATTTCATTCTGGTGCGGGTGG
Organism: uncultured Opitutaceae bacterium; assembly: GCA_903952145.1. Lineage (GTDB taxonomy): Bacteria > Verrucomicrobiota > Verrucomicrobiia > Opitutales > Opitutaceae > UBA2377. The sequence goes on along the minus strand of CAJBES010000281.1, from coordinate 1,540 downwards.
GGGACGGTAACCGCGTGTTCGATGCCTTGCAACGGCGCGGCGTGATCGTGCGTCCGGTCAAATCCTACGGCCTGCCCGAGTGGGTGCGGGTGACGGTGGGCACGAGCGCCCAGAACGAACGCCTGCTGCGCGACCTGGCGGCGATCCTGCGTTAGCCTGTTCGCTGCACGCTTCGCGGAGGTGAAATAACCGCCCTGCCGGTTCGACTTATTGGTGGCGGTCCGCACTCGCCGGGCTGCTGCACCCGCGGCGGGTCGGCTTAACGGGGAGGGCGAGGTGCGCCTTGATGGCATCGAGTGCGGCGAACCGTTCGCGTGAGAAGATGAACCGGTCGCTGCCAAGGAGGCCGCCGGCGCGCGCGAGGAGGTCACGGGAAGGTTTCCGCATCGCGAGCAGGTGCAGCAGATGGGCGGGCAGGGCCTCGAAATCACCCTGCACAATTTCCAACTCGATCAGCCGGCTGAGCACGGGTTGGTTGCCCGGATCGGTGACAGCGGCACGGGCCAGCAGGTCCCTGGCCTGAGGCCGGGCGCCCACCTCCCGGAGACGGTTGGCGATCGCGAGCAGATTGCCGGCGCGCAAGTTGGCCCCGGCCACGAAGCGGCTGAGCGCCAGCCGGCCGGCTTCGGGGTCGTTATTGCCGTAGTGGGCGATGGCCCCAAGCCCCTGGCTGAGATTTTGCAGACGGGGGCTGAGGGGCGGGGTCTGTCCCGCCAGTTCCTCCGCCAAGGCCAGTGCCGCCGGATATTCTTTGGCGACGATCAGAGCTTCCATGGTGAGCAAGGCGGCGCTCTCTCCGGAGCGACTGCCGGCGGTCAATCGGGCCCGGACCTGTCGGGCGAGAGCGGGTTGGCCCGTGGTCGCAGCAAAATCGCCCAAAGCCAGGAGGTTCCTTTCATCGCGGGAGAAGAGCCGCAGAATCTCTGCGGCCGTCTGCCGGAGGGCCGCGGTGTTGACTGCACGCGCATAATCGTGGAGCAAATCGATGCGGGGTTGGGCTGAATCCGGCCGCGCCATTTGAAAAACCAAGGTCAGCTGGTGGGCTTCGTCAAAGTGCCGGTTTTGCCGCAAGTAGGCGGAGAGTTGGATGTAAATCTCATCGTCGCCGGGAAAATCCTCCGCGAGGGTGCGGAGTTGATGCAGTGCCAACTCGGGGTATCCGCGTTCCCACTGGATTTTTGCCTCCAGCAGGCGACCCTTCTGGGTCGCCCGGAGATCGGGTGCGGCAAGGTAACCTTCAGCGCGGTCAAAGTAACCCCGGTGATAGCACGCGGTGGCCACGCCGAAGCGTGCGACCCCGCCCAAAGGAGTGGACCCTCCAGCCGGTGACCGTTGGATTGCTTCGCCCAGCCTGATCACCTCTTCATCCGCTTGCACACTGAGCAGGTAGGCGAACAGAACCCGGGCGTATTCGGGATCAGTCGGGTGATATTCAAGTCCTTTCTTTAGTAATTCTTTGGCAAGATCTTCGCGCTGATTATCGGCATACAGTTGCGCCAGTAAAAGACGTCCCTCCCGATCCGCCGGGTATCGCGCCATG
>CAJBES010000280.1 GCA_903952145.1 uncultured Opitutaceae bacterium | reverse complement strand
GGTTGCGGCGCAGGAAATTCCGGCAGGGCGGTCGATGGCGCGAAGAAGTGATTTCATGCGAAATCCTTCCTGAAGCGCCAGACGCTCTGGACCAGTCCTTGCAGCAAGCAGCAACTGAGCACGAAGGAGCCACCGTAGCTGATGAAGGGAAGTGGTATGCCCGTGATGGGCACGAACCCGATGGTCATGGCGATGTTCACAAACACATGCACGGCGAACAGCACCGTGACGCCGATGGCGATCACGGTGCCGAGGCGGTCCCTTGCGAGACCGGCAATGCGGATGCCGTTGAACAGCACTATCCCAAACAGGCCCAGGACCGTTAAGCTTCCCAGAAAACCTTTCTCCTCGGCGATGACCGAGAAGATAAAATCGTTGTGTGCGACCGAGCGCGGCAGGTAGCCGAGTTGCGCCTGCGTGCCCTCCGTCCAGCCCTTGCCGGTGAGGCCGCCGCTGCCGACCGAGATGAGCGACTGGCGCTGGTTCCAACCGATGCCCATGGGGTCGATCTTGTCGGGCGCCACGAAAGAAATGATGCGGTTGCGCTGGTAGTCGTGCAGCGGCACGAGCGAGTGCGGGTCGTATTTCCCGCGGTCGGCGATGTAGGAATAGCCGTGCGCCTCCATGAACGCGGCATAGCGCCAAGTATCCCATGCAACGATGGTTATGACCAAAAGGAACGCGCCCAGCGCCCCGGCGAAGAAGCGGGACGACAACTTGGACACGTAGAGCATGGAAAACACCATCGGGGGCAGCACAATGGCCGACTTCAAGTCCGGCTGGAGCAGGATAAGCACCATCGGCACACCCACCGCAAGGGCCAATTTCCCCAACACCCCGAGCGACTGGCGCACGGTGCCGATTTCCGAGCGAATGAGCAGGCTGGCGGTGATGAGGAGCACCGCAACCTTGGCAGTTTCAGAGGGTTGGAAGGCGAAAAACCCGAAATCCAGCCAGCGCGTGGCACCATAGCGCTCGCTGCCGATGCCTGGCAGCAGGACCAGCAGCAGGGGCAACAGGGCCACGAGGTAAAACCAGTGCGCCACGCTCAGCCAGAAGCGGTAATCAATCAGGGAAACCGCCACGTAGACCAGGGCCCCGGCCGTGAGCCAGACCAGTTGGGCGATCCAGTTGTCGCCGTGCACGGAGAGCTGGGCGCTATAGATGAAAAACACCCCGAAAAGGCTCAACACGGCCAGGGCGAAAGGGGTCAGCAGGTCCCAACGTCCGCGCGTGGTCGTCTTGAAGATGCTCAGATAGTCGATGGGCGGGGCGAGTTTCACGGATGCCCTTAAGCTGAAGTGGTTTTCGGCCCAGCGTGCAAGGGCGGTGTGACCGTGATGTCAGATTGGCTGTTCAAGGAGTCTCGGCCATGGGCGAGACCTAGGATTGACCAAAACATCACGGCGCCCATGGGCCCCTCCAAGACGACGCCGAAACAGGCGCTGACGAGGATAACCCAAGCCGCACACCAGAGGCCCAAAGTGGGTTTGCCTGAGCGAGCTGCGCCAATCACGCGTTGGGCAAGAAGTCCTGAAATCAGTAGCAACGGGACCAACCCAACAATTCCGGTGCGACCAAACGTGGTAAGCATGACGTTATGCGGGCTGCGAGCATCGAACTCATCGCTCTGTTCAGGGTAATATTCGCGGATAAAACCTGCTGCCAGATCAGTGCCAAATCCGAGACCGAACACGGGATTACCCCCGATGGTTTCGTCAAAGACAGTCCGCCACCAGACTGCGCGAAAGCGATTATTGTCACCCTTGTTGTAGGTATCTTCGCCGGAATAGCGCTGTTGGCCAAGGGGATCGGTTAGCGATGCGACTCGCTCATAAACGCCGAAGAGCGGCGTTTGCCGCCAGGAGAGGTTGGTCAGATTGGCAATAAATAGAATGGCGATGCCGGCCACTACTGCCGCCGTCGCTTGAGTAGCGGCGAATTTCCAGCGCCGTCCGAGCAGCAGCAGCAGAGTGACGGTGAACAACCCGACGAGCGACGCCCGGTTGTTGGTGGTGAGCCCGGCCCCGATCAACACCAGACTAGCGACGGTGGCGAGCGGGCGATGGTAGGATTCAAGGCGCATATAGACCAAAACCCCACCCGCCATGAGCATTGTGCCAACCAAGTCGCCTTTGAAAAAAATCAAAGGGCTACCACGGAGTGTCAGGGTGCTGAGGAAAAAATCCGCGAAGTGATCAACAAGCGGATAGAGCACCAGCATCGCGGCAAATCCGGCCAGCAGGCAGCCCTGCAGCCAGCGCTCGGTGCGATCATCACGCGCGGCGTATTGTGCCAGGAAAAAGAAAGCGGCATAATAGACCAAGGCAAAATCACGCATTGCGCTGAATCCGTAGGCCTTCAAATCGAAGCCCAATCGAACTGACCCCACGCCAATCCAAATTGCTATGGCTAAATTCAATGCGTCCCGCTGGACAATGCCTTGCCGGCCGAAAGCGCTTTGCATCCCTAATATCAGGCCCCCAATTAGCAGCACAAATTCGGCAGGAAGGAGAGGAAAATTGCCTGCCAGTGAGATCTGGGCGAAGCCCCGGTTGCCGGCTAGGTAGCCGAATAGCGCCAATCCCAGCAACAGACCTTCCACCGGCAGGGCGAGCAAACGGCGCAAGGACAGAAGGCTGAGGGTCCCGGTGATGAGGATGGGCCAGAAATATGCCTGCTCGGCCAGCTTGGCTCCCAGCCACAGCGCCAGCGCTGCAGCGCCAACGGTGATCAGCCGGTTGCGCCAGAGTGGGGGAAGAGTCATACGAGTTGGGCCCAACGCATGACAAAGCTGCCAGCCAAAACGAGCCTGAAACGTGGCAGGCGGCACTTGCGCCGCAGCCCGGGGTTGCTTGCATCGGCGTATGCCCCTGGTTTCCGTGCTCATGGTCAGCCACCGCGATACGCCGTATTTACGCCCGGCGGTGCAGAGCATACTGACGCAGACGCTTCGCGATCTTGAGTTGGTTTTCGTTGACAATGGGTCGGGCATGACGCCGGTGGATTTGGGCGAGATGGGGCGCGATCCCCGGCTGCGTTGGCTGCCGCAGGGCGAAAATACCGGCATCGCCCGCGGACATAATGCAGGCATGAACGCAGCCCGGAGCGAATTTGTGGCACTGCTAGATTACGACGACATTGCACTACCCGGGCGCCTGGCGGAACAAGTAGCGGCGTTGCGGGCAAATCCGCAGCTCGGTCTCGTGGCCAGTGCGGCGCAGACCATTGATGATGCCGGCCGGGTGACTGGGCGTCAGTTCACCCTGTTGACGGAAAGGGAGCACCGGGTTTTCAGCAACTTCGACATGCCGGTTGTAACACCGACCATCACCGGATGGCGTGAAGTGCTGCTGCGTTATCCTTATCGGGAGTGCTTTTCCGCGGCGCCGGATTACGACATGTTTACACGCATCGTGGATACGATGCCCACGCGGGCCTTGGCGACAGAACTGGGCCAATACCGAAAGCATCGCGAACAGACCACGGTCCAGCGTCATGACAGCCAGACTCTGAACGCCTGCATCATCCGGTTGATCACGGCGCGGCGCCGCGCGGGACGTCCCGAGGGGTTGGCAGAACTCATGGCCGAGCTTCAGCCCTGTCTGAGCGCACCACCGCAACGTGACGTGCAATACGGTTTTTTTGCGCGCCGTTGCCTGCAGGAGCGGTTTCCTCTGCTGGCGGTTTATTTTGCGCGCAAGATGCTCTCGCTATCGCGCACGTCGGGGCGGCTGGTGCATGCGTTTCGCATTCTGGCTGTCGCGGCAGGGCAGCAGCCGCAGCTAGCGGCAGAGTTCGGCCGACTGTTTTTCACCGGTCCGCTGCGTGCCTACGGGCTCAAGCCGGTTTGAAATAATACCGGCGGGCGAGGGGGCGCGTGACCAACCAGGGAATCGCGGGCGTGAGCATGAGCCAGTGCATGAAGGCGGTCTGCCCGCCAAGCGCAGCCAGCGTGCTGCCTGCGATGAATATGCTGGCGGTAGTGATATCCACGGGTGCGCAGGCCCGTTCCCTCCGTGCAGCCATCAGCATGATTTGATAATAGTGCCCCGTCATCGTCGCGACGCCGAAGCACCCCACCGGGATGATCCAGATCAAAGCGGCAAGGTAGGTCTTGTGCACGAGGGGACCGACCAGCCACGGCATCACGGCATGCAGGGCCAGCACGCCCAACAGACTAGTGCCGCAGAAACCTGCCGCCACCTGATCAACCCGCCGGGCCAGCGGGCGAAGCGAATCGGCGGTGTCATGGTCGCCCATCCTGAACAAATCCGGTTGAAAAAGTTGCAGCACGCTGGTGCCGATCAAGCTGGGAACGATGATCACCATGTTGCTCGCGAGCATGAAATACCCCGCCTGCACATCGCCAAAGAATGATGCTGTGATCCACCGATTTGTGCCCGCCAGCACCCAACCTGCAAGGGAGAGGAAAGTGAACAAAGGGCCGGTGTAAATCTGGTCCACGACCGGTTGGCTCCCGGCGGCTGTTGCTGACGGTTTCAAGTGCCGGCGCATCATCACGCTGCCGGCGATCAGCGTGAGCACGGCATGCAGGCAAAAACCAAGATAGAGACCGGCGGCACTGCCGAGTGCCAGAAACAGCAGCAATGGGGCGAAAGTGCGGCTTACCGAGCCGGTCGCCGACACGCTAAAGTCCCGCCAGTGTTCTCGTGCAGCTTGCAACGCGGCCTGGGCCAGGGCGGCGAGCGAGAGGAGGCTGATCACGAGAAAGAGCGGGGCCAGCATGATCCAGGGTGAGAGGGAGGTCAGGCGGCCGATTGCCACTGATGCGCCGATCGCGCCCAAGGTCAGCCACGGGAGCTTCCGCTGCCACTGCCGGAGGATGGCACGCAGGAGATGCGCCTTGGCCGGTGCGGCCGCCCAATGTCGGCTGACATATTTGATCAATCCAGCGTGCACGACCCACATGCCCAGAGTGGTGAAACTCAAGAACACCCCGTAACGTCCGTAATCCGCGGGTGCCACGAGCGACGAGGTCAACCTCACGCCGATTATGCCACAGAGCAGACCGAGCGCCTGGCCGGAAATTATCGGCACCAACCGGGCCCGGACTTGCTGTAGCGAGGAGAACATGAAAGTGCGCCGATTCCGCGGGAGAAAGGGCCCGCCGTCAAACGTCCCGATGGGTCATGATCGCGGAGTTGCGAACAAGAGCATTACCGGTTGAGGTGCAGGATACCCGATGGCGCGTTCCAAGAAGCACACCTGTCTGCACTACACCGGCTACGCTGAAGATGGCGGGGGGATTCACGCCTTGGTGCGAAATCTACAAGGCGCACAGCGGTTCGGTGTCATCCTCGGAGGCGCGCGGGGGCTGCAGATGGCCTCGCCTGCGGGGCCCAAGGTCTGGCGTGGCCCGCAGGTCCAGGGCGAGCGGATCAGTGTGCGCAACGCTGTGCGGGCTTTCGTCGTGGCGTGGCGCATTCGTCGCTGGTTGCACCGGGGCAATGGCAGGATTTTTCACGGACACTCGCGCGCCGGATTGCTGGTGGGGCTGTGGCTGTATTTCCTGGGCGAGCGACGCATCGTGGTGAGCGTGCACTGTTATGGTCGACAACGTTGGTTTTACCGTTGGGCGGCCCGACGCCTGGGAACGCAACTGTATTGGCTCAGCCCGGCCATGCGGAGCTACTATGCGATGCCCGGAACCGATTGGGAACAATGCGTGCCGGGTTGCGTGCCGCGGATGACGCCGGTCACGCGGCAACCTGCGCCCGGCCAACTGCGCCTCGGGGGCGCGGGCGGCCTAGTGCGGTTTAAACGGTGGGAACAGATCATCGAGGCGATCGGGCAGCTCCCGGTGGCACAGCGGAATTGCGTGAGTTTTGTCCACATCGGCTCCGGCGAGACCGATTATTTGCGTGAACTGGAAACCTTGGCCAAAACCAAACAGCTGGATGGCCGGGTGCGTTTTCGTGGGGCGGAACCATCTGCGGCCGGATTGCTTCGCGAAATCGATGCCTTGGTCGTCGCGTCGCGCAACGAGGCTTTTTCCATAGCGATGTTGGAGGCTCTGGCTGCAGGCGTGCCGGTGCTGGCGGCAGGTAGCGGTGGCGCAGCGGATATAATCCGACCAGAGATAAACGGGGCGCTTTACCGGGACGGAGACCCGGGAGCCTTGGCGCACCTGATTTCGGCCTGGCTGATCGATCCTCCGAGATTCGATCCGGTCAAAATTTGCGGGAGCGCAATCTACTGCGATGAAATCGCGGCGCGTTGGGAGCAGATCTATCGCCGGTTATAGATCGCGCAGGGTGCGGGCCATGCGCTGCAGGTGGACTTCCCGGGTGTAGTGTTGTCGGAACAGGGCGCGGGCACCGCTTGCGAGCGGCGGATGACGGGCCACCGTTTGCAGGGCAGAGACCAGTGCTTGGCGGTCATTCCTTGGCACGCAGATCGCGGTTGTGCCCGATAAGGTATCGGTTATCCCATGCCACCCTGTGGCGATGATAGGCAGATCGAAAGCGAGCGCCTCCAATAAAACCAGTGGCTGGCCTTCATGTGGGTAACGCGTCGGCAGGCACAGGCAGTGGCTGCGTCTCAGTAGCTCGTTCTTGGCCTCACCGCGAACAAAACCGGCGTGGCGTATCGCGTCAGGGTGGGCCCGGGTCAGCTCGGCAAAACGTTGCGCGGTGGCGGCGTCGGGAAAACTCCCTGCGGCGGTAAGGCGGAATGCAGTTCTCCCGGCGGCATCGTTGGCGGCGAGCACCGCCTCGGCAGTGGCGAAGAGGCCTTTTTCCTCGGAGCAGAGGCCGAGAAACAGCACTTGGCAGGAATCGGCAGGGCTACGTTGCGGTGCCGTGCCTTCGGGATTTGGATCGGCGATGCCGTTGGACACGACTTCAATCCGGCGCGGGCGGAGCAACTCGGCGTCGCGGCGGAGCGACGGGGTGAGCACGATTGACAGACTGGCGCGGCCCAGCAGCCAGCGGGTGAGCCAGCGCTCGGGGGCGGTGGCGCGAACGGCGAGCCAGTCGGCGAGGCCGCCGTTGTGAAAGTGCAGGACAAGCCGCGGGAAAAAGGGCCGGCAGATCAGCATCACCATCCAGTCGCGGTAGAGCGCGCCGCGTTTGCCGGGCGCCGGCACGTAGTAGAGCGCGTCGCATCCGTG
>CAJBES010000279.1 GCA_903952145.1 uncultured Opitutaceae bacterium | reverse complement strand
TGCACGGTGCAGGTGACCGACTCAGTGAGCAGTGGATGCGTCGTCCAGAGCAACGCGATGACGGTGGCGAGGGGCCGGGCGTCGCGCCGGCAGACTTCGCGCATCACCGGTTGCTGCAGCGTGCGGCGCACGCTGCCAAAAAGGGTCAGCGCAGCGAGGGCATGGAGGCCGAGGTTGACGAGGTGGTAGCCGCGCGGTTCGAGTCCGCCCGCGGCATAGTTAAGGGCAAGGGAGAGGTTGACCAGGGGGCGGCCGGCCGCGCTACCCGCCGTGGTGGGTGGCGAAAGCACGGCGCCAAGCGCGGAAAGCCGGCGGATGGAAGGGTTCTCGATGATGGCAGGGGCATCATCGAATACGAAAGGCGCATCGAGCGAGTTGCCATAGACCAGGATTGCGGCGAGCACAATCAACCCGGCGGCGAGCAACGTGGTGGAGGGACGGGACACACTCATGCGTGTAACGACGTATGCGTCCGGTGCACCCCGGCTCAAGTTGCTTTTGGAGCCGCCCGGTGCCGGACTGCCACGGGACAGCGCAGTGAGCGTTCTTGACACTGCCTGTGTCCGTCTGTCCCGGGCCCTTGGCGCGCAGCGTGCGGACCGGTTGGGTAAACGAAGGCAGGGGTGTCCGCACTGGCTGCAACGGCTGGTGCTCAACACGAACCTGACCGTGACAGTGTCCGCCGCGGATACGCGGCCCCGGCTTTGGTTGAGGCAGAATCCGGAAATGGCTGGGACGATCGTGTCCACTGTTTCCGCACAGGGGACCAACCATCCAAGTGAGCGGCCACGATGCGCAGGATTGGACCGAAAAAAACCGTTGGCAACGTGAGGAGGCAATCTTCCGGCTCCGGCGGAAGCCGGTCAACGGCGGTCCGCGGTTTCAGCGACTGCCTCCCGGGCGAGTGCAAGGCTGCGGGTTGCCTCGGGGTCGCCCGGAGTCAGCCGCAAGACGGTCTCGTATTCCGTTGCGGCCTCGGCGGCGCGGCCCGCTTCAAAGAGCGCGTTGGCAAGATTGAAATGCGCGTTGGCGTGAATTGGCGCGAGGCGCACGGCGGTTCGGTAATGCGGGATGGCCTCCGCCGCACGCCCGAGTGTCACCAGGGCGTTTCCCAGGTTGTAGTGAAAGCGGGCATCGTCCGGGTCGAGCCGCAGGGCGTGTTGAAATTTTCCGATGGCCTCGGCGGCCCTCCCGGCGTTGGCGAGGGCGGTGCCCCAATCGTAGGCGGCTTCAGCCAGGTCTGGGTTGAGTCGGAGGGCGAAAGCAAAATGGGTGCTGGCGTCATTCAGCCGGCCCATCTGGGTGTAGACCAAGGCGAGGTTGTAGTGGGCCGCGACATAATTGGGCTGCAGCCCCAGGGCGGCCTCAAATTGCCGGGCGGCTTCGGTCCAGCGGTTGTCGTTCGCGAGGCATTGGCCGAGATTTACATTGGCGCGGGGGTTGGAGGGAAAATCATCGCTGGTCCGGGTCCAGAGGTCCAGGGGCGAGGCATACGCGGTGTTGCGCTGCACGGTGCCGAAGAGGGAAGCCAGGGCCAGGATCGCGAAGACCCACGGGAAAAACTTTCCCACGCATCGACGCAAGGCCAGCACCGCCAGCGTCACCACTCCGGCGAGAGCCAGGTAGATCCGGTGCTCCGCCATGATTTGCGAGGCGATGGGCACGAGGCTGGAACTCGGGGCGAGTTGCAGGAAGAACCACGCGCCCGGAAAGCCGAGCACCGGGCAACGCCAGAGCGCCCATGCCGTCAACAGCACGCCGGGCACCACCAACGCCGCGCCGGCCACCACCGGCCAGACCGGCACCGCCTGGAACGGGCCGTAATCAAATACGAGCGGATGGGGCCAGAATGACAGCCGGAGATAATGTGCGACCGCGTGCAACTGGATCAGCGCGTATTGCCATGCCGCGACCGGCGTGCCGAATCCGGTGGTGCCGCCACGATTGGCCGTTGCGAACACCAGACCGGCGAGCACCAGCCAGTTCGTCATGAGCGCCACATGGAAACTCCGGTGCCGCAACCACGCCCCGCGGAACGAGCCGCTGACAAAGGTGCGGTCGTAGAGGAGCACGAGCAGCGGCGCCGTGGCGGTGCTTTCCTTGGTCAGTGCGCCGAGGAGGCAGCTTGCGGCGCTCGCCGCGAACCAGCGCGCCGGATGCGCCGACGAAGCACTGCGGGAGAAACAGTAAAGTGTGAGGAGATAAAAAAGGCCGGCCAGGGACTCCGCGCGCTGCACGATGTAGGTGACTGATTCGGTCTGGAGCGGATGCACCGCCCAAAGGAGGGTGATCGCAAGGGCGAGCCAGTCGGCGTCGGCGGCGAAGCGGGGCGCGAGTGCGGGCAGCCGCAGCGTGCGCCTGATCAGGCCAAAGAGCGTCAGCGCGGCCAGCAGGTGGATGCCCAGATTCACCGCGTGGTAACTCCCCACGGCCTCGCGGCTCAGGGCATAATTGAGTGCAAAGGTCAGGTTCAACACCGGCCGACCGCTCACGGTGAGACCGCCACCCGGAGGAAAGAGGCCGGTCGAAAGCTGGTGGATGCTCGGGTTGTCAAGCAGCGACGGGAGGTCGTCGAACACGAACGGCCCGGCGAAACTATTGGCCCAGGCTGCGAACACGGCGGCGATGAGCAGCAGAATGCCAGCCACCTGGAAGGAGGTCGCGGCGTGGCGGGGCGGCGGGTTCATGCCTGCACCGGGCCGGCGAGAAATTCCGGCCACAACGTCCGGAATTCGCCAGCGAGCACGGATTTCACCTCGGCCAGGTCCAGTGCGTGTCCGAGTTCGGCCTGCAGGGAGGTCACGGTGCCCTCGGTGGCGCTGAGGCCGCAGGGCACAATGCCCTGAAAATGGGCGAGGTTGGCGTTTACGTTGAGGGCGAAGCCGTGGGAGGCGACCCAGCGCTTCACGGCGACGCCGATGGCGGCGACCTTGCGGGTGCCGAGCCAGATGCCGGTCAGACCCTCGCGGCGGCTCGCGGCGAGGCCGAGCGCGCCGACGCCGTTGATCAGGACCTGCTCGAGGAAGCGCAGGTAGGCGTGCAGGTCCTGGTGCGTGGCGAGCGAGACGATGGGGTAGCCGACGATCTGTCCCGGTCCGTGGTAGGTGATGTCGCCCCCCCGGTTGGTCCTGGCGACCGCGATGCCCTCGCGGGTGAGCTGCTCCGCGCTCCAGACGAGGTGGTTTTCCGCCCCGGCGCGCAGGCCGAGGGTGAAGACCGGTTCGTGCTCGGTGAAGACGAGCGTGTCACCGATCTCGCCGGCGATGCGCCTTGTGACCAGGGCTTCCTGCCGGCGATACGCGTCTTCATAGCCCGTGCGGCCCCAATCCAAGGTCTCGACCGCGGGCATGGGCGCCGCCGAATGGTCTTTTGCAGAAGTGGTGGTGGGCACGGACATTGGCTGAAATATCAGTCCTTCGGGGCTTGCGCGCAACTCCAAGGTCCGACTGTTTGACCGCAAGCTCCCAGCCGTGCCGCCATGAATGCCCTTTTCACGCTCCTGCAAGCGACCGCCTTGGCCGACAGTGCCCCCGCCGGAGACCTGCGCCGCCGCTTGGAGCTGAACTTCGGCCGCTTGCACGACGCGGAGTTCGCTTTTGCGGCGACGATCACGGCCTTCACCGCCCGCGAGGCACCCGGCGACTGGGTCGGGCGCACGCTGCTCGGCCTGACACTGGATGCGCAGGCCCTGGACCGTGAAGCACCCCGTGCCGGCGAGATTGTCGCCCGCTGGCCCGAGGCGTGCAACGAACGCGGCTACATCGGGGCCATGCATCCCGCCGGTCACGCGGATGAGAACCAGATTGGCGGCCACAACGCCATGCTGCGCGGCCTGTGTGAGTATTACCTTTGGAAAAATGATCCCCGCGCCCGGACCGCGATCGTGGATATCGTCACCCGACTCATGCTGCCCAGCCGTGGACTTTACGCGGCATACCCCGATCACCTGCTCGACAAACTCAAGGGCGGGCCGGTGTCCGGTCTCACCGTGGCGAATGAAGGCGCATGGCTGGGACTTTCGACGGATATCGGCACGGTGTTCTTCACGCTCGACGGGCTCACGCAGGCCTGGCTGATCGAGCCGGTTCCCGGGCTGCGCGAGCTGATCGAGACCATGATCGCGCGCTATGCCCAACTCGACCTCATCGCCCTCAGTGCGCAGACCCACGCCACGCTCACGACGCTGCGCGGCATTCTGCGTTGGTATCAGGAAGTGGACGCCCGGCCGGAATACCTGCGAATGGTGCAGGAACGGTTCGGCCTCTACCTCGACCTGGCGCGCACGGAGCATCACGGCAACTTCAACTGGTTCGGCCGGCCGGACTGGACCGAGGCCTGCGCCATCATCGATTCTTTCATGCTGGCGGTGCAGCTGTGGCAGGTGACGCGCGAGCCCGGCCACCTTGCGGAGGCGCACCGCATCTACCACAACGGGATCTGCCACCACCAGCGGCCCAATGGCGGTTTTGGCTGCGACCACTGCACGGGCACGCGGGGCGAGCGGTTTGTGCAGGCGTTCAAGTGGTTCGAGGCGCCCTGGTGCTGCTCCATGCGCGGAGCGGAGGGTTTGGCCAGCGCTGCGCGCTACATGGCGTTCACCGACCCGGCCTCGCCGCACGACGTCTGGCTGCCGTTTTATTTTGAAGGCGCCGTCACCGTCCGGGCACCCGGCGGCCAACTCGGGCTGCATGTGACGGGTGAATATCCCTACCACGGTCAAATCAACTACACTGTCACCGCGGTCGACACCGTCGCGCCGTGGCGGCTGCACTTCTTTGTGCCACCCGGGGTGGCGGCGGAATCATTGGTGGTGCGGCGCGGGGCGGAGCCGTTGCCGGCGCAGATTGAAAACGGGTTTGTCGTCGTGGAGACCGTGCTGGCCATGGAGGACAAACTCGGGGTCGGGTTTCCGATTCCGCTGGTCTGCGCGCCGGCAAAATATCCGGCCGAATTCCCCGGCGCGCTGCATTTTACCCATGGCCCGCTGCTGCTCGCGGCAGAGACCGGGACCGCGGTCCCGCCGCCGGCGGCGGCGGACTTGCGTCCACTGGGTGGCGGCCGTTATCAATGCCGGCGCACCAGTTTGCTGCTCACCCCGATCGACGGACTCACCTATCTGCCCGAAGCCGTGGCCCGCAAACGCCGCCTGCAAGCAATCTTTTCCCCCTGAACCACCATGACTCCCTCCACGATGCAAAACCTGCTCGGACAGCTGCCGTTCCAGACGGGCGCGGTCACCCGCATGATCAACGCCGAGAATCCCACGGGAGAAAAGGGTGGGGCGGCGAAATGGGATCCCAACCCAAATGATCCCTTTCTCGCGCACAGCGCCCAGGCCATGCACCTCGGCCGTGGGTGGAAAGTGCGGCCGTTCATCAGCCTCAAGGCGGGCGAGACCGCGACGCTGGCCGACATCAAGGGACCGGGCTGCATCAACCAATTCTGGATTACAGCCAGCGCGGACGAATTCCGCACCCTCGTGCTGCGGCTGTATTGGGACCAGGAGGCCGCGCCGTCGGTCGAGGTGCCGCTCGGGGATTTTTTTGCGATGGGCTTCGACACCCAGCCGCACCAGGTCACCTCGCTGCCCGTCGTGGTGGCCCCGCACCGCGGCTGCGGCTGTTTCTGGCAGATGCCCTTCCGGCAGCATGCACGGATCACGCTCACGAACGAAAACAAGACTGACGTGCGCATTGTCGCCTATAAGGTGCTCTACAAGCTCCACGAGGTCCCGGCGGACGCGGCGTATTTTCACGCGCAGTGGCGGCGCAGCCTGACGACCCGGGAAAAGCCCGAGCACACGATCCTCGACGGCGTCAAGGGTCGCGGACTCTACGTCGGCACCTATCTGGCCTGGACGGCGCTCTCGCGCGGCTGGTGGGGCGAGGGCGAGGTGAAATTCTACCTCGATGGCGACGGCGAGTTTCCGACCATCTGCGACAACGGCACCGAGGACTACTTCGGCGGCGCGTGGGGCTTTTTCAAGGACCCGAAAAAGGACCCGGTGGAGCAGGCCTTCAACGCGCCGTTTTGCGGCATGCCGCTGGCGCACACGGGCAGCGCCGACGGCCCGCGCTACTTCGGGCTCTACCGCTGGCACGTGCTCGACAGCATCGGCTTTGCCCAGGACCTGCGGGTGACCGTGCAGACGCTCGGCTGGTGGCCCGGCCACATCTACCAACCGCTGACCGAAGACGTGGCCTCGACCGCGTTCTGGTATCAGGACGAACCGCACACGGCGTTCCCGAAATTCCCGGTCCTGAACGAGCGTTGGCAGCGGTGAAAGTGAGGAAATTCGACCACGGATTTCACGAAAGACACGGATCGGTAATGCCCAATTCAACCGCGAAGAACGCGAAGTAACGTGAAGGTATCCTATGTTGCACCCATGCATTTTTGCCTTCGCGAAGCTTGGCGTCCTTGGCGGTTAAGAATGAAATCCATCCGTGAAATCCGTGGTTAAGGATTTGGGCCCATGAGCTTCGAAAACATGGACTACAAGTGCTACCGGGACGCGACGGCGCGCCAGCGGAAGCACCAGGAGGACTGGCTCAAGGTCGGCTACGCCCCGCTGGGGTTTTACCTGAAGGATTTCTGCCTGCACGAGGTGGACGGCACCTGGCACCTGTATCACATCGCCGGCACCCCGGGGGTGAGTTGCTGCCTGCCGGGCAACGAGGTGTTTTTCGGGCACGCAACCACCCGCGACTTCGTCTCGTGGGAAACGCACGAGCCCTGCTTCTTCATCGATGGGCGCGGCTGGGATCACGGCCACGTCTTTGCCCCGTATGTCGTCACGCACGGCGGCAGGCACTGGATGTTCTACACCGGCGTGGCGACCGACAACACGCAGCGCATCGGGGTGGCGACCTCGACGGACCTGTTCCACTGGGAGCGCGCGGGCGACCGCCCGGTCATCCGGCCGGAGGAATACGGCTGGGCGTTCTGTCCGGTGAGCGGCGGGGCGGCGTGCCGCGACGCGCATGTCATCGCGCACGACGGCGGGTTCCAGCTGTATTACACCGCGGTCAAAAAGGACGGCAACGGCTGCGTGGCGCGCGCCTCGTCGTCCGACCTGCTGCACTGGCGCGACGAGGGCATCGCCTACGGGTTCAAGGCGTGGAACCAGTGCGAGTCGGGCAACGTGCAGCGGCGCGGCGACGACTGGCTGTTGTTTTTTGGCGGCCACCACGCCTGGAGCTATGTGGTCTCGGATAATCCGCTGCGCTGGCCGGACGTGACGCCGCACAAGCTCCGCGACGACATCACGGGCATGGAGGTCATCCGCCGGGCGGGGGACCGCTGGCTCGTGGCGTATTTCGGGCTGCGTTACTACCGGCTGCTGGTGGGCGTGCTGGACTGGGCGGCGGCGGAACCGACGATTGTGCAGATATCCGAACCGGCAGGATTGCGCGAGTTTGCGATCTGAACTGCGGCGCTTTCACCCCAACCACAGCGCCGCGATGCCGGTGGCGGCGGTGGCGCCCAACACCAATGCGACCTCGCGCCGCAAAACCGGTGATCCAAGGCTGATGGCCAGGCCGGCCTTGAGCAGGGAGTTGCCCACGGCGGCGACAATGACAGCCTTGGTCGCGAGCAGCAGCGGCACCTGGCCGGCGGTCTGGCTGCCGGCCATGGAGAGCGCGATGGCGTCCATATCCGTGAGACCCGAGACGAAGCTCAATGGCAGGAGTCCGCTCTGCAGCAGATCGAGCTGGGTGGCGGCCTTCACCAGCAAGCCGATGAGCGCGTAGAGCAACGCGAACTTGATGGCGGTGGCCAGACTCAGCGGATTGGTGAGGTGCGGGGCTTCAACCGTGCCGTCGGCCGGCCGGCGGGCGAACCACTGCCACAAGCCGTAGCAGACAGCAGGTAGCATCATGAGCGCGAGGGGGGCGATCAGGTCCACCGCCAGCACCGGGTTAAGCACCCCGACGGTGATGACAACGCGGGGCAGCATCACGCTGCAGGCGGTGACCACGGCCAGCGCAAAATGGGCGGAAAGCGCCGGCTCCACCTTGCTGCGCCGAGCGAAGGCGAGGGTGGTGGCCGTGCTGGAGGCGAGGCCGCCGAAGAGACTGGTGAGCAGAATGCCGGCCTGGGTGCCGAGCATGCGCATGGCGAGGTAGCCCGTGAAACCCAGTCCCGAGATGAGCACCACCATCAGCCAGGTGGAGTAGGGGTTGAACGCGCCGTAAGGACCGAAGCTCCGGTCGGGCACCAGGGGCAGAATGACGCCGGAGATGGCGACGAACTGCAGCGTGGCGCGGATGTCCTCGGGCTTGAAGGCGCGGGTCCAGGCATGCAGGGGCTGCTTGAAACCCAGCAGCACCATGGTGGTGGCGGCGATCAGGACGGCGGCCTGGCGGGAATTCCAGTAGACCAAGGCACCCACCAGGACAGTGAGCAGGGCCGAGGCGAACGTCGTGCCGCCGGTGTGCTGGGTGGGAGCGACCCTGAGCAGGGAGACCAGTTGTTGCAGGCCGATCAGGGCAATGACGACCGCGAGCAGGGCGGGCACATGCGTTTCACCCAGAAACGCCGCTCCGCAACCCAGCATGGCCCAAAGGGTGTAGGTGCGCACCCCGCCCAGATCGACCTCGCCAGCGGGCGAGGTCTGGTCGCTCCATTGGCGGATCAGCCCGACCAGCGCCCCGAGGCAGGCACTCACGATGATGGCGGTTAACAGCGGCGGCACGGGAGCCGCAGACTGGGCCGCAGCCGGCGCCACGGCAAGCGATTCCTGCCAGGGGCCGGGCACAGTTTCCATTTGCGCCGCGCCGGACGGCATGGCTAATACGACCCTTTCATGAGCGAAAACCCATCTGACATTTCCCACGACCAGCATGCCGTGCGGCTCGCCAAGCTGCAGGAATTGCGTGCGGCCGGGCAGGACCCGTTCCGGGCCAGTTTTGCCCCCACGCATTTCTCGGGTGACGCGATCAAAGCCCATGTGGAGGGCCAGGACAATGCGGTCACCGTCGCCGTCGCCGGCCGCCTGGTCGTCATCCGCGACATGGGCAAGAGCCAGTTCGTCAAAATTCTCGACCAGCAGGGGCAGATCCAGCTTTACGTGAAGAAGGACGTGGTAGGCGAGGGGGCCTACGCCACCTTCAGGAAGCTCGACCTCGGCGACATCATCGGCGCCCGCGGCACCCTGTTCAAGACGAAGACCGGCGAGGTCACGGTCCGCATGGACAGTTACACCCTCGTCGCGAAGGCGCTGCGCCCGCTGCCGGAGAAATGGCACGGCCTGAGCGACCCCGAGCAGGTCTACCGCCAGCGCTACCTCGACCTCATCGTCAACGAGGAGTCACGGCAGCGGCTGCGGCTGCGTTCGCGCATCGTATCCCACATCCGCCGCTTTCTTGAGGACCAGAAGTTCATCGAGGTGGAGACCCCGGTGCTGCAAAGCATCGCCGGCGGCGCGGCGGCACGGCCTTTCACCACCCACCACAATGCGCTCAACGTGGACTTTGTCCTGCGCATTTCGCTCGAACTCTACCTCAAGCGCCTGCTCGTGGCGGGCTACGACCGGGTGTTTGAGATCGGCCGCAATTTCCGCAACGAGGGTGTCTCGCGCCGGCACAACCCCGAGTTCACCATGCTCGAGGTCTATCAGGCCTACAGCGACTTCCGCGGGATGATGGCGCTCATCAAGGACCTGCTGACGACCCTCTGCCTTGATGTGCTCGGCACTAGCGGAATCAAGCACGCGGCGAGCGGCGAGGTGATCAACTTCGGCGGACCGTGGCGCGAGGTGAAATACAAGGACCTGATCCGGGCCACCACGGGCGACGCCCAGTGGTTCGAGCGCAGCAAGGCCGAAAAGGCCGCCGGCGCCGCAAAGCTCGGCCTCTATGTCGACCCAAAGTGGGAGGAGTTCGAGATCACCAACGAGATCTTCTCCAAGCAGATCGAGCCCACCCTCATACAGCCGACCTTCGTCACCCACCTGCCCAGGGAGCTGTGCCCGCTGGCGAAGATCACGGCGGACGATCCGACGACGCTCGACGTCTTTGAGCTGTGCATCGGCGGCATGGAAATCGCGCCGGCCTACTCGGAGCAGAACGACCCGGCGGTGCAGCGACAGATGTTCGAGGCGCAGGCGGGCGGCGACCAGCAGGCGATTGACCAGGACTTTCTGCTCGCGCTCGAACACGGCATGCCGCCGGCCGGTGGCATGGGGGTCGGCATCGACCGGCTCTGCATTCTGCTGACCGGCGCCGAGAGCATCCGCGACGTCATCCTCTTCCCGCAGCTGAGGCCGGGGGCCTGATATCAACCACGGACAGCACGGATTGACACCGATAGAATGAAGGCTGTCCCATCCGCGCCCATCCGTGTAATCAGTGGTTAACCAATGCCCTGGTATCTCTACCTCGCCCTGAAGCAGCTTTTCCCGACGGGGCGGCGGTTTCCGTTTTTCACGGTCATCTCGATTCTCGGCGTGGCGCTGGGCGTGGCGCTACTGGTCATCTCGATCAGCGTGATGGGCGGCTTCGGCCATGAAATCCGCCGGATGATCGTGGACACGCAGGGGGAGGTGCAGGTCAAGGCGCGTGGGTTCATCCAGGACCCGGCGGCGCTGCAGGCCGTGATCGAAAAAGTGCCGGGCGTCGTGGCCACGACGGCCTACGCGGAAGGCGTCGCCATGCTGGAGCACGACCGCAAGCCGGCCTTCCCCGTCATGCAGGGCATCGACCTCGACCGGGTGAACGACGTCATCCCGCTGCGTCGCTTCGTGCGGCTGGGTTCGCTGGACAACCTGGACGATGATTCGGTGATTCTCAGTTCCCAGCTGGCGATTGCCATCGGGGCCCGGCTCGGCAGCAAGGTGGAGGTCTACTCCCCGCTGCTGCTCGAGAAGATGAAGCACGACGAGGTTATGCTGCCGCGCGAGCTGACGGTGGCGGGCATCTTCGAGATCGGTCACCAGCAGCTCGACAGCTCGGTGGTGATCGTGACGCTGCGGACGATGCAGGACCTCTACGGGCTCGGCCGGGGGGTGCACGGCATCAACGTGAAAATCGCCGGGGGCGAGGATCCCGACCGGGTTGCCAGCCGCATCAACGCCGTCCTGCCACCGGCCGCCAACGCCGAGGCGCGCTCGTGGATCGATGCCAACCAGGACTTTCTCTTCGTGCTGCAGTTGGAGAAGAACATGATCTTTTTCCTGCTGACCTTCATCATCATCGTGGCGGCGTTCTCCGTGACGAGTTCGCTGTTGATCGCGGTGGTGCGCAAGACACGCGAGATCGGCCTGCTCGGCGCCCTGGGCGGCAAGCCGCGGCACGTGGCGGCCTGTTTCTGTTTCCAGGGCTTCATCATCGGGCTGGGCGGCACCGTCGCGGGCCTGGCCCTGGGCTTCACGCTGCTGCATTTCCGCAACGACATGATCCGCGTCTTCACCCAGCTGACCGGCAGCGAGGAGGTGCTGACCCGCTTCTACCAGTTCAGCCGGCTGCCGGCCTACACGGCGCCCGGTGACATCGCGCTCATCATCGTGAGCTCCATCGTGATTTCAACCCTGGCCGGTCTGCTCCCCGCGTGGCGGGCGGCGCGGCTCAACCCCGTGGAGGCGCTGCGCAGTGAGTGATGACCGGCAAGGCAATCCCTGCCCCGGAGGCAACGGAGTCAACCGCGGCTCCCTGCTCACCATTTTCTCCGGTCAAAACAGCAGGTCGGGATTTTGAGCTGATGGCAAAAACCGAACCAAATCTCGTGCTGAGTGCCAGTGGCCTCGCCAAATCCTACCTGAGCGGCGAGCAGCGGCTGCAGGTGCTGCGCGATGTTTCCCTGAACGTGGCGGCTGGTGAAAGCGTGTCCATCCGGGGCGAGTCCGGCTCGGGGAAATCCACGCTCATCAACCTGCTGGCGGGGCTGGATGCGACCGAGGCCGGGAGCCTGCGCTGGGCGGGCGAGCCGGCGGCGGCCGACCGACGCGCGGCTTTTGTCGGCATTGTCTTCCAGTCCTTTTATCTGATCCCGGAGCTGGACGCGCTGGCCAATGTGCTGATGGCCGCGCGCATCCGCGGGGCGATTGGCACGGCGGAGCGGGCACGCGCACTGGGCCTGCTGGCCCGGGTCGGTCTGGAGACGCGCGTGCGGCACCTGCCGGCCGAGCTCTCCGGCGGCGAACGTCAGCGGGTGGCGCTGGCGCGCGCGCTGATGAACGCGCCGCAACTGGTGCTGGCGGACGAGCCGACGGGCAATCTGGACGAGCACACCGGCAATGCGGTCATCGAGCTGCTGCTCGGGCTGTGCCGCGACATGGGCACGGCCCTGGTGCTGGTGACGCACAACGCAGCCCACGCCGCCAAGTGCGACCGTCCGCTCACCCTGCACGAGGGCGTGCTGCAGTAGGTCGGCCGGATGCGGCATGTTCCGGGGACCTGGACAACCCATGTCCCGGGAGTATGTTGAGGCCACGGCTTACATCAGTCGCACGGTGACGACGAGTTTCCCCTTGGTGGCGGGGTTGACGATCGCGATGCGGCGTTGCACGCGGTCTGGGGGCATGGGCAGGTCGTCGACCCGGATGGTCGTTCCCGCGGGAGCTTGGATGACAGCGCGACCGTGCTGGCCCGTGAGGGTGATGGTCTGTCCCGAGACGGCGACAGGCAGGGCGGTCTGCCAGCAAAACTCGACGCCGGTGCCGCCTCCGGGAGCGAGTTCGTAGTCGTCCGTGATGGTCAGTTGGCCGGCCGTCGGCGAGTCCCAGGTGCGGACCCATTTACGGTAGTTGCTCCAGCCGGGCGTGACGTCGATGCTCGCGGAAAAGCGCACTTCGTCACCCGCCCCGGTCGGACGCACATTAAAACCAAGCGGGGACTGGGGCGAGGGTCGGGCAGGCATGCCAACCGGGATGAGCATGTTGTGGCGCTCGCAGTTTTTCAGGATGAGGGAGAGTGGGCTCGAGTAATCACAGGTGCCGGGGTCCATGGCGTAAGTTTCGCCCCGGTGCTCAAGGACGAAGCCGCCCTTGTCTTCGTGGGCGTGGCCGGCACCGGCCTTGTTGCCGTTAATGAGGATTTTGGTCCACGCGTCCTCGCCGCGGCGGGTGGAGGCCATGAGCCCCATGTCGGGCAGGAAGACAAAGGGCTTGGGGGCAGGACCGGCGGCTGGGATGTCGGCCTCAAGTTTGCAGGCGAGGAGGGTGTCGGCCATGCCCTGGGTGCGGGCGAGGGACTTGCGGAACATCGTGACCCAGTCGCTCTGCGGCAGGGCCAGTGCCATGATCGCAAGCGCCTCCTGTTCGAGGCGGCTGCTCGCATCGCAGATGGGGATGACGTCCTTCTCGACATCGGTCGAAAGCACGGCGGCCCCGAAATCGCCGGTGAGACGGACGGAGTCGGGGATGATGTCGCGGAGCTGCTTGCCTCGGGCCCGGGCGTAGTAATAGAGCGAGAGCCCGCCGTCGCGCGCGACGCAGCGGAAATAGGTCGGCCCCTCGACATAGCCGCCGTCGGGGAGGATCGCGTAGCCGAGGCTTTCATTGAGGTCGGCGTAGGCGATTTCGGTGTAGGCCTTGAGGCGCGGCCAGGATTTTTCGAGCAACGTGCAGCCCGCCATCCGGCCAGGGGTGAACCACGCGAGCTGGTTGCAATGGAAAATATAGTCGTGCTTCCAGGTGTTGAAATTGATCGAGCCCAGGCCCTCCTCGGCGATACGGCGCTGGAGGTAGTCCCGGGCGACGTCGGTGAACATTTCGCCGGCGAGGTCGAGCACGAGCGCGAGCTCATGCACGCAGAGGGATTGCACGAAACAGCGGTGCTCGAAGACGCCGCCGGGCAGGTAGCAGATCACTCCGTCGTCCCAGCGGCCGGACATGCCCAGCGCCATGGCGTAGCGGGCGCCGAGGCGGAGCAGGGCCTTGTCCCTGAGGAGCAGTCCGGCGATGACGGCATTGACGGCGTGACCGACGGGCATGCTGGCCAGCAGGTTGTTGCCGTGATCGCGTTCGCGGTTGTAGCGCGTATCCCCCCAGAAGTTCACGAACTCGCGCACCATCCGCTCGGGCTCGTGTTTTTTCGCCGCATCCGCCGCCTTCGTGAAGGCAGATTCCCGGTGCACGGCGAGGAAGGCGTCGTGTTTGGCCCGGAGCGCGTCGAGTTCGGCCTTGTTGACCAGCAGGCCGTGCGTCGGCTCGAACTTGGGTTCGTAGGATTCAGGCTGGAGATATCCCGTCCAGGCGGAGTCAAAGCGGTCCCACATCCACTTCACGCGATCGAGGAGCTGGCTGTGTTGCAGGCCGACCCAGTTGATCCAACCGCCGGACACGCCCTCCTGCGCCGCTTCGATTTCGAGGGTCAGGGTATGCAGGACCTTCGCCCCACCGAGTTCGAGCACGTGCTCCTTTTTCAGCTCCGGAGCCGGCGGCGAGACGAAGGAACGGACGCCGGCGTCGGTGACGGCCGTCATTTTGCAGAGCGAGCCCAGCGGCGCCATGAGGCTGACGACGACCCGGTCATAGCCGGTGCAGTCGGCCTCGAACGCCCGCGTCATTTTGAGGGCCGGACCGCCGGCCGGTTTGCGCGCCCACTCAAATGCGGCAAAGCACCAGTTTTGCGAGACGCGCAGCCCATGCGCTTCGCCCGGTTCGACCCGCCAGTGGCTGAGCCCGCTCAGGCTCGGGTCCCAGAGCGGGTCGAGGATTCCTTCGGCGGCGTTGATGGCAATGGCTTTGAGCAGTGGCATGGTGGTTCCGGCTGGTGTGACTTTGCTGGTGTGAGGGAAGATCGGTCTCCGGGCATTTTTTGATTTTTAGGCGCCGGCAGCGACCCTGCCGCTCGCCCGCTGCCCGGCTTCCACGAACCTGCCCACCGTCTTCACCGGCGCCACCCAATAGTCGCGCGCCTGCAAATGCGCCAGCAACTCCTGGTGCGCGGCGCGTTCGAAGGTGTGACTGGGGCCGCCGATGCCGTGGAATATCAGCACGGTCCAGCCCCCGGTGGCGAGGGCGGCTTCGCAGTGGGTGATGCTGGGCTGGGCAACCGCTCCTTGGCCGTCGAAACCGCCGATGCGCAGCATTTGGACGGTCGCGGGGTCGTTGACCGCGGTGAGGCAGGAGCGGGCGGCGAAATGGCGTTGCAGAATCGCAGCGTCGTAGGAGGCCTCATCGGGCTCGACGCCGATGGCCAGCGCACCGCAGGGGTGGGCGAAGGTGCGGTCGGGGTCGGTCCCGATGTGTTGATCGAGCCAGTCGGCGGCCGCCGCGACCTCCGCGGCGATTTCGGCGGGGCTGACGCTCTCCAGCGGGCGCGTCAGCCAGGCGGGCGTGCGCCCCAACTGCTCGAGGTAGGGCTGGGTGCGGCACCAATGGTGGACCGTGTGGTTGCCGATTTCGTGGCCGCGGGCGTGGGCCGCGCGCCAATCGGCGACGCGGAGTTGCATGTCTGCACGGGCCGTCTGCAAATAGAAGGTGGCGCGAAAGCCGGCGGCTTCGAGGTCGGGCATGGCCTGGTCGAGGTTGTTCGCGTTGCCGTCGTCGTAGGTGAGGCTGATCGCGGCCCGCGCGCCGTGCGGCCATTGCCAGGCCTCACTGCGGGGAAACCGGATCGGGCGGGTGGGGGTTGGGCGGGAGGGGGGCACGGGAATCTTTTTGAAAAAGGTGCGGTTCGATTGGAGTGAGGCTGCAGCGGGGAAGCCGGTTGGCATCCACGGGCGACGAGCCCAACGGATTTGCCGGGAAAAACGATCCAATAACACCGGCCTGGCACCGGAGGCGGAATTGTTGCGGCTGACCCTTATTCTCGACCTACAGCTGGATTATTCGGTTCTGCTGCGCTGCGGCCGGTTTTTCCGGGCCTTCCCCTTCTACGCCCCTCGAGCGTCAGGCCCGCGCCCACGAAACGTTTGCTCCTCCGGTGCGCTCCTGCACGAATGTCGCCCACCATGCCCTCTCTTTCCCATCCCCAAGCCGCCGCCGGCACCACCGCGGAATCTGCCCGGCCCCGCCCGGCCGCGCCCACCGGGATCGAGCGCGATCCGGTCGCCGCTGCGGTGCCCGCCGCGCCGGGTGTCGAGCAACGGGTCACCATCCGCGACCAGCACCTGCGCCTGCTGCAAGTCACCCTGCGCGACCAGACCGACGTCCACAACGAACTCGTCCAGGTCAATGAGTGGCTGCTCCATCCCAGTGAAAAACTCGAACTTCAGGGCAACGTGTTCGTGGTGGAAAACACGCTCACCGGCGCCGGCCGCGTCCTGCTCAAACTCGCCCCGCTCCCCCACGCCCGGCCCGGGCCCGGCGCCGTCGACCTGCGCGTCGCCCCGCGCGACGACTCGGGCTTCGATTTCACCTTGTACCGCGCCGCGGACGAAGGGGAGTTTGTCGACCTGCCCTTTGTCGGCGGCGTCGCGGGCCGCACCCGCGCACTGCAACAGTTCCAACGCAGCCGCGCGCAAACTGCTCCCGAGCACCGGCTGCCCCGTTTCCTCAGCAACACCTGGGGTGATCGCTCGCGCGACAGCCGCATCCGCGTCGAGTTCATCGAAAAGGAAATCGCCGCCGGCGCGCGCCTCGGCGTGGAAGTCGTCCAAATCGACGACGGCTGGCAAAAAGGCATCACCCAGAACTCCGCCCGCTCCGGCGGCCAGGGCCTCTGGCAGGGATTCTGGGCGGCCCGCCCCGACTTCTGGGAGCCCGACCCGGTGAAGTTTCCCGGCGGCCTCCAGCCGCTGGCCCGTCAGGCCGCCGCGCACGGCCTGGCCTTGGGCCTGTGGTTCGCCCCGGACTCGGTCAACGATTTCGCGAACTGGGAAAAGGATGCCGCCTGCCTGACGGCGTTTTTCCGCCAGCACGGCATCGCCCATTTCAAGATCGACGGAGTGCACGCGCCCAACGCCCGCGCACACGTCAATCTGAACCGCTTCTTCGCCGCCGTGCTCCGCGATACGGGCGGCCGGGTCGTGTTCGATCTCGATGTCACCGCCCAGCTGCGACCCGGCTATTTCGGCCTGATCGGCACCGGCCCGCTGTTCGTCGAGAACCGCTACACCGACTGGCACCGATACTGGCCGCACCAGACACTGCGTAATCTTTGGCAACTCGCCTGGTGGGTCGACCCGAACCGGCTGCGCATGGAGTTCCTCAATCAGGCGCGTAACCAGGAGAAATACGCGGACGATCCCCTCGCGCCCGCCCGCTACGCTCCCGACGCGCTCTTCGCCACGGTGTTCTTCTCCAATCCCCTCGGCTGGTTTGAGGTCTCCAATCTTCCGGACGATTATTTCGAACGCCTGCCGGCCCTCGTCGCCACGTGGAAGCAATGCCGCGCCGAACTGTTCGGGGGCACCATCTTCCCGCTGGGGCAGGCCCCCGATGGTTCTGCCTGGACCGGTTTCGCCGCGGTGGCCGACGACGGGAAAAGCGCACTCGCCCTGGTCTTCCGCGAACTCAATCCCTCCGCTGCCGGCAGCCTCGCCCTCCCGGGTTTCCACGCCGGGAACTCCGCCCGTTGCGACGTGCTGGCCGGCCGCGGCTCCGCCGCGTGGACCGGCGACGTCCTGCACATCTCCGCCGCGGCCCCGCTCGGTTACACCCTCGTCCGGATCACCGGCTGAGCGCATTCGCGGGTGCCGATTACCGGTTGGCTCACGCCCGCGCACACCGGGCCAATGCCTCGTTCCGCCCGGCGTGGGCAGCAGGCATTTGGTCAAGGATCAAGACCTTGGAGCTTGCGCTTTCCCGCCGGCCGGGTCGCCCGAGCTTACTTTTCCTGCCGGAGGGTTGTTGAGCAACTGGCTGTCTGACGACACTTCGGATTGGACTAACGGATGCTTCTGACTATCCATTTGTCATCCGGAGCGACGCGGCTAAACCAGCCCGGCTATTGGAAATTTATGACTGAATCAATCTGGCTCTGGGTCGGTTTCAACGGGTTCGTCCTCGCGATGCTCGCGCTGGACCTCGGCGTGTTTCATCGCAAGGCCCACGTCGTGTCCCTGAAGGAATCGCTCACCTGGACCTTCGTCTGGATCGGGCTGGCGCTGGTCTTCAACGCGGGCGTGTGGCATTACGCCGGCCCGACGAAGGCGTTGGAGTTCTTCACCGGTTATCTCATCGAAAAATCGTTGAGCGTGGACAACGTGTTCGTCTTCGCGCTGCTGTTCTCGTATTTCGCCGTGCCGCCGTTGTTTCAGCACAAGGTGCTGTTCTGGGGCATCCTCGGCGCGCTGATCATGCGGGCTATCATGATCGTGGCGGGCGCGGCGCTCATCGCCAAGTTCGCGTGGATCATCTACGTGTTCGGCGGCTTCCTGATCCTCACCGGCATCAAGATGATCGTGAAGCGCGAGGAGGAGATTCATCCCGAGCGCAACCCGGTGGTGAAATGGTTCAAGCGGCTCATGCCGGTGACGCCCGATTATCGCGGGGACAAGTTCTTCGTGCGCGAGAACGGTGTCCGGATGGCGACGCCGCTGTTCGTGGTGCTGTTGCTGGTGGAAATCTCCGACCTGATCTTCGCGGTGGATTCGATCCCGGCGATCTTCGCGGTCACGAAAGATGCGTTCATCGTCTATACTTCGAACGTCTTCGCCATCCTCGGGCTGCGCTCGCTCTACTTCGCCCTGGCGGGCGTGATGGACAAGTTCCACTACCTCAAGATCGGCCTGGGCGTGGTGCTGACGTTCGTGGGCGTGAAGATGATCCTCGCGCATACGGCGTGGAAGATCGACACACTGGTCTCGCTCGGCGTCATCGTGGCGATCCTGGCTACAAGCGTGGTGTGGTCACTGTTGAAGCCGAAGGCGGCCAAGCATGTCGTGCCCAACCCCGGACCGGGCGTGTTGCAAGCCAAACCCCAAGGGCCACGAGCATCTTGATTATTGAGGTCGGCGTCATCCTGCTGCTGGTGGGGCCGGTCTTTTCGCCGTGACTGAAATGGCGGTGGGGTCGGCGCACAGCGACCAGAGCGAACCGGCGGCGTTGACCGCCTGTTTCCAGCGGCTGCCGGCGCCGAGCCGAACGGTGCTGGCGGCCTGTTGAAACTGGGGCTGGCTGTACGATCTGCTGGGCGAACTGGCCGGGGTTGACTCGGTCATGCTCTCGAATCCCGGAAGACGGGGCTGATTGCCGCGGTGCAGATCAAGACCGACCGGTTGGACGCTGCGAAGCTGGCGACGCGGCTGCACGGTGACCGGGCGGCACACGCCTC
>CAJBES010000278.1 GCA_903952145.1 uncultured Opitutaceae bacterium | reverse complement strand
CGGGGATTCTTGCCCGCATAGCGCGGGCGCCGGCGGTGGGGGACCGGCGCGTTCGCCTGGGGACTGGGATCCGGGTCTGACATTGAGTGAGGGAAGGTGGCGAATGGGTTTCCTGGGCGATCGGAGGCCGAAAATTCAGCGGATCCGACCACGATGGCAAGAGCCGGCGCCCGGCGGGCGATCTGCGCCTTCGACGGCTGGTGATTTTCACGTCGGATTCCAGGGCCACGATACAAGCCGCATCCCATTCTCTGGACAGCCGTGTTGGTAGTCCCGCCTTCAGACATCTGAGGTCAAGTGCGGGTTAAAAGGTGGGTGCGGCCAGGCCTCAGGCGGGGGCCAGCCTGGCGGCGCGGTGTTGCTGATAGTGGCTTTCGTCATACGGGATGCGGTCGTGCCACAAGCGAGCTACGATGCGGGTCCATTTGAAGGCCAGTGCCCGATGGATGGCGTGCTCCCCGTGGCCTTTTTTCTTGCGGGCGGCACTGTATTCGGCCGCCCATTTACACTTGGCGACCGAATGGGTAGCGAACTCGATCCAGGTTTGGTGCAAGAAGCGAGGTCGCGCCCGCCGGAAGGCCACCTGCTTGGATTGGCCGCTTTGTTGCTGGACGGGGGCAATCCCGCTTGCCAGGGCCAGATCCAAAGCGGTGGGTTTTTCTCCGGCCTGCTGGCAAGCCACCCACAGGCGCGGCGCCAGCGCCTCGCCCACTCCCGGCAAGGAGTCGATGACCTCGCGTCCAGGCGCCGCGGCGTAGAGGGCAGCAATGGCGACATCGAACTGGGCGATACTGGCGTTGAGCGCTTCGAGCTGGCGCACCATCGCCAGCATGTGCAGACGCGACGGCCCAACGTAGCTGTGGTCCGCACTCACGCTGCGCGCGTGCTGCCACAACGCGCGCCGACGCGCCAGCACCTCCTCGCGGCCTGAGTGATGGTGGCGATAAAATTTCTCCAGGGTGCTCCAGTCGGCCTTTTGCGCCGCCACCAAGTCCGGCCAGCGCTGCAGGAACTCCAGCCCCATCGGACTGAACACCGTCTCGCCCGCCAGCTCCAGGGCTTGGGGATAGTAATGTTTCAGCACCGCGATCACTTGTTCCACCTGGCCCGTGCGCGTATCAATCCAGTGCCGCCTTTGTCGCACCAGCGCGGCCAGTTGCCGCAGGCGCTCGTCCTGCTCGGGCAGGGCCGTAAACTTTTCGGCATGCGTTAAAACAATCTCTCCGAGCAACGCCGCGTCGCCCGGGTCGTCCTTCGCTCCGCTCGGCGCGAACGCTTGGCGGAACCGGTGCAAAACCACCGGATTAACCGCCACCACCACCCAGCGCACGCGCGCGCGCATCATCTCGACGACCGCACCGTCCGGCCGCTCCACCGCCACCACGATTTCGCCCTGGGGATGGTCTTGCTCCACCTGCTCCAGCCAGGCGCCAAACGCCTCCGGCGTCGCGGCCACCTTGACGGCTTCCTGGCGCGTTCCATCCGGCCGATAAAGACAGCACACATGGGTGCGGTCCGCCCAATCTAATCCAATCACCAAGACTGCTTTTTCTAGTTTCATGGAGACCTTTTCGTTCGGGAACCCCGTTCCCGGCCCACGACGAAAGCCTTATCGACGAGACATTGACCATCGGTCGGCATCTGGAGTATTCGTTTGGAGCCGGGACACGGCCCGTCAGCCCGAAAGTCTGAAGGAAAACATCTCCTGTTCAGGCGGCATATTCGTGACTGGCGGGCGGTGTTCCTGGTTGCCCCACCGGACAGCCCGGCAGGAAATTCGACGCTACACCCAAGGGCGGTCTTTGTCGCCCCCGAGTTGCTCACAAAGCACCCCTCGCGGCCACAGCCACCCTTCGGGATCGGGGCTGCGGCCTCCGGGGTGCTTGATGAACAACTCGGGACTGAACTATAGCGATAAGGCGGCAAGCGGGCGGACCGAGACCGGCTGAAGCCGGAACTACCAGCAGGGGACGCACGCCCGAGAGCCGGGCTCGGCAAAATAGCGCGCTGCGCCGCCGTGGCGCTTGTGGCGGCGCTCGGGCTCGCCGGCTGCGCCACCCCCGGCCCGCTGCACGTCTACTCGCTCCCCTCGGTCAGCCACGAGACCGTCCTCGATGCCGGCGACGGCCGCACCGCGGAGGTGCCGAGCTTCATCGCGGCGGACGAGCAGCTGACCGGTTTCGCGTATGATCCGTTCACCGATCATTTTTTTCTGCGGCTGG
>CAJBES010000277.1 GCA_903952145.1 uncultured Opitutaceae bacterium | reverse complement strand
CCTGCTTGGCGGAGCCGCCGGCGGAGTCGCCCTCGACGATGTAGACTTCGCACAGCGCGGGGTCGCGCTCGGAGCAGTCGGCGAGCTTGCCGGGCAGGCCGCCGCCGGAAAGGGCGCCCTTGCGGACGGTCTCGCGGGCCTTGCGGGCGGCCTCGCGGGCGCGGGCGGCGTTGAGGCTCTTGTCCACGATGCGTTTGGCGATGCCGGGGTTGGTTTCAAAATACATCATCAGTCCCTCGTAGGCGACGGAGCCGACGATGCTCTCGACCTCGGGGGAGAGGAGCTTGACCTTTGTCTGCGACTCGAACTTCGGGTCGCTGTGCTTGATGGAGATGACGGCGGCCAGACCCTCGCGCACGTCGTCACCGGTGATCTGCGGGTCCTTGTCCTTGAGCAGGTTGTTAGATTTTGAAAATTGGTTGATGGCGCGGGTGAGGGCGCTGCGGAAGCCGGAGAGGTGCGTGCCGCCGTCGGGGTTGTGAATGGTGTTGGTGTAACAGAGGACCTGGTCGTTGTAGGTGTCGTTGTATTGGAGGACGATCTCGACGTGGACCTCGGCGTCCTTCTCGTCGATCTTGACGCGGGTCTCCTTGGCAATGCTGACGGGCTTGGGGTGCAGGGGGGTCTTGCCCTGGTTGATCTGCTTCACGAACTCCTCGATGCCGTCCTTGTAATAGTAGGTCTCGGGTTTGGCCCCGGCGGGGCGTTCGTCGAGGAAGACGATCTCGAGGCCGGAATTGAGGAAGGCGAGCTCGCGCAGGCGCTGGCCGATGCGGCCGGCCTGATAAACGGTGGTGTCACGGAAGATCTCCGGGTCGGGCTTGAACGTGATGAGCGTGCCGGTGCCGCGGGCCTTGCCGATGACCCCCAGCTTTTTGACGGTCTTGCCGCGCTCGAACTTCATGTGATGGACTTGCCCGCCGCGCGAGACCTCGACCTCGAACCATTCGGAGACGGCGTTGACACATTTCGCGCCGACCCCGTGGGTGCCGCCGGAGAACTTGTAGCCACCCTGGCCGTATTTGCCGCCGGAGTGGAGGGTGGTGAGCACGAGTTCCACGCCGGGCAGGTTGCTGTCCTTGTTGAGGTCCACCGGGATGCCGCGGCCGTTGTCGCGGATGCTGATGGAGCCGTCGACATGGATGGTGACCTCGATGCGGGAGCAGTGACCCGCGAGGTGCTCATCCACCGAGTTGTCGAGCACCTCGGAAACGCAGTGGTGCAGGGCGCGCTCATCCGTGCCGCCGATATACATGCCGGGCTTCTTGCGCACGGCTTCAAGGCCCTTGAGCTGGCCGAGTTGGTCGGCGTTGTAAACGTGCGGATTCGCTGGGTTTTGCGCCGGTTTATCGGGTGCGGATTGATCGGACATGCAGGGTGGGAGTGGTTGAAATACGGAAAGAAAAATTCTTTGGGAAAAGCGATGCGCACGCGAGGGTTTTTTTGAGAAAAAAGCGGCCCGGAAACGGCTTTCTTTTGGGTTTAACGCGAGAGTTTCGTTTGACCGCTGGGGGGATACCCGCAAGGTCCTGCCTCCATGCTGACACCCGTGCTTGAAAAGGTGCTGATTTTACAGGATCGCGATGCCCGTCGGCGGGGTTTGGAGGCCCAAATCAAGGCCGTCCCTGTTGAAATAGACCTCGTGGAGCAAAAGATTGCTTCCGAGAAGGCGGCGATCGAGGTCGCCAGGACAGGACTCAAAGACTTGGAAATCAAGAAGAAGCTGATTGAAACCGAGATTGGGTCCGCCGAGGACACGCTGGGAAAATACAAGACCCAGCAATCGCAGGTCCGCAAAAATGACGAATATCAGGCCCTTGGGCATGAAATCGCGGGCACCGAGGCTGCGATCAGTAATCTGGAGGGCCAGGAACTTGAAGTCATGTTTGCCATCGACGAAGGGAAGAAGAAATTCGCCGCGGCCGAGGTTGAGCTGAAGCAAAATATCGCCGGCCACCAGGGCCGGATCGCCATGCTGCGTGAACGCGAAACGAGCCTGCGGGCCGAACACGAGCGGGTGCAGGCGGAGTTCAATGCCGCACGCAGCCCGCTCGACGAAACGACCCTGCGCCTCTATGACCGGCAGGCCGCCCGGGCCCTGCCGGTCTGTGTGCCCCTCCACGATGGCAAATGCGGCGGTTGCCACCTGAAGGTGTCCTCCGAGATCGAGTCGGTGGCGCGGGGCAGGTCCACCGACGGGAAACTCGCGGCTTGCGAGCAGTGCGGGCGGCTGGTTTATTGGGAATCCTAGTTTTGGGGCCTGGTCGTCGCTCCGAGTTCTTTGATCCCAAGGCGCGGGTAATGCCGCGCCCGTATTGGAAGTTCGGAGAGGAAAGTCCGGACACCGCAGGGCAGGATGCCGCACGAGCTTCACCGCAAGTGCGGGCACCAGGTTTCAAGACCTGGTGACGGACAGTGTCACAGAAAATATACCGCCGGCCGGGCAACCGGCCGGCAAGGGTGAAAAGGTGGGGTAAGAGCCCACCGCGCCGACGGCGACGTCGGCGGCACGAAAAACCCCGTCTGGTGCAAGGCAAAATAGGTGGCTGGGCGGCTCGTCCGATAGCCACGGGTATGCCGCAGCCTGAGGCGCTCGCGCAAGTGCGCGACCCGGGCCAGGCCCGCCGCAAGGTGAGCCTGAGAGAAATGACTGCCGAAGCGCCGCAAGGCGCGGAACAGAATCCGGCTTACCGGCCCCAAAGCTAAGTTTTTTTGTCAGGGCGCGATCTGCGGCCGGAACTCCTGCGGCCGGTGCTGTTGGTGAGTGCCTCATCGGCCTTGTAGGGCCGATTGGCCCTGGCGATGATAGGGTCTTTTCCGGGCCTGAACGGATCTATCGACACGGTAAGGTTGAGGGTATACTGCAGTACTTAAACCCCAACCATGTCGCTTTCGTTTTTTACCGACCGCCTTGAT
>CAJBES010000276.1 GCA_903952145.1 uncultured Opitutaceae bacterium | reverse complement strand
TCGCGGTGCGGGAGGCAACGGGCGAAAAGGTCGCCGCCTTCGTGCCGGTGCATATCGGGTTGCGCACCCTGGGTTTGGCGGAAATTTTGGCAGCCGACGGCACTTTGACTGAGGGCCTGGAAGTGGTGGCGGCGGGGGTGGGTGCACTGATCCTCTATCCCGGCATCAAGCTCAATACGCGTCCGCTTCGCGCCGAATTCCAGCAGGGAGACGCCGCGCGATGATCCTATCGGATGTCTCGATCCGGCGGCCGGTCATCTGCCTGGTTGCCTCAATTTTGATCATCATTGTCGGGTTCCTCGCCTTCGGCAATTTGCCGGTGCGCGAATACCCGAACATTGATTCGCCTGTCATCTCGGTCGAGACGGGCTATGCGGGGGCCTCGGCAGAAGTTGTGGAAAGCAAGATCACGGAGCCCCTCGAGAAGGAGATTGCCTCCATCGACGGCATCCGGGTCATTAGATCCACCTCCGCCGATGAAAATTCACGCATCTCGGTTGAATTCAACCTCAGTCGCAACATTGATGAAGCGGCCAACGATGTGCGTGACCGCGTCAGTCGCGCCCAAGGACGGTTGCCCCCTGAGGTGGACAATGTCCGCATCTCGAAAACGGAGGCCGACTCCAGCCCGATCCTCTCGATTTCCTTCAATTCCCAGCGGCATACACGCTCGGAACTATACGAAATCGTGGAGCGCATCGCGCTCCAGCGGTTGCAGACGGTGCCGGGGGTGGGCGCGGTCAATATCCGCGGCCCGCGCTATGCCATGCGGTTGTGGGTGAATGCCGACCGGCTGGCCGCCTACAATCTCACTGTGACCGACATTGAGCGTGGCTTGCGCCAGCAGAATGTGGAGATACCCGGTGGCCGCATCGAGTCTGTCTCGCGCGAATTTCCCATCAAGGTGCAGGGTAACATGGCGGAGGCGAGTGCCTACGAGAACCTGGTCCTTGCGACCGTTGGCGACTACCAGGTAAAATTTTCCGATGTCGGGCGGGTGGAATTAGGGCAAGCGGATTACCGCGGCGAATCCTATTTCAAGGGCCGACCCACCGTGGGGGTTTCGGTGCAGCGTCAGGCGCAGGCCAACCTGCTCGACGTGGCCAACGGCATCAAGGCGCTGCTACCGGTGATTCAGGAGGAGATGCCCGAGGGCGTGAAGGTGGAAGTTGCTTACGACACGAGTGTGTTTGTCGAGCGCTCGGTCCGGGAGGTTTACAAGACCCTGTGGGAGGCTTCCCTCCTTGTGATCCTGATGATTTTTCTGTTCCTGCGTGATTGGCGCGCGACGCTGATCCCCCTGGTGGCCATTCCGGTGTCACTGGTCGGTTCGTTTGCGGTCATGAACTGGATGGGCTTTTCCCTCAACGTGCTCACGCTGCTGGCCCTCGTGCTGGCCGTCGGGTTGGTGGTGGACGATGCGATTGTGATGCTGGAAAACATCTATCGCCGCATCGAGGAGGGGGAAGCGCCGATCCACGCGGCGATTTTTGGTGCCCGCCAGGTCGCATTTGCCGTGATTGCAACCACCCTGACCCTGGCGGCGGTCTTTCTGCCGGTGGCCTTCCAGAAAGGACAGACTGGGCGGCTCTTTTTTGAATTTGGCATCACCCTCTCGGTGGCCGTGTTGGTCTCCGCTTTTGTCGCCCTCACGCTGACCCCGATGCTATGCTCGCGACTGTTGCGGGCCAAGATCGTGGAGGGACACAACAAGCACGGCTGGTTTTACGAAAAGACAGAACCGCTCTTTGTGTGGCTGAACGCCCGTTTCGAGCGGATGCTCCGTTGGTCCCTCAACGCCAAGGCCGTCGTGTTGGGGGCGACCCTGCTGCTGACAATAGGTGGTTTTGGCGTGTATGGCGGTTTGCAGCGTGAGCTTACGCCGCTGGAGGATCGCGGCATCTTCACCGTGAACTTCATTCCGCCGGTCGGTTCGACACCGAAATACATGCAGAATTACTCCTATGAATTGGAACAGGAGGTTCTGAAGATTCCGGAGATCGACCGGACATTTCATCGCACCGGCGATGGCGGGCGCGCCTTCATCTTCGCCACCCTCAAACCCTGGGAGGAACGCACACGCAAAACCCAGGACATCGTCGCGGACCTGCGGGGCAAGTTGCAGCAGATCAGCACGGGTGGGCAGGCGTTTGCCGCACCGGTGCGCCCCCTCGGGGGCCGCCGCGGGGGCAGCGGCATCGAAATGGTGCTGCAGGGAAGCGATTTCGCCGAACTCCAAAAGGTCGGCCAGCGATTCATCGAGGTAATGCGTGACAGCGATTTGTTCCTGCTGCCCCGCGTCGACCCGTCGCCGACCAAGCCCCAATTGGAGGTGCGCATTGACCGCGCGCGCGCCGCGGACCTTAAGGTGCCCATCGCGGACATTGCCTCGACCCTCGAAACGCTGCTGGGCAGCCGACGCGTCACGCAGTTCCAGCGCGGCAACCAGCAGTATGATGTGATCGTCCAGGTGGAGGATGCCGACCGCACCTCGCCACGCGACCTGACCCGTTTGTATGTGAAGTCCACCGACGGTCGGCTCGTTCAGCTGGGCAATCTGGTGACAGTGAAAGAAAACGCTGTGCCTGAAAATTACCCGCACTTCAACCGGCTGCGTTCGGCGACCGTTTCAGCACAGCTGGGTCCCAAGGCGACCATTGGCGATGCCGTGGCCTTTCTCCAGGTCAGGGCGCCTGAAATTTTGCCCGCGGGCTACACCATCGCATGGGACGGCGAGTCGCGAGAATTCGTTGAGAGCAGCAGCGACACCTTCATGCTCTTCGGTCTCGCACTGCTTTTCACCTTTCTGATTCTGGCCGCGCAGTTCGAATCCTGGATTCATCCCCTGACCATTTTCACCGGGGTGGCGATTGCCCTGGCCGGAGGGCTGCTGGTGCTTTACAGCACCCGATTCTGGGGCGTGGCGATGACCGACAATCTCTTCTCCAGATTTGGTCTGATTATGCTCATCGGCATGGTGGCGAAGAACGGCATCCTGATCGTGGAGTTCGCGAACCAGCTCCAGGTCGCCGGTAACAAGGCGTTCGATGCGGCATTCGAGGCCGCTACGCTGCGTTTCCGCCCGATCATCATGACCGCGATCTCGACGATCCTAGGAGCGGCGCCGATTGCCTTTGCCTCAGGGGCGGGTGCCGAAACGCGCAACCCGATGGGCCTCGTGATTGTTGGCGGTCTCTCTATCGCGACCTTCCTGACGCTATTCATCATTCCCATCTGTTATGTGCTGATGGACGATCTCTGCATGCGGCTGACGGGCAAATCCAGTGCACACGGTCTCATGCGCGCTGATGAAATAGACCGGGAGACGCGGCAGAGCGAATCGGCCATGTGAGCTCACGCGCGCGGCTGGCTTGGACCGCGTGATTGTAATGCTGGGCGCAATGAAGCTAGGGTTGGCGTGCCGGGGCGCGCCGGCCTTCGCTGGGTGCTTCCTGATTTCCCATGTCTTTTCCAATCCCTGCCGTCTCAAGGGCACAGCGTTGCTGGCCGTTCCGGCTCGCGCGGCCGTCCAAGCTTTGGCTCCGGCGTTTTTCCACCTTAGCCGGCCTTGGCTTGTTGGCGGCCGGCGCCCGCGCCGAGCAAATCGTCGAACTGCCGCCCTACGCCGTGGAGACGACGGCGCTCCGGGAGCCGTGGCAATATGCCAAGTTGCCGGGCGTCGAGATCCTTTCGCGCTGTTCCGAGCCTACCACCCTGTTATTGCTCGACCACCATTTTCGCCTGCGGGAAACGCTCACGGCACTTCTGCCCGAGGAATTCCAAGTCCAATTGGATGTGCCGACCACCTACGTGCTCTTCAACGACACGGCCCAGCAGGGCGTGGCGAGGGAACTCGTCGGCGAGCTTCGCAAGCGGGAGGGTGACGCCGATAGTTGGATTATTCGCGGAATGTCGAACTACCGCTTCGGGAACAAGGATGCGGTGGCGTTGTTTTTCATCCTCGACCCAATGACTTTCGGCCAGGGCCGGATGACCCTGACGCCCGGCTATCTTCGTTTCCTGCTGGAAAACCGGACCCCGTCGCTGCCGCTGTGGTTTGTCGAGGGCATGTTGGAGGTCTACCGGACCGCCATCCTGGAATCCGTCCCGGCGGGGCGGTCGGTATCAATGTCAGCCGTGGAGACTCCGCCCTTGCCCGAGGGAGTGATCGCGATCCGGCCGGCATTGTGGATCTCGGAAGCCATGACCCAGGCCATCAGGAAGTCTCGCCAGAAGACGTGTGAGTTACTGCCGCCGGCCACGCTTTTTTCCACGCTTCCCTCCAACCACACCGACACCATCAGGACCGCCCTGTGGCGTTCGCAGGCCGCGCTGTTCATCCGCTGGGCGCTGGATGGCCGCAGCCTGCCTCCGCGGCGCGAGGCGCTCTGGGCCTTCGTGCGCCGCGCCTGCCGGCAACCCGTCACCGAGGCGATGTTCCAGGAATGCTTCGGCCTTGATTATGCCGGCTTGGAGCAGCAGCTCCGCGCCTATCTGCCGGAAGCCGTCAAGGGCACATTCTATCTCAGCACGACCAGAGTATTTGAAGCGCCCGTGGCGCAATTGCGTGAGGCCACCGAGGCCGAAATCAGCCGCCTCAAGGGCGGTCTCGACCGGCTGGAGATTGCCTATGTGAAGGAATTTTTCCCGGAGTTGGCCCCCCAATACATCACCCAAGCCCGGCACACACTGCGGCGCGCCTATGACAGGGGCGACCGCGATCCGCGCCTGCTCGCGGAACTGGGCCTGTGCGAATGCGACGCCGGGGACGATGCCGCCGCCCGGCCTTTCCTGGAGGCGGCCGTGCTGGGCAAAGTGGTGCGACCCTGCGCTCATTACGAGCTGGCCCGGATCTACTACCAGGAACTGCTGGCCAAGTCCCCCGACGGCAGACTGACCGTCGCCGAGGCCGGCAGGGTGCTGGCGCCGCTCGCCGTCGCGCTGCGGCAAGCACCGCCACTCCCGGAAGTGTATGAACTGATCGCGGAGGTCTGGCTGCGCGCGCAGGGCAGGCTCAGCCCGGCGCAATTCGCCGTGCTCGAAGAGGGCGTGCGCAATTTCGCCTGGCGGGCGCGGCTCATATACTCCGCCGCGCTGCTCAACTCCTTGCAAGGCCGGATGCCCGAGGCGCGGGCTTTGATCGAAAAGGGGCTTGGCGTGGTTGAGTCTGCCGAGGGCAATGCCCCTTTTCTGAAACTGCAATCGGCGCTCGAGGCCAATGCGGACGGCACGGCCAAATGAGGCGCTCACTCATCATTATCAGGTGAAGACACTTCCTTTCCCAACCCTGGTTCTGGCCGCCGCCTCAATCCTCGGACCCTCCGGTTGCAACACCACACCGCAGGCGAGTCGTATTGCCGAGCTGCCCGCGGTTTATGACCAGCTGTCACGCCCCGCGCAAAAGGAGGTTGCCCGAGGCAGCATCGACGCCGGCTACACCTTGGAAATGGTCCACCTCGCCTTGGGCAAACCCGGCCACATCGAGACCACTGCCGATGGGCAGGAGACGCAGTGGACCTATTACAACTTTTATCCCAGCGCGCAGGTGAATGACAGGCCGCTCTACACCATTCCTCAGCCGGACCTGCTCAAAAAGGAGTATCGTCGCTGGTCCAATGAGACGACGAAGGTCGACGGGGCGGAGAGCACTCGGGGCGGCATGGATTCGCCGTCAGGACCGCGCAATCCGGCCGGCAGTGCAAGTGCCCAAACAGGCACGGGTGCGGTCAAACTGGATGTGTTCTTCAACGGACGCGGGGTTGCCAGGATCTGCATCGACGACCAGGAGGCCGACTTTGGTGACCTCAAAAAGAAAAATTATGCGCACGCGCTCTGAACATTGCTGTGCCGCAATCCTACTCGTCGGACTCCTGGCCTCGCCGGTCATGGCTGGTGACTCCGCCCCGTCCGGGCCAGCCATCGGCCCCGTGGTCGTGCAACTCGAGCCTTTCAACGTCAATGCGGTGTTTCCCGCCATCCAAGTGCGCTTTGTGCTGAGCGGGATGAATCTTTTCGACCCGCTGGGCGATCCAATCCAGGAGGCGCGCGTCACTGCGGTGCAAAACGAAGCGTCCGGTGACGGCACCAGCCTGTCGCGCAACGATGAGCTGCTCAGTCTCAACGGCACCGAGCTGCGCGGTCTCACGATTCGCCAGATTGCCGCGTTGGTCTCCGGGGCCCGGGAAACGAAAATCCTGATTTGGGAGGTCCGGCGCGGGCTCTCGACCCTGATCATGCGGCATAACGGCAAATGGGAAACGCCGCTGCCGGGACTGGCGCGCTGAGATTCCGGCTTCAGCGCTCCAGCAGCGGCGGGGGGAGCGGCGGCGGCG
Organism: uncultured Opitutaceae bacterium; assembly: GCA_903952145.1. Lineage (GTDB taxonomy): Bacteria > Verrucomicrobiota > Verrucomicrobiia > Opitutales > Opitutaceae > UBA2377. The sequence continues at coordinate 2,136 of CAJBES010000276.1, read as the reverse complement.
GGGAGTAGATCCGCGCGAGCATCGCCCGCCAGTGGGCGTCCTCCATTTCCCGTCGACGCACCGCCCGGTATTCCGTGTCGCCGGCCATTAATATAAACAGGAAAAGCAGCGCACCGAGATAGTGCGCGGGCTCGAACCAGAACAACATCAGCAAAACCCCGGCCAGCGCGAGCACCTTGCCGACCGAGGCAGCCCAGAAAGTGGCACGCAGGTAGGGCAGACGGGTCGCCAAAATGGCACGGAAGATCCGACCACCATCCATCGGAAAGACCGGCACGAGGTTGAAGCAGCCCATGACCAGATTGGCGATGAACAGTTGGTAAATGAGGCCCGGCAGCGTATAATATGAGATCTCGTCAGGAAAGGTCCGCACCACCGCCCCCAGGAGAGCGGCGAGAACGAAATTCACGGCCGGGCCCGCAAGCGTCATCAGAAATTCACGGCTGGGCCGGCGCGGGATGCTGTCCATCTCGGCCATGCCGCCGATGGGCATGAGCAAAATGCGCCGCACCCCGATGCCATAGCGCAAGGCCATGAACGAATGGCCGAGCTCATGCAGGACCACACAGGTGAAAAATGCCACGATGGTGATGAGGCTCCAGACCAAACCGGTCGGTCCGGCCTCGCGCCACCCCTCGTAGCCCACATAGGCCAAGAGCAGGAAAAAGCTCGCATGCACCGCCAGCTGAATGCCGCGAATGCGGAACAAGTTAATTGACCATCCAAGCATGTGGCCTAACAAACGCGACGTGCGCGGTTTCGCCAGTGCCAATTTGGCCGGCGCAGCCACGTCCCACCGCCAATGACCGCCACTGCCGCCCGCCCACCCACCATCCTCCTGATTGAAGACGACGCCGAGGTGCGCTACTCGTTGTCGCGCGTGCTGACCTCCCACGGCTATGCCGTCAGCGAGGCCGCCAGCGGCGAGTTGGGCGTTGCCGCCATCCGCAAAGGTCCGGCGCCCGATCTCGTTTTTCTCGACGTCCGCATGACGGGGATGGGCGGCATCGAGACCCTGCAGCACATCCGCTCGGCGCAGCCAAAGCAGTTGGTCGTGCTCATGACCGCCTTCGGCACCGCCCAGACCGCGATCGAGGCGATGAAATACGGCGCCTTTGACTACATCATGAAGCCCTTTGACCCGGCAAAGGTGCTCTCCCTGGCCGAGAAGGCGCTCAAGACCCATGCCGACCTCCGCGCCGCCGGCAACTACCAGCCTACGATCAATGCTGATGATTACCGCGAAGGTATCGTGGGCTCGTCTCCGGTCATGCAGGAAGTGTTCAAGCTCATCGGCCAGGTGACGGCGAGCGATGTCACCGTGATGATCACGGGCGAGAGTGGCACCGGCAAGGAGCTGGTCGCCCGCTCCATCTGGAAGCACTCGCACCGCGCGGCCAAACCCTTCATCGCCGTCAACTGCGCCGCCATCCCCGACAACCTGATTGAGAGCGAACTCTTCGGCCACGAGAAAGGCTCCTTCACTGGCGCCACCGGCCAGCGCCTGGGCAAATTCGAGCTCTGCGACGGCGGCACCATCTTTCTCGACGAGATCGGCGACATGGCGCTCGTCACCCAGACCAAGATCCTGCGCGTCCTTCAGCAGGGCGACATCCAACGGGTGGGCGGCACCGAGACGATCAAGGTCGACGTGCGCATCATCGCCGCCACCAACAAGGACCTGGAAGCCATGGTGAAGACCAAGGCCTTTCGCGAGGACCTTTACTATCGCCTCAACGTCGTGCGCATCAGAATCCCGCCGCTCCGCGACCGGGCCGAGGACATACCGAAGATTGTGGATTTCTGCCTGCAAACCCTCGTGAAGCAGAAAAAAGCCCGCGTGAGCAAGGTCGCCCCGGAAGCCATGGCGCTCCTGACCCGCCACCCTTGGTCTGGCAATGTCCGTGAGTTGGAAAACGCCATTTATCGCAGCGCCGTCATTGCGCAAGGCGACGCGATCCTCGTCAAGGATCTGCCGGCCGAACTCGGTGGCGCCGCCGTGACTGAAACTGCCTTGGGCACGGAATCGTGGCCGGCGCTGACGTTGGCGGCTGCCTTGGACTTCGTGCACGCCGAGCTAAGTGACACAAACGAAACGATGTTCCTCAAGGTGCAGCGCGAACTGGCCAAGCGCAC
>CAJBES010000275.1 GCA_903952145.1 uncultured Opitutaceae bacterium | reverse complement strand
GGAAATAGCCCTGTTTTGGCCGTCAATTTGTACGGGAATGACCGTCAATCTGTCCGGTTATCCCCGCCGAAACCCTTGCCAGCACTGGCTTGATGACAGTCTAAAAGCTTTAAAAGCTTTTTAATAAAAGCATGGGTGGAGGTTATCCACAGGCCATTACAAGCCGGAAACGCCGAAAGTTATCCACCGCAACGAAGGCGCTGATTAAGGGTCATTTCGAGTGAAACGAGAAATCTAAGCCGTTGGTTTGATAAAGGGGCCTGGCCCGAATGGCGCTTACTTAGCGATACAGCATTTGATATAGACGACGAAACAGGCTGAATCGGCCCGTGATAAGTTGGCGTTTCCAAACACCCAACCCTCACCTGAAGAATCAGCCCAAATGTATCCTATCTGCAAGGCACGTGCGCGACAAGACAGAAAAGCAATAGTCCAGGTATCGGAGCGCGGCGCGGCGGCATTTTTCGACCTATTGACGGGGCTGGAGTTGTTCGAAGTTGTGGAGTCGGCCTTACCCCCGTATCGAAAAAGACAGTATTTCCCCACCGAAACGCTTTCGATGTTTCTGGCTCAAGCACTCAGTGCTGATCGCTCGTGTCAGAAGGTCGTCAATGACCGATCCGTCAAGCGCCTAGTTCTCGGCCTTCCCCCCGGCAGTACGCATACGGGTGCCTATTGCCGTGCGCGAAAGCGCTTGCCGGTAGAGATGATCCACACGCTGGCGCGCCACGCGGGAGAGGCGGTGTCGGCACGCGCGCCGGCCGCTTGGCATTGGCGGGGTCACCCCGTTCGGCTCGTGGACGGTACGATCATCACGATGCCCGATACGGTCGCTAACCAAACAGCCTATCCGCAACCGAGAAGCCAGAAGCCAGGACTGGGATTTCCCCCGTGCCGGATCGTGGGGTTGATCTGCCTGGGTAGCGGTGCGGTACTCAACGCCTCAATGGGAGCCTGTCGGGGCAAGGGCAGCGATGAGCAGTCGATGCTGCGGTCGATACTCGACACCTTGAAACCGGGCGATGTGCTGCTGGGGGACGCCTTCTACGCGACTTACTTTCTCCTGTGCTCCTTGCGTGAACGCGGCGTTGACGGGGTGTTTGAGCAGCATGGCTCACGGCAACGCACTACCGATTTCAACCAAGGGCAACATTTGGGGCCTCGCGACCACTTGATCGTCCTACCCAAACCTGCCCTCAAACCGGATTGGATGTCTCAAGCCGACTTCGATCAGGCTCCCAAGACGCTGACCGTACGAGAACTTCATACGTGTGGAAAAACGCGGGTCACAACATTGCTTTGCCCAAAACAAACCGACAAAGCCGCCTTGAGAGCACTTTATCGGGATCGCTGGCACGTGGAGCTTGATCTGCGCAACATCAAGACCACACTGGGTAGGGAGCGCGTGAGTAGCCTGACGCCTGAGATGGCCATCAAAGAGATCTGGGTGTATCTACTGGCTTACACTCTGATTCGATCAATGATGGCGCAGGCCGCATGGCTCACCCATCAACGACCGCGCCAGATAAGTTTCAAGCATTCAGTGCAAATTTGGCTCGCCTGGTCACCCTATGCGAACGACGGCCAATCTGATATTCACAGCGAACTATTCGTCCTAATCGCCCAACAGAAAGTCGGAAATCGTCCGGGCCGCATCGAACCTCGCGCCGTCAAACGACGGCCCAAATGTTACCCAATGCTCACCAAATCACGCGCCGAAGCCAGAGAAATCGTCATGAAAAATGGACATCCCAAAAAGCTTAAGTAAGTGCCATTCGGG
>CAJBES010000274.1 GCA_903952145.1 uncultured Opitutaceae bacterium | reverse complement strand
GTTTTCAAATCGGTGAGATACCGTGACGTTCACGACGCTGCTCGCAGGTGGCTGCAGAAACGCCGTGTCGGCGGCAGTTTTCGGGGTGAACACGATGCTGAAGCTGGCGCCCGGGCCCGGGCCCATCTCCAGCGTGCCCTGCAATTGCTTGGTCAGGTCGGTGACCAGCTGGAGCCCCAGTGTCTGCGCATTATTCAGGTCAAGGTCCGTGGGCAGACCGACGCCGTCGTCGCCCACCTGCAGATGCACCCGCCCGTCCGCCGTCGGCTGCAGGCCGAGGCGCACCTCGCCATGCCGGTCGCCGGGAAAACCGTGCTTCAAGGCATTGGTCAGCAGTTCGTTCACCAGCAGCCCGCAGGGCATCGCCTGGTCGAGCTCCACCTCCGCCGCCGCCAGTTCCAGCACCAGCCGCACCGCGCTGGGGGCGGCGTTCTGCGCCCGGAAGAGCTTCACGGCGACCTCCCGCAGGTAGCTTGCCAGATCCACCCGCGCAAAGTTCTTGGTGAGATAAAGCGTCTCATGCAACAGGGCCATGGAGCGGATGCGGTCCTGCATTTTATGCAGCACCGCCTTCGTGGTGGGCTCCAGGTGCCGGCGGGCCTCGAGGCTCAGCAGGCTCGAGATGACCTGCAGGTTGTTTTTCACCCGGTGGTGCACCTCATGGAGCAGCGCCTCCTTTTGCTGCAACGTCTCGCGCAGCACCACCTCCGCCTGCTTGCGTTCGGTGATGTCCAGCACCACGGCGCGGCATTCCTGCCCATCGGCGGAGCGCACGGCCGAGACCTGCACCACGAGGGACTGGGAACCTTCCCGCGGCAGCGTCACTTCGCAGCTTTCCCCGGCCTCGCCCGCAAAGACTTTCTCCAGGAAATCGCTGAAGGCGCGGCGGTCGCCCTCGGCCACAAATTGGCCGAAGCGCCGCTGCAACAGCCCGGAGCGCACGACGCCGAGCAGCCGCGCGCCGGTGAAGTTTACCTGCCGGATCGTCCCCGCGCGGGCGAGGGTCAGGTAGCCCGCCGGAGCGAAGTCGTAGAGCTCGGTGTATTGGGCCAGCAGAGCTTCTGCCGTGGCGCGCGCCGCCTTGAGTTCCTCGTTCTGCATCTCCAACTCGATCTGGTGGACTTTCAGTTCGTGGACGAGCCGCACGGTGTCGTCCGTCGTCCACTGACCTCCGACTTCCGACCGCTGACTGCTCTGCTTCTCGCCCAGCCGCGCTTCCGCGCGGCGGCGCAGCGCGGCGGCGCCCTGACCCTCGGCGGCGGCGGGTTGGTCTGGGTTCGTCTTCATGGCGTGGCCTTCTTCCGTTGCGCCTGGGTCCAAGTTGAGTTGGTGACATCTGCGGGGTGGGGCAATCCTGCGGTGGCCGGTTGGGGCGCGGTGCCATCGAGTTCGGGAAAGAACTTCGGAACGCAATTGGGACACAAACTGTGGGTAAACGTGGCCTCCGAATGGCTCGAAATATACGCCTCGACTTGCTTCCAATAGCCTTGGTCATCCCGGATGTTTTTGCAGTTGGCACAAATCGGCAACAGGCCGCTCAATGCTTTCACCCGGGCCAGGGCCGTTTGCAGTTCCTGGATCAACCGCTCCCGCTCCGCCGCGGCCCGATGGCGGTCGGTGACATCCAGCAAGGCGACACGGCACTCCCGCCGGCCCTCGGCAGCTTCGGCTTCGATGCGAACAACGAGCGGCTCGGCCGCCACTCGGGGAAATGCCACCTCGCAGAATTCCCGGACTTCTCCGGCAAAGGTCTTTTTGAGGAAGGCGTTGAAGGCGGGCCGGTCCGCCCCGGAAACCAGATACCCCAAGCGGCGGTGGATGAGCTGGGAGCGCTCGATGCCGATAAGGCGGGCGCCGGTGAGATTGACGGCGAGGATGGCTCCGTCGCGGTCGAGGGTCAGGTAGCCTGTCGGGGCGAAGTCGTAGAGGTCGGTATATTGGGCCAGGAGCGTCTCCGCCTGAGCGCGCGTGTGCTGGAGCTGTTCGTTCTGCATCTCCAGTTCGATCTGATGAACCTCCAGCTCATGGACGAGCCGCACTGCTTCCAATTCCGTCCGCCGCCCACCGTCCGTCGGTCTCTGGCGCTGCAATTTTTCTTCCGCGCGGCGGCGCAGCTCGGCGGCATTCTGGCCCGTAAGGCCTACCGTCTGGAGGGCGTCCGCGGGTTGGCCTGGATTCTGTTTCATGGGGTGGTTTTCTCCGGGAGTCTTCAGTGATCCATCAACAGTTAACGGCCCCTGGTTACTTGATCACTGGTTGCTGTCTCATTTTCCTGATCGTGGTCGTTGCCATCTCCTCCGCCCTGTCTGGTTGGGGTTTTCATGGTTGGTCGGCCTATTCCGGCAAAGATTTCTTCGGGTGCACCGGTGGCAGGAAATTTTTGCCGGTCACCACGTTGTCCCGGTCATATTTTCCAAGTCCCGACGGGCTTTTCCGGCCACCCCGCGGATCGAATGCTGCTCAAACGCGACCAGAGCCTGTTCTTTATTCATGAGGCACCTCTTTCCTTAACCTCTATCGCCCGTTCCGTCGTCGCAATCGCATACATCTGCCCGGCTTCATTAACCAGAGCGGTGGAGATGATCGAAACCTCCCTGCCCGTGCCGTCTTTCGCGAGGCGTCGGGTGCGATACGGCTCCAGAATCTCAGCATTGCTCAGTAGGGTCAGCTTGGTAAGTGCATCCTTTCTCAGCTCCGGCGGGATCCGGTCGCGGACGTTCATCCGCAGCGCCTCGGCTTCGCTCCAGCCATACAGTCGCACCGCGCCCGGGTTCCAGGCCAGCGTGTGGCCCTCCAGGTCCTGCACGGTGATGCCATCGTGCGCATCGCGCGCGACCACGGCCAGCCGGAGCAGGTCATTGGCTTTCCGCAGCGCTTCCTCCTTTCGCTTGGTTTCCGTGATGTCCGCAAAGGTGAGCACCACGCCGTCAATCATGTTTTCCAGGGTGCGGTAGGGCCTGATCCGCACCAGGAACCAGCTCCCGTTGCGTGCGGTCGCCGGTTGCTCGTGCACGGCCAGCGTCCGCAACACCTCGCGCGCATGGTCGGCCAGTTCCGGGTAGACCAGTTCCGAGACGATATCGGTGATCGCCCGGCCCACGTCGCCGGGGATGAGTTTGAACATCCGATTCACCCCGGCCGTGAACAGCCGCACGCGCAGCGTGGGGTCCAGGAACAGGGTCGCGATCTCCGTGGCATCGAGCAGGTTCTTCTGGTCGTTGGTGAGCCGGGACAGGTCTTCCACCTTGTGTTGCAGTTCGGCGCTCAGCGTTTGCAGTTCCTCGTTCATGGATTGCATCTCTTCCGTGGAGGTGGTCAGTTCCTCGTTCGTGGACTGCAGTTCTTCGTTGGCGGACTGGAGCTCCTCATGGGCAGACATGGTCTCTTCCTGCGAGGTCTGCATCTCCTCGCGGTCGGTCTGTAGCTCCTGGCGGGCTTGCTCGAGGTCCTGCTCCAGTGCCGCCATCCGGGCGTTGCCGGCGGCGTGACCTTTGGCCTTGGCCCGCACTTTCGTGTCCGGGGGCGTGGCCACGTCCGTAAAGACGACCATCACCAGGCCGCGCAACGTCACCGGTTCGGTGATGACCTGCACGGTGAGGTCCACCGCCTGCACGCCGGCATCGGTCGCGATCTTCACGCACTTGCAGACGACCGCGTCTTTTTGCCGGAGCGCCATGCGGAAGGCATTGCTCAAGTCGTGGTGCAGACCCTCGCGGGCCATGGCGAAGAGGTTCAGGTTGGCTTTGCCCGCCGCCGGCTCCAGATATCGGCCCGTCCGCCCGTTGATGAAGATGATGTCGCCCGAGGCGGTGACCAGCACGGCGGCCGGGGAATACCGCGACAAGAGCAGTTGCTCCGCCTGCGACTGGAGGCTGGTCGCCAATGGCAACGGGGGCGGCGGCACGCTCTTCCGGGCGGGCAGGAACGCGGCGGGAAATTGCAGCGGCTCCGTCCGTTGGCCGGATTCGAGCCGCCAGTAAAGTTGCGTAGGGCCCGCCAGCGGCGCGAAAAGGTTGGTAAATCTGCCGACGGTCTCGGCGCTCCCCAACAGGAGGCAGCCGCCGGGATTCAGGCTGTAGTGAAACAGCGGAAAGATTTTATCCTGCAACTCCGGCGTCAGGTAGATGAGCAGGTTGCGGCAACTCACCAGATCGAGCCGGGTGAAGGGCGGGTCCATGATGAGGTTTTGCAGCGCGAAGATCACCTTCTCCCGGATGGTTTTGCTGATCTGGTAGCCGCCTGCCACCGGGACGAAGAACCGGCTCAGCCGCTCCGGCGACACATCCGTGGCGATATTGGCCGGGAAAATACCTACGCGGGCTTTCGAGAGGGCGTCCTTGTCCAGATCGGTCGCGAAGATCTGGAGCGTGTATTTGCGGGACTGCTTGAGTTGCTCCAACGCCTCTTGGAAGACGATGGCCAGCGAATAGGCTTCCTCCCCGGTCGCGCAGCCGGGGATCCAGACGCGCAGCGTCTGCTTGGGCAGGCCATCCTTCAGCAGCGCCGGGAAGACCTCGGCTTGCAACTGCCGCCACACCTCCGGGTTGCGGAAGAAACGCGTGACCCCGATCAGGAGTTCCTTGAACAGCAACTCCAGTTCCTTGGGATTCTCCTGGAGAAACCGGACATAGGAGGCGATCCGGGCAATCAGGTGGATGGCCATGCGCCGCTCGATCCGGCGATAGGCGGTCTGCTTTTTGTAGTGGGAAAAGTCGTGGCCCGTCTGCGCCCGCAACAGGATCACGATCTTCTCGAAGTTACTGTGGGTTTGGTCGTCCTTCTCGACCAGTCCGGGCGGGGTGAGGAGGGGAACGTGCTTGAGATAAGCGATGATCTTGCCGGGCAGCGCCTCCACCGGGGCGACTACATCCGCCAACCCGGTATCAATGGCGCTCGCGGGCATGCCGTCGAACTTGGCCGAGGCCGGGTCCTGCACGAAGACCGCGCCCGCGTTCTCCTTGATGGCCTTGAGGCCCAGCGAGCCGTCGCTGCCCATGCCCGATAGAATGACGCCAACGCTGCGCTCCTTCGCGTCCTGGGCCAGCGAGCGGAGGAAGAAATCAATCGGCAGGCGTAAGCCGTGGGACGCCACCGGGTCGAGCAGGTGCAGGACGCCGTGCAGGATGGACAGGTCCTTGTTCGGCGGGATCACATGGACGCAGTCCGGCTGGACGCGCGTGCGGTCCTTGACCTGCATGACCTTCATGGCGGTGCCGCGCTGGAGCAACTCGGCCATGATGCACTTGTGTGTCGGGTCCAGGTGCTGGACGATGACAAAAGCCATGCCGCTGCCCGCCGGCACGTTTTCCAGGAAAAGTTCGATGGCCTCGAGTCCCCCGGCGGAAGCGCCGATGCAGACGATGGGGAATCCGGAGGGGGCGGCCGGTGCGGGCGTTCCGGCTGTTTTTCGGCGATCACCGGGTGCTCGTTGGCCTGGGCCGTTGTCCTCGCTTGGGCCGTTTTTCGCGTTTTCATGTTTATCCCCTGTTCCGGCAAACTCTGCTGTCGTCGGCGATTGTTTCGGGCGGCACCCGGTCACCCGCTACCGGAGAAAATGGGCCGCCCATGGCGGGCAGACAGTAAAATGCGGGCAAATTATTTGAGAGGTTCATGGCCGGCACGACCTCGTGCTGAACCAAGTGTATACCGGTTCAGGTTCAGACTTCACTATTATTATCCCGCCTGATGCCGGCGAGCGCATCTCCGAGCTGACGGTGGCGGTCGGCGGACTTAACGCAGACTGGAAGCCTGCGCTCTACGCGATCCAGTGGACGCGCAGGTGTTGCATCGCAAGGAGGGCAGGCACTCCTGCCTGCCGAGGGGAAGGCCAAACGCGGGCAAGAGTGCCCGCGCCCCGGAGTGGACCGCCCGCCCCCGTCAACTCGGAGATGCGCCCGATGCCTTCATACCAAGCACTAGGAACAGCGGTGGAGCGCGACCGGGACGAGTGCAGGAGCTCCGGCCGCTGGAGACGGTCGGGCACTTTTCCGGTCTTGGTTCCCGGGGCATTTGCGGTTTAGACAGACGCGACCGCCATAGATCGGCTGCGTTCCGAACGCAGCGACAATCCGCCACTTGCTCGCGCTTAACCTAGGGAGCGCCTGCAAGCAGGCGGCCTACCACCCACGTCGAACGCAACCGCAATTGCCCCAGGGTGGACGGGCACGTCCCGTGGCGAAAGCTACAAGCCAACGTCCAGGTGCGCAATCTGGACGCACGGGTCAGCTCCGAGGAATTGATGCCGCGCTACTTTTCCCCGGTGAGTGCGACCGTGCTGACGGTGCGGCCGTCATGGATGCGCGCAAGTTGTGCGGTGCCGTCACCGCGGAAGTCGAGGGTCAGACGGTCTTCGCGGTCAGCCTGCTTCACAGTCACTTCATGGCAGCCGTCGGGGGTGACACTCAGCGTCAGGGAATGGTCCGGCAGTTGATCGCGGTAGGGAACAATGAGCATCGCGGTGAGGACCGGGAGGGCACCGCGCCACGAGTATTCCAACTGGGGGGAAGGTATCATCGTGCCATTCTCCGGCGAGAACCAGCCGCGCAGCGGATCGCGGTGACCCAACCACACATCGAGGCGGGTAGCCGCGGGCACGGCGGGGACGAACCGCACGTTGGCGTCGGGGTTGCGGGTGTGCACCGCGAGGCCGTCGGGTTCGACGACCGTTTGAGAGGGCGTGAGCAGCCAGCGGAGAGAAAACGCGTGCTCGCCCGGGCCGAGGATGCGGTCGATGACGAGCCAGTATTCGCCTTTGGCAAAAAGCAGTCCGCGCTGCCAACGCACATCCGGCGCGACGTCGAACCCGGTCGGGTGGCTGCCCCAAGCCCAGTCCACTTCCGCTCCGAGCCGCCAGCTGACGTCGCGCAGGCCTGCGCCCTGGCGGAGTGAGTGTTCGCCCCAGATCTGCGGGGTGGAGTCATCAACCATGAGGGTGTTGTAACCGGAACTCGTGAAGTAGGCCGGCCACTCCGGCGTGCAGTAGCCGTAGCGCCCCGGTGCGGTGACGAGCGTGCGGCCGAGGGCGTAGAGATCGATCGCGAGACTGGGCCGGTCGACATTATGGTAATCGCCGTTGTGGAAACAGGCGACCATTGAATCCCTGGCGAATCCATCGCGCAGGATGAAGGCGCCGGCATCGGGGAGAATGCGGCTGGTGTCGGCGGGCACCCGGCCGGCGGCACCCGCGGTGGCAATGGCCAGCCAGTCCGGCCGGTTGTAGAGGGCGGCACCAGACGCGAGCCAGCGGCCGAAACCCTGCAGGTCGGAGCCGTTGTATTGAGGGACGGTGTTGTCGGGTTTCTGCACCGTGGCGAGCCAGTCCACCAGCCGTTCGACACCGGCGCGGGCCCCGGGCTCGAGCACATCGGTGTAGCCGAGTTTGGCGATCAACGGGTAGAACGTCAGCGGCCACGCGGCCGTGCCACCAGTGTAGTGCGGGCAGAAATGAAACCGCTTGAGCGTGCCGTCGGGGCGGAGCTCGGTCTGGAAAAACCGGTTCGCGAAATCGAACGCGCGCTGACGCCAGGCCGGCGCCGCCTTGCACTCGGGCAGCAGGATGCCGGCAAAGGCCAGACCGCCGGCCTCGCTCAGGCCCCAGATCCACGGATGCCACACCGCCCGCTCCAGGACGTCCGCCGCGTCGGTGACGATGGTCTGGAGGAGCCGCAGTTTGAAATCGGCCGTGAGGTGGGGCGAGGGCAGGAAGGTGTACCAGCTGCGGATGAGGCCGGAGTGGGCGATGGCATCGGCCAGGCGGATGGCACTGGTCACGGCAAACTCGTCCTTGGTCCAGCGATTCAGGGCCATCCAGCTTTCCATCAGCCGGCCGAACTGGCGGGCCGCCTGTTCCTGGGCCGCGTCGTCGCCCCGTTGATAAAACACATCCAAGGCCCGCAGCCAGTACATGCGGCGCAGCAGCAGGCGCGCCTGGTCCGCCGGCTTGTAGATGCCGCCCGCCCAGAAGATGCCGCTGGTCCAGTCAATGCCGTCGTCGCGCGAGAAGTCGAATTCCTGGCCCGAGGCCCAGAGCTTTCCGGCGGCCACGCGCGCGGGTACATTTTTCCACAGCTGCTCGAAAGTGGACGCGGCGCCCCACGGCATCTGCTGATAATCCTCGGGCCCCGACGGATCCCAGAAGTCGAGGCAGCGTTCCTTGCGCAACCCCAGGTAGTGGGCGAGCAGGCATTCGCCCGCGGCGGGAAGATCGGCCCGCGCGACGGCGGCCTTCACGGCCTCGAGCCCGGGGGCATCGAGGTTCAGTTGCTCAAGGAGTGACGGCATGAGAAGTTTTCGGGACGGGGTCGGGGGGCGCGAAATTCTGGTCGCCGCCGAGCTTTTTCCACTGCGCGTAGAGCGAGAGCAGCGCGACAAAGGCGAGTGCGGTCGTGACGCCGCAGAAGATGAACACGTAGCGGTAGTCAGCAATCCGCTGGAGCAGCCAGCCGACGAGCGGCGGCGCGAGGATGAGGCCGACCATGCCGTAGATGAGGTTGGCGCTGACGAATTGGCCGTAGCGTTCCCGCGGCAGCAGGCGCGGCCCCATCGCCATGGCGGAGCCGAGGTAGACGGCGATGGCCGCCTGGTTGAGGCTCCACCAGAAAAGCAGGGTCCGGCTGCTGTCCACGAACCAGAAGCAGCAGAAGTAGGTCACGGTCGTGAGCAGCATGCCCGCCACCGCCACCCGGATCGCGTGGAAGCGGTCCACGAAGAAACCCACGAGAAAAAACACCACCATCTGCACGACAAAGGTCCAGCCCCGCACCTCGCCGAATTCCTGCAGCGACAAGCCCAGGGTGGGGGCGTAGCCGGCGGTGCCGGCCTGGGTGCCGAAGAAAACCACGAAGCCGAGCGGCACGAGGGAGATCCAGAAAAAGAGCGTGACGGTGAAAAAATTGAGGTAGAACGGGTGGCGGAAGCAGGTCTGGAAATACTCCTTGACCGCGCCCAGCGGGCCGCCGGGCGTCTTGGGCGGCGGCGGGGGATACTCGCCCTCCTTCACATTCCAGATGATCAGCGAAAAGGCGCCGGCGAAGAGCAGCCCGATCAGGAGGTAGACGTGAAACGTGTAGGCCTCGACCCAGCCGAGGATCCAGCGGTTGAAGGCCAGGCTGCCCAGCGCGCCGATGGCCCGGTAGAAACCGGCGAACTTGCCCATGACCTCCACGGGAATCACATCGGCCACGAGGCAGGCGAAGACCTGCACGATGTAGGCGTTGAAGAGCAGGAAGATCACCACGAAGACCATGATCCACGCGATCGAGCAGCCCGCGACGGTGACAGTGTCATTGCCCAGGGAGGAGAGGAGGCCGTGCAGCCAGATGCCGGCGGGTTTGGTGGCGCCGAGCAGCACGAGGCTGAGCATCACGGGCGGCGCGAACCACAGCAGGAACGGCCGCCGCCGGCCGAGTCTGCCGCGGTGCCGGTCGCTCTGGGTGGCCACGACCGGATACCAGAAGAACGCCACCACCGAGGACAGGCTCCCCACGAAGCCGATGAGCGTGTCGCTCGCCCCGTGCCACCGCAGGAGCAGCGGGGTGACGGTCGGCATCGACTCGAGGAGCTGGAAAATGAAGTCGCCCCACAGCATCCAGAAGACCACCTGGAACAGCTTGCTGCGGGTGTAGGTGAGGGTGCCAACCCGGTAGAGCTTGGAACCTGCGGCGGCAGGCGGGGAAGCCGGAGGGTGGTTCAGGGAGGAGGAGGGAGACATGAAAGCGAAAGATGGCTGAAGGATTGGGACCTGCCCCGGTGGGGCTGGCGCGGCGGTATTCGGACTGGTGGACGGGGCTGGAAGTATCCCCGGGCCCGGGAGGCGGGTGCAAGGTCTGGTTCGTATCGTGAGGTGCTGCAGTCGCAGCCTTCAAGAACGGACTTCTGCGTTCTTCCAGCCGGGGGCGGAGATCAGCGCGGGCAAGCGGCGGCTGAGCGCGAGCAAGCTCGCTGCCTACCGCCGCCGACCGTTGCCGAACGCAGCCCACCGCTGCCTACCGCATCCTTGGGTTGAAAACATGCGCCAGGGCATTCTCGGTTTAGACAGACGCGACCGCTACATGTAGGCTGCCAGCTTGCTCGCGCTTAAACCAGGGAGCGTCTGCCAGCAGGCGGCCTGCCACCTGCGTCAAACTAAACCGTAATTGCGCTAGTTCTCCACGTCCTCGACCACGATCTCCGCCACGGTCGCGGTCGGCTCCATGTTCAGCACGCGGATGCGCAGCCGGGAGGTGGTGACCGGATCGAAGTGGGCCACGTAGTTTGCCTCCTTGTCCTTGGTCAGCACATGCACCCACCCGGTGCCATCCCACCGGTCGATCGCGTAGGCCCGGATGCGGACCGGGCGCGTCTTTTCCTCGTATTTCACGCTCTGGATCGTGCGGGTGCGGGCGAAGGTGAGTTCCAGCGTGGTCGTGGTCTGGCCCTCCGGGGCGGACCATTCGGTGTCGGGGTCGCTGTCGACGGCGAAGTGCGCGGCGAATTGCGCCGCCGGCTCGCGGGTGGCCGAGGCCGTGACGGTGACCTCCGGCGGCAGGGCGATGGCAGGCAGGCTCTCCACCGGTCCGTCCAGCTCGAGCCGCACCAGGGTGTCGAGCTGCTGCCGGTCCGCGGGCGGCACGGTGATGATGAGTGCGTCCGCGGTTTGTTCCACCTGGACGGAGCCCCCGGTCAGCACCGTGCCGGCCACGACCTTGTGCGGCAGCGGCGGCAGCACCAGCCGGTCCGCGTCCCAGCGCAGGATGTGGAGATAAACGGTATGCCCGCGGCGGGTGCTGGTGAGATAGCTCGTCGGCTTGTAGGGGCCGCCGCGGGTGCCGTAGATGCTCTCACCATACCGCTGCAGCCAGGCGCCGACCTCGTTGAGGCGGTCCACCATGCGCGGCTCGAAGGCCCCGTCGGCCATCGGTCCGACATTGAGCAGCAGGTTGCCGTCGCCCCCGGCGCAATAGATCAGCGCCTGCAAAAGTTTCTTGTAGGACTTCAGGTTGTCGTTCGGTTTCCACGCCCATTGCGTGCCGATCATCATGCAGCTTTCCCACGGCTTGTCGTCGCGGTAGCGGCCGATGCGCTCCTCCGGCGTGACGTAGTCGCCGGGCACGGCGGCGCGGTTGTTGATGAGGATGCTCGGTTGCAGCGCGCGCAGGAACGGAATCAGCCGGCGGCCCTGCTCCGGCCAGTGCGCGCCCGCCATCGAGTCGAACCACACGCTCTGGATCGGCCCGTAGTCGGCCACCAGCTCGGCCAACTGCTTCATCATATGCTGGGTGTAGCGTTCGACATCGGCGGTCGGTTTGATGGCGGTGTCGTGCGGGCCGAAATACGGCCCGCTGTAGGGAAAGAACGGATGATACCAGTCCGCGATGCAGTAGTAGACCCCGAAGGCGAGGCCGCCACGGTGGCAGGCCTCCGCCAGCTCGCGCACCACGTCGCGGCCGAAGGGCGAGCGCATGATGTTGTAGTCGGTCTGTTTGGTGTCCCACAGGCAGAAGCCGTCCATGTGTTTTGCGATGAGCACGATGTAGCGCAGGCCCGCGGTCTGCGCCATGCGCACCCATTCGTCGGCATTGAACTTCACCGGATTGAATTTCCGGTAGAGCTGGTCGTATTCAGCCGCGGGCACCTTCTCGCCGCGCGACCAGCCCAGCTCCGTGCCGGCCAGGGTGACCGGCCCCCAGTGGATGAAGAGACCGAAGCGGCGCGCCGTGAAGTCCGCCAGCGCGGCAGGGTCGGCCGCCTGCATCGTCGGGTCGGTCGCCGCTTCGGCGCCGTGGAAGCCCTCGCCGAGGCCGTGGATGGCCGGCGGTGGAGAAATTTCGGCGGCAGGGGAGACCGGTGACAGCATGGTGCAAGTCATGGCGAGGACGAGAATTTGGAGTGGAGATTTCATCAGCTGGATCTGTCGGCAATGGGCGGGTTCCCAGAATGAATCAGCCAAGCGGGCGGCCCGGTTTGGCGCAAGCCAAGGCCCGGCAGATTTTCAAAAATAGCTGGAGTTGGGGTAAAAAAAAGACACTTAGGTGGGGTCCATGGGACAACGGGTCAGCCTCCGGGACATCGCCAAGCGGGCCAACGTTCACTTCACCACGGTGGGCCTCGCCCTGCGCCACGACCCGCGCGTGACCGCCGCCACCGCCGCCAGGATCCGGGCCGTCGCGCAGGAGCTGGGCTACACGCATGACGCGATGCTGTCCGCGCTTTCCGCCTACCGGCACCACACCGGGCTGCGTCATGCCGGGGTGATCGGATGCATCACCACCTACCCGCCGGAGGAACTCGCAACGAACCCCACGGAGCGCCAGCTGATCGAAGGGGCGATGCGCTACGTCCAGGCCCAGGGCTTCGGCTTCGAGTCGTTCCAAATCAATGCGCCCGGGATGACGGCCCCGCGCCTGAGCCGGCTGCTCCAGGCCCGCGGCATCCATGGGTTGATTCTTACGCCACGTCTGCCGCAACCCGGGCCCATGCCGGACCTCGAGTGGGAGCATTTTTCGGTGGTGGCCTGCGGCTACTCGATCACCGGCTTGCGCGTGCACCGCGCCTGTGTGCACCACGCCCACAACATGCGGCTGGCGATGAACAAGCTGCGTGAACATGGTTACCGGCGCATCGGCCTCGTTCTGCCCTATGAGATTTTTGAGCGCACCCTGGGCATGGTGCCAGGGGCCTTCCACGCAGAGCAATACCTGCTGCCGGCGGCGGACCGGGTCACCCCGTTGATCGCCCACAAGATCACCAAGGCCTGCCTTGGCCGCTGGTTGCACGAACAGCGCATCGACTGCGTGATGCTCAGCGCCTACCCGTTGGAGATGCTGGATTGGATCAGGGAACTGGGTTATCAGGTGCCGCAGGACATGGGGGTCTGCCTGGGGCAGCTCTTCGGCAAAACCGAGGGTCTTGCAGGCATCGACAACCAGATGGATCTGGTGGGGGAGGCGGCGGCGAGCTTCGTCGTGTCCTTGCTGCAACAGAACGAACGGGGGCTGCCGGCCTATCCGCGCACCATCAGTGTTGAGGGGCGCTGGGTGGAGCGGGGCACGGTGCGACCGCTGCCCGCGGTGGTGGGCGGAGTGGGTTGATTCCCCGGGGTCCAATACCAATCACCCCAAGCTTCAGACTTTAACCACGGATTACACCGAGTGCACGGATACCGAAGCACGGAGATTGGACCGATCCGTGTGCTCCGTGGTAACAAACTCCGCTTTGGGTTTGGGGCATGGGCCAAAAGCCAAAGGGCGCAGGGATGGGGAGACCGCGCCCTGCATTCGCAAAAAAAAGGGCCGCGCGTTTTGCCGCGCGGCCCTTTGCTTGCATCATCCGCTCGGATGATCGGAAACTACAAACCAACCGGTCAGAAGCGGAAGCCCAGGGTGAGACGGTATTCCAGACCGTTGCTCCGGGTGATGTCGTTGACCTCGTTGGTCGCGTTGATGATGTTCAGCTGGAGGTCCGTGGGGACATTTGCCAGCTTCATGGTGTAGGTCGCGAACAGGTCGAGGATCGTTTCCTTGGGCACGGTGATCCAGTAGGACGCGCTGCCGCTGACATAATACCAGTCCGTGTAACG
>CAJBES010000273.1 GCA_903952145.1 uncultured Opitutaceae bacterium | reverse complement strand
TGGAGGCGGAAGCCCGGCTTGGCCTCGAAACCGAAGAACTCGTTGAAGACAGGCCATGAGCTCGGGATCTCAAGGGTGAGTTCCGTGACGCCAGCAAAGTCACGGGGCAGGGGATTGAACACTGTGACGCGCAACTCATCGTCCTTGAGCTCGCCCGGGACGCTGGCGGCGAGCCGGTTGATGGCCTCGCCCGTGAGTTTCTCAGCGATGATGCGGCACTGGTCGAAACGATACTCCATGTCCTTGTGCACCTGGTCGATGCTGCAGCCGTCCATCGAGTCGTGCGCGTGGTTTTGCAGCAGCAGGCGCCAGGCGAGGTCGAGGAACCCCGGGGCGAATTCCTGACCGAGGGCGACCCGGGCCAAGGCGGTGAACGGTTCGGCCCAGTGGCAGAGCAGGGTCTGGCAGCGGCTGTTGGCCTGCTTCAGGCGGACGCGGCTCGAGAGCACGCCGGGAATAAGCCATTGCGCGCTCGCTTCGAGGGCTTGGTCGCCCCAGATGGCGCGGCCCGGATCGCGGAGTTCGCCCACGAGCCGGCCGGTGATGCGCTGGCGCTGCGCCACCAGTTCACGCAGGTAGTCATCGAACGAGGAGTGGACGAGCTCGTATTGCTTGCTCTTGGCGAGGATGGCGACGAGCAGGGCATGGCGGCGTGGATTCCATTCCTGATGGTCGCAGGAGTCGTGGAGCAGGAGGGCGTCCACGTCAGTGGCGGCGGCTTCCTCGGTCAGGAATTTTTCAACCAAGCGCGTGAACTCGGCGGGTTCATCCTCGATGCTGCGGGCCGGTTCGTGGGCGCGACCCACGTGGGCCTGAAAAGTGCCGTAACCCTGCCGGGCGAACTTGTGGCAGGGCAGTTCGGTGCCGTCAGCGCCGCGCCAGATGAAGTTGCGCCTGGTCTCGTCGTTGATGCCGCGCCAGATGATGCCCGCCGTGATGCCGCAGCCGGCGAAAATCTGGGGGATCTGGCTGTTGTGGCCAAACATGTCGGGCAGATAACCGGCGCAGGCCGGCACGGCGCCGAAGGCCCGCGCCTGGGCGCGGCCGAGCACCAGGTTGCGGATGATCGCCTCGCCCGAGACGGTGAACTCGTCCGGCATCGAATACCATGGCCCGATGGCGAGCCGGCCCGCCTGCGCCAGTTTTTCGACCTGCCCACGGCGGTCGGGGCGGATTTCCAGATAATCCTCAAGGAGGATGGATTGTCCATCGGTCTGAAACGGTCCGGGGAGAGAACCGTCCTCCAGCGCCGCGAACACGCGGTCCAGCAGGCGGACGAGGCCGAAGCGAAAGCCCATGACGGGCATGTGCCATTCACGGTCCCAATGGGTGCTCGGCACATAGTGAACGCGGCGTTTTTTCGGGGAGGGCATGGATCGGAGGGATGAAGGTTGCCTGCCGTGAATCTGGCATTTTTGACCACGGAGGGTTGGGACATTCACTGAATTTTGGATCGGGGATGCCAAGCTGCATTTTCCAATCAACCTGGCTATTATTCAGTGTGTCACGGCCCATGCAGGGCATTGATGGGTGCCAGTCCGGGCTTCCGGGGGGGCTGATGACGATACGGTCGGTGCAAGACGCGGCCGCCGGGACCGATGCAAGCGCTTGTCGGTGCGTGGGAATCAACCGCCGCCCGGCAGTCGGAGATTTGTGCGTTGCGTCGCGAACTGGAGTGTTTCCTCTCGCAGGCGTCCCGCCCGTCCATACCCGATTCCAACAATGCAACCATCAAGCGTGCGAAAGAAACTCAACCAGGGTGAACTGGCGATCAGCGCCAAATGTGCTTATGTCGATCCGGAATTGGTCGAGTTGGTCGGGCATTTTGGCTTTGACGGCATATGGATCTGCCTTGAGCACAAGCGGATCGATCCTGCCGCGATTTACGCGATGGTGGCGGCCTGTCGTCTGAGCGGGGCGGATGCGATCCTGCGGGTGCCGCCGGCGAATTACGGCGATCTGATCTGGCTGCTCGAGGCCGGGGTGCGCGGAGTGATGATCCCGCGGGTCCGGCACGTGGATGAGGCGCGTAAGATTGTGGAGATGGTGAAGTTTCCGCCGGTCGGTCGGCGCGGCTTTGACGGCGTGCATGCCGAGGCTGATTTCGGCCGGCTGGCGATGCCGGAGTATGCCGCGGAAGCCAATCGCGAGAGTTTTATCATCATCCAGATTGAGGAACCCGAGGCGGTGGCGCATATTGATGCGATCGCAGCCCTGCCCGGGGTGGATGTGCTGTTTGTCGGACCGGCGGACCTCACCCTGGGCTTGGGCAAGTTCGGCCAGCTTGAGGATCCTGAAGTGGCCGGCATCATCCGGCAGGTGGCCGCCGCCTGCAAAAAGCACGGCAAAGTGGCGGGGATTCCCTGCCTGGCCTCGCAGGTGGCCAAATACCGCGAGTTGGGCTTCCGTTTTCTGAACGTCGTCAGTGACTACCGGTGCATGCAAATCGGACTCAAGCAGGCCATGGCTGAACTTGAGACCCAAGGGGTGCGTCTCACGGCCAGATGAGGCGCCGGGTCCGGGCGCGCCCCGCCCCCTCCTGTGCGGTGCCCTTTTTGTTGCTGTCGCCAATCATTTCGCAGTTACTTGGCCAATAACTGGCTGCCCGGCATGGGCAAAATCGAGAACTTTTGAAGCGAATCCCGCGTTTTCAGAGTGAGATTACCTCGGAGGGGTTGAGATTGATCAAAGTCTGCTGGCGAATAGCCTGCTCGACGATGGTTTTTCAGGTCATCAATTCGCTTCATTCGCATCAAGCGCCGTGGATGAAACCACGATCTTTTGGAGCGAATCAAACGCTGGCAGCCACCACGGGGTCGAGGACAGATTGTTGATGAAGCCGACCATAGCCGGCGCAGGCCTCGGAATGCCTCCGGAACTAACGAAAATCTCCGCCCGCCCGCAATGGGTCGGCGGAAACAAGGCGGTCCATTATTTCCATATTTAGATATTGATGGAAATAAGCCGTCTGCTTGTTTCCATCCATGAAAACAAGCACCGCGTCCGCACCGGCGGGAAGCTGGATCAAGACCTTGGCGGGCTACCGAGCCTTCCAACCCGCTCCGCTACCCCCGGTAATTGTTTGGACGCCGCAGTTGGTCCGCGTCCTTTCGCAGGCGGATCGCTTGCTGGGGCGCCTTGCCGGCGAAGGCCGGCGGCTCCCCAATCCCCACGTGCTCATCCGGCCGTTCGTCCGCCGCGAAGCCGTTTACTCCAGCCGGATTGAGGGCACACAGGCTACTTTGGGCGAATTACTGGCCGCGGAGGCCGGTGCGATTCTCGAACGCAGCCCGGAGGACCTGCGCGAAGTCGGCAACTACGTCGTTGCGCTGGAGCACGGCATGCAACGGCTGAGGACGCTGCCACTTTCGCTCCGCCTCGTCCGCGAGCTTCACGAAAAACTGATGGCCGGAGTTCGGGGTGACCATGCGACGCCGGGAGAATTTCGTCGGACCCAGAATTGGATCGGCCGGCCGGGTTGCACCCTCGTCGATGCGTCCTATGTGCCGCCCCCGCCTGACGATCTCATGGAGCACCTCGGCCGTTGGGAGGATTTCTTGCATGACGAGACCATTCCACCGCTCGTGCATGCCGCCTTGATGCACTACCAGTTCGAGGCCATTCACCCCTTCATCGACGGCAACGGTCGTGTCGGGCGATTGCTTATCACCCTTTCCCTGTGTGCGCGGGGCGTGTTACCCGAGCCGCTCCTGTATTTGTCAGCATTCTTCGAGGCGACGAGGAACGACTATTACGAAGGCTTGCGGGGAATCACAGAACGAAGTGATTGGAGCGCTTGGATCGAATACTTCCTTAACGGCGTGGCCCGACAGTCGGAGGACGCCCTGAGCCGCGCGGAACGGATCAACCAGCGGCTTGCCACCTGGCGTAACGACTTCGCGGGCGGCGGTTCGAAGGTTCCGCTGCAACTCATCGAGCTCATCGGTGCCAATCCCTTCCTCACGCCGCGCGAGACGGAGCGCCAGTTGGGCGTTGCCTACAACACCGTGATGCGCGCCATCGTCGCGTTGGAAGCCGGCGGTGTGCTGGCCAAGGTGGGCGAGGGCAAACGCGACCGCGTCTTCTGTGCACAAGCGATCCTCAAGATTCTGGATGAGCCGGCCCGCCTGGTGCCGGAAGCTTGCGTGTCCGTTTGAGGCGGAGTGCATCCGCGAGCGGCGGGCGTCGCCGTTGAAGATGGGTGAACGTGTGACTGTCACCGGCATACTCGACGACGATGAGGCGGCGGATTCGCTGGGCGAGATGCAGGTGGAGATCGAATGGCAGGGCCGGACACTTGGCGTGCCTTTGGCGCAACTCAAGGGCGTCGGAGTAAGCGAGGATACGGCGGAAGCCATCGCGGACTGGCGCTACTCGGTAGCGCAAGGGCGGCAATTCTGATTCAGCCGATCCAAGGCTGCTGGGAAAATCTCATCTTTGACCGAACTTCGGAGCGCATCCGCAACCTGCGATCCGCTCGCTCGTTCCCGATTCGCTT
>CAJBES010000272.1 GCA_903952145.1 uncultured Opitutaceae bacterium | reverse complement strand
TCCCCGGCGGCTCGCTGCCGCTCATCGCCGGCCTGCTGGCGACTTTCGGCATCCCGCCCGAGGGCATCGGCATTGTCCTAGGCGCCGACCGCCTGCTCGACATGACGCGCACCATGACCAACGTCGGCAGCGACATCGTGACGACCGTTGTGGTGGACGCACAGGTCACCCGCGCCGAGGCCAAACGGGCGGTCGCGCAGCGGCAATAACCCGCCTGAGGCAGGCGGCCGGGCGCAAGCCAGGCGCCACCTCAGGCATGGAGCTTCTGATACCCGCCGGGCCGGCGCGGCCATCGCGTGCGCTAACCTGCGCTCACCACCGGAGTTTTTCTGACCGGATCGGGCGGGGTGAAATTCTTGTCGCCGCCGTGTTTCAGCCACTGGAAATAAAGCGTGGTCAACGCGACCAGCGAGAGTGAGGTCAGCACACCGCAAAAAAGGAAGACGTAGCGGTAGTCCATGACCTGCTGGAGCAGCCAGCCGACCAGTGGCGGGGTGAGAGTGAGACCGACCATGCCGAAGATGTAGTTGGCGCTGGTGAACTGGCCGTAGCGCTCCCGCGGGAGCAGGCGCGGCGACATGGCGGTGGCGGCGCCGAGGAAAACCGCGATGGCAACCTGATTGAGGCACCACCAGGCCAGCAGCGTGTGCTTGTCGGCCACGAACCAGTAGCCGCAGAAGTAACTGACGGCGGTCAGGAACATGCCCGCCAGGGTCACGCGGATCGGGTGGAACCGGTCCGCGAAGAAACCCACGATGAAGTAGACCGGGATCTGCACCACGAAGGTCCACCCCTTGACCTCGCCAAAGGCCTGCAGCGACAAGTCGAGGGTGGGCGCGTAGCCGGGCCGGCCGGCCTGGGTGCCAAAGAAGACGAGGAAGCTCAGCGGCACCAGGGAGGACCAGAAAAAGAACCAGACGGCGAAAATGTTGAGATAGAAAGGATGGCGGAAGGAGGTTTGGAAATACTCCTTGATTGCACCCAGCCGTCCGCCGGGCGCCTTGGGCGGCGGCGGGGGATACTCGCCCTCCTTGACCTGCGAGATGATCACGGAAAACGCCCCGGCGAAGAGCAGCCCGATCAGCAGGTAGACATGGAAGGTGTAGGCCTCGACCCAACCCAGCGCCCAGCGGTTGAAGACCAGGCTGCCCACCGCACCGACCGCGCGGAAGATGCCGCTGAACTTGCCCATGACCTCCGCGGGGATCACATCGGGAATCAGGCAGGCGAAGACTTGGGCGATGTAGGCGTTGAAGAGCAAAAAGATCACGACGCAGACGCCAATCCACGCAATGGTGCAGCCTGCGACCGTGAAGGTTTCCCCGCCCAGGGCGGAAAGCAGGCGGTGCACCCAGATCCCCGCGGGCTTGGCCGCGCCGAGCAGCACGAGGCTGATCACGACGGGCGGCGTGGCCCACAAGAGAAAGGGCCGCCGCCGGCCCATCCGGCCGCGGTGCCGGTCGCTCTGGGTGGCAACGATCGGCGCCCAGAAGAGGGCGACGACCGAGGAGAGGCTCCCCATCAGGCCGATTGTGGTATCGCTGGCCCCCTGCCAGCGCAGGAGCAGCGGGGTGACGGTCGGCATCGACTCGAAGATCTGGAAAAAAAAGTCGCCCCAAAGCATCCAGAAGAAAATCTGGAACAGACCGCTCTTGGTGTAGGTGAGGGTGCCGACCCGGTAGACCTTTGGCCCCGGGAGTGCGCTAACCCCATTCGCGCCGGGTTCGGGACTGGAAATTGCGGACATCAGTTGGGCCGGGTCGTAGCGTTCACGACGACGCCTGGCGGGCGGCCCGGACGGGCTGGAGACGCAGGACCGTGACCAGTCGGTGCGAGCGGGCCGGCGCGGAATCCAGCGCGAGGCGGTTGATGTCGGTGTAGCACCAGTTGACGCCGCAGCGCTTGGTGGCGGCGGCCACGGCCCAATCGGCCGTGATCTCCAGGTTGAAGCGGGTTCCCCGCACCGTGCTCTTGCCGCGCCTCGTCCGCATGGGCAGCGGCGAATGCAGGAAGAAGGTCACGGTGCGCGGTTCGGCGAGTTCGATTTCATCGGTGATCTCGATGAGGTCGGGCGTGGGCGAGTTGATGGTCCGGCAGCATGAAACCACGGGGGCCTGCCAGGTCTTGCCGGTATCAATGGTGGCCTGGAGCGCCACGCCGTTGCCCTGTGCGATCCAGTCGGAGGCGAAGGGTGAAGGATTATGCTGACCGCAGCCGTCCGGCACCGCGAGGTTGTGGGCCACTTCGCTTTTCATGAAAGGCAGGTTGGCCGCATCCTCGTAGGGCACGGCGCCGCGATCGACCGCAAAGGACTCGCCGCCGGCCTCGAGGATGAACGAGCCCTTGTCGCGGTGGCAGTGCCCGGCGTTCTCCATGGCCCCGACCAGGAACAGCCGCACGCCGTCCTGGCCGATGCGCCGGAAGCTCGAGACAGTGCCGGCCTTGGCCAGCTTGGTGTACGCGGGCAGATCCACAACCGCCTCAGTCGGGAAGTGCTCCGGCCCGTGAATCACTGCAAAACAGCCGTCGGACGACCAGTCGCGCTTCACCTTCTTGCCGCGCCGGAGACAGTCCGCCATGAGCCCCTGCCACAAGGGCGAGCCCAGCGCCGCGGCCAGCATCGCAATGGCATCCACCGCCACCGTGTCCCCAACCGTGTCGGCAATGGGGTGATAGGAACCCGGCTCGCCCGCGGTGGACAGGAGCGAGGCGATATAATTGTCCATGGTGCGCAGCTTGGGTGGTACCAAGGCCTGCAGGCTTTTGCCCCGCAGGCGGGCCAGCGCGGCCAGGGCCGGCAGAGTGGCCCGGAAACTGTTGGACCAATAGCCGACACCCTCATGGGTGGACCCATCGGGCTGGATGTAGCGGTCGATGATCTCGTAGAGATCGCGCTCGCAAACGTCGAGGTCGGCCATGGTCCGCGGCCAGGCTTTTTGCAGCACCAGCAGACCGAGAAGCCGCCCCAGCCCGATCATATGGTGCTGGTTGCAGTTCCACATGTATTCATACTGGAGGAACGCCTCGCGGATCTGCGGCAGGCCCTTGGTGGCGATGGCATACCGTACGAGGTGCTCACCCTGCGGCGTAAACCAGGCGCCGGCCCAATCCAACGCCAGCGCTATCCCGGCCGTCGCGTGCGCCTCCGGAAAACCCCGCGTATCCCAGGTGGACCCGGGGAAACTCTGCATGAAGTGCGGGGCCCAGCTGGTCGCATGCGCGACGCTCACGGCAATCCGCGCGGCAAAGCGCAGGCAGGCCGGGTCCTGGTCGATCAGCCCCACAAATGCGCAGACGGGGGCGTCGGTATGGAAGGAACGCGTTTTCGCATCTCTTTCCCTCGACTGGATGGACCAGATATCACCTGCAGCGAGGCACTGTCCGATCTGGGCTTCCGGCGTCCGGGTGTCGTTCATCGCGTCCCGTGCGAGGGCGCGGAGCTGGTCCATGATGGGCTGGTAAAGCGGGGACAGCGCCTTGCGCCGGAGCGCCACCAGCTCGGCGGCATCAAAGAAGAACCCGAACCGCGGCTGATACTCGACGGCCGTTCCCTCCGGCAGGAGCCAGTTATCCCAGTCCGACGTGAAGGGGGACGGCCGCGCCAGCATGGCCTTGCGCCGCATGGTGTGCGCACAGCCGATCCAGTAAAGCCACACCTCGTCGGCCCCATCGCAGCTAGAGGCGACCTCCAGGCGGAGATGCTCCAGCACCGACCCGCGTACGACGCCTTCGAATTCATGGGCGCTGCTGCGGCCGGGTTCGCCAGCAAAGACCGTTTGCTCCGCGCCGTCCACGGTCGCAACCAGGGTGAGGCTCACATGCTTCGGGCACGCCGCCCGCATGATCAGCCGGTTGTAACCAATCAGGTCGACGCGCAGCGCCCGATCAAAGGCAAGCAGCGGCAGCGCCACGCGACTGCCGGCCGACACTCCGGCCGGCCGGTCCC
>CAJBES010000271.1 GCA_903952145.1 uncultured Opitutaceae bacterium | reverse complement strand
TTTTACATCAACAGTGTGCTGATCGCGGCCATCATTGGGGTGGTCTCGACGGTCTGGTTCATGATCGGCGGGTTCATCGACACCCGCCGGCTGTTCCGGGATCTGGCCGTCCGGCTGGACAACCCGCTGGACAACGGCCAGGTGGAAAACAACGTCTCGCTGGTGGACCGGGCCGCGTTTGGGGCCGTCGCCGGGAACGACGACAAACCCGACCCCAAGCCGAAGCCCTGATTCAGCCCTTGCCCGCCGCCGGGGGCCGCACCCGCGGCGGCAGGAGCGCCAGGCACTTCGCCGGCATCAGCGCGGCGACCATGCGCTCCACCTGCACCCGGTTGCGCTGATAGATGACCCCGAGGGCGATGACCGCCAGACCAAGGAAGGTCAGCGCGAAGGGGAAAAGGAGGGAGTCCTCAAACACCCGGTAGGCCAGGTGGCCGATATAGCCGGTCACGCCCAGCGCGCCGAACACGACGAACAACGGCCGGCGCAGCACCAGCGTGAGCCCGATGAGCCCCAGGTTGATGAGCGCATATAGGAATTTCCCGAGTTCGCTGTTACTGTCCATCAGGGACAGTCCGCCCCAAAAGGCCAGGAGACCGAACAGGTAGGTCCAGAAGGCAAAGTCATCATCCCGGCCGCGCAAGTCGACCACATAGGCACCGACGAGCATGGCCAGACCGAAGCACAACGAAACCCACCGGCGCGCCTCCCAGTCGAAATCCTGCACGCCCATCAGCAACGGAAACAAATCCATCGAGAGATACCACAACGCCACCGCGATCGGCGCCGTCAGAAACGGGAAGCGGCGGAACCGCAGGGCAACCAGGCCGGCCAGAATGGTGGCGATTTCCAAGGTCAACCAGCTACCCTTGATCCAGACATGGAAACCCCGGTAGGGGCCGGGATCGCCCTGCGGCCAGAGTTCGAGCGCCCGCAGCACGCCGTAGGTAAAGAGCGGCGTCATGCCGACCGCCATGGTGAAGAGCAGGCCGCCCGGCACCCGCAGGCCCACGGTTCCACAGCACCCGACCCGCAAGGACAAAGCACACGGCGTAGCCGGCCGCGACCGTTGCGATGCCCCAACCGCCGAGGCCCTGCCAAGCCTTGGTCATATACCAGCCCATGGCACCGATGACGATCAGCGCCCCGGCATAGTAGGCGACATTGGCCGCGTCGAACCGCGGCTTCCCGGCGTGCCGCGACTCGAAGGCGCGCCAGAGGGTTTCATCCTGACCGGGCGCCAGCAGACCTTGGTCCGCGGCCCAACGCAGATCTTCTCGGGTGATGGACATGGCAGGTGGGGGTTACGACCGTTGCGGCAATAAATTCCTCCGTCTTCGGCACGTCAATTCCGCGCTGGCCGTCGGGCAGGCATACTCCCGGATTCCTGGACTGTTGGCCGGCACAAACGCAGGTTATAGCATTTTCGGTTTAGAAAGACGCTGCTGCTACACGTAGGCTGCGTTTCGAGCGCAGCGGCAATCCGCCACTTGCTCGCGCTTAAACCATGGAGCGCCTGCACTCGCGTTCAGCCGAGGGACTTGAACAACCGCTCCAGTTCCGCGCGCTTGGCCTGCTGGTCGGCGAGCTGTTTGCGGGCACCCGCCAGCACCGCCGGCGGGGCCTTGCTGACGAAGGCCTCATTGCCCAGCCGCGCCTCGGTGCCGGCGATGTGCTTCGCGATCGCCTCAAGCTCCCTGGCCAGTCGCGCCTTCTCCGCCGCGGTGTCGCCGGCCTGCAGCTGGCGGATGAGGTTCCAGGAACCGTGCGCCGTGACGCTCACGGGCGCATGGGGCGACATGGCCCCGCGGGTGATGGTGGCGGCGCCGGTCATGCGCTTCAGTTTCGCGAGGTTGGCCTCGAGCACCGCCCATTGGCGGTCGGCGGCCTCGACCACGAACTCGCTGTCCTTTTTCGAACCCTCGCCGTGGTCGGCCTTCAGGGCGCGCAGCAGTGAGACGGTCTGCTTGATGCGCTCCACCTCGGCGGCGGCATCGTGATTGAGCTGCAAGCCGTGGAGGACGCCGGCATTGGCGAGACCCGAGGCATCCTCGTAGCCCGCCTGACTGATGAATGCGTCCGCTGCGCCATAACCCAGCAGGTGCCACAGTTCCTCGGTGATGAACGGGGTGAACGGATGCAGCAGCAGCAGCGTCTGGCGCAGCACCAGATCCTGGATCGCGAGGCAGTTGTCCTTGAGCTCGGGCGACTGGAGCTTGGCCTTGGAAACCTCGACATACCAGTCGCAGAAATCGTTCCAGAAAAAACCGTAGATCGCCTGCAGGGCCGCGCTGAACTCGAACTCTTTGAAGCACCGGTCCACCTCGCGGGTGCTGACCAGCAGCCGGTCGAGGATGGCATGGTCGTCCGCATCGAACCGCGCCGGGGTGAGCCGCGCCAGGATTTGCGACAGGGAGGAATTGTCCGCCATCTCCCCGCTCAGCTGGCGGAAGCGGCAGGCGTTCCAGAGCTTGTTGCAGAAATTCTTGCCGCCCTCGATGCGGTCCTCTTGGAAGCGGATGTCCTGGCCCTGCGGCGCGATGGACACGATGCCGAAGCGCAGGCCGTCGGCGCCGTATTTTGCGATGAGGTCGAGCGGATCGGGGGAGTTGCCGAGCGACTTCGACATCTTGCGGCCCTGCTGATCGCGGATGATGCCGGTGAAATACACGTCCTTGAACGGCACCCGCCGGTCAAGCGGCTGGCCGGGGTGCGCGTATTCGAGGCCGGCCATGATCATGCGCGCGACCCAGAAAAAGATGATGTCCGGCCCGGTTACGAGCGTGCTGGTCGGGTAGAAATAATCGTGACCGGCCTTGGCCATCGCGTCTTTATCCGGCCAACCGAGGGTGGCGAAGGGCCAGAGCCAGGACGAGGCCCACGTGTCGAGCACGTCCTCCTCCTGCACCCAGCCGGTTGGGTCCGCGGGACCTGCCAGCGAGACATGCACCTTGGCCGGATCGCGCAGGTCGGCCTCGGTGAGTTTTTCCTTGTCGAGGCCCGCGCGATACCAAACCGGAATGCGGTGGCCCCACCAAAGCTGGCGGCTGATGCACCAATCCTGAATGTTTTCCAGCCAGTGCAGGTATACCTTCGACCAGCGTTCGGGGTGAAAATGGATGTGGCCGTCGCGCACCGCCGTCTTGGCCTCCTCGACGCGCGGATACCGGAGCCACCACTGCCAGGTCAGGCGCGGCTCAACCGGCACGTCGGCGCGCTCGGAGTAGCCGATGTTGTTCTCGTAGGGCTCCTCTTTCACCAGTGCGCCGCGTTCCTTCAGCAGCTCGACGGCCCGCTTGCGTCCGGCGAAGCGGTCCAGGCCGGCCAGCTCCGGGCCGGCGAGCTCGTTGAGCGTGCCGTCGGCGTTGAGCACATCGAGTGGCGGCAGCTGGTGGCGCGTGCCGATCTCGAAATCGACCTTGTCGTGGGCGGGGGTTATTTTCAGCGCCCCCGAGCCGAACTCCTTGTCCACGGCCACGTCGGCAATGATGGGGATCTCGGCCGGCGGCCCGAGCGGGCGGCGCACCAGCTTGCCGCGCAGGGCGGTGTAACGCGGATCGTCAGGATGGACGGCGATGGCCACGTCGCCGGGAATGGTCTCGGGGCGCGTGGTCTTGACGGTGATGAACTCGCCGGGCCGGTCCACGATTTCGTAGCGCACCTCGTAGAGCAGGCCCTTGGCGGGCTTCATGATGACTTCCTCGTCGGACAGCGCGGTGAGCGACACCGGGCACCAGTTCACCATGCGCTTGCCGCGGTAGATGTGCCCCTTGGCAAAGAGGTCCACGAATACGCTGAGCACGGCTCGCGAGTAAGCCGGGTCCATCGTGAACTGCGTGCGGCTCCAGTCGCAGGAGGCCCCGAGGGCCTGCAACTGCTGCAGGATGATGCCGCCCTTCTCCTCGCGCCATTGCCAGACCTTCCCGAGAAATTTTTCGCGCCCGAGGTCGCGGCGGTGCTGCTTCTGCTTGCGCAACTCCCGCTCGACGACGGTCTGCGTGGCGATGCCGGCGTGGTCGGTGCCGGGCAGCCACAGGGCCTCGCAGCCCTCCAGCCGGGCCCGGCGGATGAGAATGTCCTGCAAAGTGTTGTTCAGCACATGCCCCATGGTCAGCACGCCCGTCACATTGGGCGGCGGGATCATGATGCAGTAGGGCCGTTTGCCGGGGTTCACGCGGCCCGCAAAAACGCCGGCCGTCTGCCAGGCGGCATACCATTTTTTCTCCACCTCGTGCGGTTCGTAACTCTTGCTGATTTCGGCCATGGCGGGTTATGAGATTTGAACCGCCGAGAAAACCGGGCCGGCCACCGCGAAGCAAGTGGTTAAATCCCCTCGCCCAGCATGGTTTTTTGACTTCACTGCAGTCTCTTTCATGCCCCCTCCCGTGCCCCCACCCGCCCGCACCGTCCTGGCCCTGCCCGGCGATATCGACGCCGCCGAACGGCTGGTGGTCTGCCGGGCGTTCCTCCAGGCGGAGGATGCCGCGCTGCGGGAGCACCATGAGGCCGGAGCCTCCGGTTTTGCCATCGTGCGGGCTCGCGCCGCGCGGGTGGACGAACTCATCCGCCGGCTCTTCGACCATGCCCTGCACAACTACCAGCTCGTCCACGGCGCCCCGCCGCCGTTCGCGCTGGTGGCCCTCGGCGGCTATGGCCGGGCTGAGCTCAGCCCGCACAGCGACGTGGATTTCATGTTCCTGTTTCCGGCCAAGACCAAGCCCGCGGTCGCCAAGCCGATCCAGGAGCATCTTTCCAATGAAATCCTCTACCCGCTCTGGGACTGCAACCTGAAGGTCGGCCACTCCACCCGCACGGTGGACGAGGTCTTCAGTGAGGCCCGCAAGAATATCCAGACCAAGACCTCCCTGCTTGAATCCCGCCTCATCGCCGGCTCGACCGTGCTCTACGAAAATTTCGCCCAGGCCTACCGCAGCTATTTCACGACGGAGGACCCCAAGGGTTATATCGCCACCCGGCTCGACGAACAGGCCGTCCGCCGGACCAAGTTTGGCGACACGGTCTTTCTCCAGGAGCCGGACATCAAGAACGGCGTCGGCGGCCTGCGCGATTATCAGAACACCCTCTGGATGGCCCGGGTGAAACTCGGCATCACCACCATGGACGAGCTGGCCGCCCAAAACTACCTGCCCGCCGCCGATGTCGCCGGCTTCAACCGGGCTTACGACTTCCTCCTGCGGGTCCGCACGGAGCTCCATTTCCTGGCCGGGCGCACCACCGAACTGCTCGATTTGGCCAGCCAGGCCCGCATTGCGACCAACCTGGGTTACACGCAGCCCGGCCACTTGCAGCGGATTGAGCGGTTCATGGAGGATTACTACCGCGCCGCCAGCACGATCCACCGTATCTCCAAGCTCGTGGAAAACCGCCTCGCCCTCTCGCTCGACCGTGCCGCGGGCGGGAAAATCTCCTTGCTCGAGGTCCTGCGCGCCCAGCGCCACCAGCGCACCAAGCGGCTCGACGGCTTTATGCTCCGCGGCCGGGAGCTCGCCGCCGAGCGCCCGGACGTGTTCGAGACCGATCCCGCCCGCCTCATCCGCGTTTTCCGCCACTGCCAGCAGCTCGATTGCGCACCCGACTTCCATCTCGCCCAGCTCATCCGGGCCGGCCTGCCCCTCATCACGCCGGAGGTGGTCCAGTCCCCCGCGGCCAACACCAGCTTTCGCGCCA
>CAJBES010000270.1 GCA_903952145.1 uncultured Opitutaceae bacterium | reverse complement strand
TCAGGCGGACTTTGGTGAGCGGCTCGTAG
The DNA here is from genome assembly GCA_903952145.1 of uncultured Opitutaceae bacterium. Classification (GTDB taxonomy): domain Bacteria; phylum Verrucomicrobiota; class Verrucomicrobiia; order Opitutales; family Opitutaceae; genus UBA2377. The sequence continues at coordinate 1,665 of CAJBES010000270.1, read as the reverse complement.
GGCATGGATAAAACGTTACGGCATGTTTTATCCCATGTAAAGCCCGGCCTGATCCGCGCCCGTTCACGTGCGGCGCGGGCCGGGCGTCGGCCTGGCGGTCAAAACCCGGGGCGGTAGCGTCCGGAAAGTTCAGCAAAAAGGCGGATCATGGTAGGTGGTTTGGTGATGAACCCAAAAACCACCCGACAAAGGAATACCATGACCCGCCCGAAACAGAATAATGAGACGATTAACCTCACGAAACAAGAACTGCTGCGCGCCCTCACGGAGGACGACGCTCTGAAAAGGCTGATGCAAACGCTCCTGCAGGAAGTGCTCGAAGCGGAGATGGAGGAGACGCTGCTCGCCGGCAAAGGTGAACGCACCGCCGGCCGGCTCGGCTATCGCAGCGGGCACTACACCCGTTCGCTGGTGACCCGCGTGGGCAAGCTCGAACTGCGCGTGCCGCAGGACCGGCAGGGGCGCTTCTCGAGCGAGTTGTTCGCCCGCTACCAGCGCAGCGAGAAGGCGTTGGTGGCCGCGCTGATGGAGATGTATGTGCAGGGCGTGTCCACCCGGCGGGTGAAGGCGATCACCGAAGAGCTCTGCGGCCACGAGTTCAGCGCCTCCGCGGTGAGCGACATCAACCAAAAGCTCGATGAGGAACTGACGCGTTTCATGACCCGCCGGCTCGAGGAAGAGTATCCCTATCTCATCCTCGATGCCCGCTATGAACGCGTGCGCGAAAACGGGGTCGGCCACAGCCGTGCCGCCCTGATCACTCTGGGCATCGGCTGGGACGGCCGCCGCCATGTGCTCTCCGTCGAATTGGCCAACCGCGAGAGCGCCAGCAGTTGGAAAGACCACCTCATGCGCCTGAAGGAACGCGGCCTGCACGGGGTGCGCCTGGCCGCCAGCGACGATCACGCCGGCTTGAAACGCGCGATCATGGAGACCTTGCCCGAGGCGCACTGGCAGCGCTGCTACGTGCACTTCCTGCGCAACGCGCTCGACTACCTCCCGCGCAAACAGACCGACGACTGCCTCACCGAGCTGCGCTGGCTCTACGACCGGCACACCGCCGAGGAAGCCCGGCGGGACCTCACCCAATGGCTCGCCCGCTGGCAGGACAAGCACCCCAAACTCTGCGCCTGGGTCGAAGCGAACATCGACGAGACCTTCGCCTTTTACCGGTTGCCCCGCGAGCACCACAAGCACCTCAAATCGACCAACATGCTCGAACGGCTCAACCAGGAGATCAAACGCCGCACGCTGCTCGTGCGCATCTTCCCCAATGAGCAGAGCTGCCTGCGGCTGGTCCGCGCCCTCGCCGTCGAGATCCACGAGGAGTGGGTCGACGAGAACCGCTACCTCGACATGGAACTGCTCCGTGAACACCTGAAACGATCCACCGCCCCGCAACCCAAAGCCGCCTGAAGGCGGGGAGGCTGACCGCCTCCCCGTCCACCCCACCGCTCAATCCATGGCGGGAAAGGGGCTTGCGCCCCTTCCCCGGCACCCCATCCCAAAAATCCCTTTTACCTCACCAACCCATCATACCACCGATCCACATTTGCAGAACTTGACGGACACAACTCACGTCGAAGTCTGGGAGCTATTTCAGCCCGGTCGATACCCGGAGACAGAGCGCCAGCGCGGAAAATCGGCGCTCAAGATCAAGCGCTA
>CAJBES010000269.1 GCA_903952145.1 uncultured Opitutaceae bacterium | reverse complement strand
GGACATCGACCTCACCACCGGACTCATCCGGCTGCAGGGCGAAAAGGCCGGCATGATCCTGGCCATCGGCAGCCTCCGCGCATTGTCAGCCGCCACCGGCCACTATTCGTCGGACGGGGCGGTGTTGACGCACAATCTGGTGCTCACGCAGGTCGAGCCTGCCCCGACGATGACGCTCGCGGCGCTACTGTTGCCCTATCCCCTGGCCCAAAGCGCCGGCGTCAAGGCGCCACAGGTGCGGGTGGAGCAAACGCCGTCGGCCGTCATCTACACGGTCACCGGCGCCTGGGGCACCGACCGCGTGCAATGCGAGATGACCGAGGGTGCGTCCGCCACACCGGACCGTCCGGCCATCCAAGTCTGGCGCAACGCCGGGCAGGACGCAGCGAAGATCTTCACCTCGGCCGGCTGAGCCGGCCAGGCAAAGGCAGGCAGGGGACTCGCATCAACTCGTCCCGCTGAAAACCAGCAGCGGGCGCGAGCGACCTGCCGCGGGCGCCTCCGCCCCTCTTGCCCTCCCCTGCCAGCTTCGCGTCTTCGTGCCGCGTCAGGCCATTTCCCGTGATGCGGGAAATACCATTGAGCGTCCGGCCGGTCCTCGCCAGCGTGCTCTCCCTCATGGCAAAGCTTTATTTCTACTACTCGGCGATGAACGCCGGCAAAACGACCGTCCTGCTGCAGTCGAGCTACAATTATCAGGAGCGCGGCATGCGCACCCTCGTCTTCGCCCCGGCCATCGACACCCGCGCCGGGCTGGGCCGCGTGCGCTCGCGCATCGGGCTCGAGGCGCCGGCCGAGGTGCTCTCCTCCACCGACAACCTCTTTAACCGCGTGCAACGCGAGCACGGCCTCAGCCCCATCGCCTGCGTGCTGGTGGACGAGGCCCAGTTTCTCACCCCCGCCCAAGTGGCGCAGGCGACCGACATCGTCGACACCCTGCGCATTCCGGTGCTGACTTACGGGTTGCGGACCGATTTCCAGGGCAAGCTCTTTCCGGGCAGCGCAGCCCTGCTCGCGCTGGCCGACGACCTCATCGAGCTGAAGACCATCTGCCATTGCGGCCGCAAGGCCACGATGAACCTGCGCACCGGCGCCGACGGCAAGGCCATCCACGAGGGCGCGCAGGTTATGATCGGCGGCAACGAACGCTACGTGCCCATGTGCCGCCGGCACTTCAAGGAGGCCCTGGCCGGGGCCTGACCAGTCCCCACACCGATGCGTCCGCTGCTTTTTCTATTCATGAGCCTCACCGCGACCGCCACCGAGCATCTCATCTACGTCGGCACCTACACCCGCACCACCAGCAAGGGCATTTACGCCGTTCGCTTCGACGACCGCACCGGGGCGCTCGGTAATCCCGCACTGGTCGCGGTGACCGCCAACCCGTCGTTTCTCGCGCTTTCTCCGGACCGGAGCCACCTCTACGCCGTGAGCGAATCGAGCACGATGGCCGTGCCGTTTGCGACCGACCTCGCGACCGGCCGGCTTACGCCGCTGCAGGCGCAGGATGCCGGCGGCAAGGCCCCCTGCCACCTCGTCGTGGACCGCACGGAGCGCACGCTCGTCCTTGCCCATTACCACTCGGGCATCGTCGCCGCCCTGCCCATTGCCCCGGACGGCACGCTCGGCGCCCCGGGCAGCGTGATCCAGCACCACGGCCACAGCGTGCATCCCACCCGGCAGGAGACGCCGCACGTCCACTCCGTCACGCTCTCACCCGACAACCGCTTTGCCATCGTCTGCGACCTCGGGCTCGACCGGATCTTCACCTACGCACTTGATCCTGCCACGGCAACGCTCACCCCCGGTCCCGTGCCGTTTGTCGCCACCGCGCCCGGTGCCGGCCCGCGCCACGCCGCGTTCACCCCCGACGGCCGGCATGTTTTCGTCATCAACGAACTCGCCAGCACCCTCGGGTCCTACCGCTACGATGCCGCCACCGGGGCGCTGAGCCCCGTGGACACACAGTCCACCCTGCCCGCGGATTTCAAGGGGGAGAGCAGCACGGCCGAGGTGCGCGTGCATCCAAACGGCCGTTTCGTCTACGGTTCCAATCGCGGCCACGACAGCATCGCGGTCTTCGTCTTCGACGCCGCGACCGGCCGGCTCACGCCCGGTGGCCACACGCTGAGCGGCGGCCGCCACCCGCGCAACTTCGCGCTCTCGCCTGACGGTGCCTGGCTCGTCGCCGCGAACCAGAATTCCGATACGCTCAAGGTTTTTCGCGTCGATCCGCACCACGGTAGGCTCACCGCCATCCCCGGCGGGGCCAGCGTGCCGCTGCCCGTCTGCGTGCTCTTCGCCAACTGACGGCGCCGCCTCACCGCTCCGCTCAAGGCTTCTTCCCGGTCTTTTCGGCCTGCGCGGCTGTTTCGCCAAATGCCTGCCTGACCGCCGCGTCCAGCTCCGTATGATTGAAAGGCTTCGGCAGCAGCACGTGCGCGCCGCAGTGCTTCGCCATCTGGAGGTAGCTTTCCTTTGGCACATGGCCACCCCCGGACATTGCGATGATGCGCAGGGGCGAGCGCCGCCGCCGCAGCTCATTGAGCAATTCCACGCCGTCCATCTCCGGCATCAGCATGTCCGTCAAAAGGCAGTCGAACGTGCCCGCTGCCAGTGCCCGCAGTGCCGCGCGTCCGTCGTTGACGCTGATCGCCGTGTGCCCGCACATCTCCAGCAACAGCTTGGTGACGTTGCGCACTTCGGCTTCGTCATCAACAACTAGGACTTGATGGGAGGGCATCGGCGGGAAAAGATTAAGAGAAGGGTGATTGCTACCGGCCTTCAACAGCGGGTGCAGCTAAAATCGTGTAAAAAATCCCCGGCTGTCCCGGGCAGGATTGTTGGCGCATCCCGGCCGGGCTGACTTGGCCGTTGGTGTAGTAGCAGATAGCAATCTGCGCTGCCGGAGTTGAAGCTGACCTAATCATCGCCATTGCATTTGCATCGGGCGGAATCGTTTCTACGTTTGACTATCATGGTCCCCCGCCCCGCCCACCTCGACCTCGACTCCCCTTTCCCGCTCACCGCCGACCAGATCGCGAGCTTTCGCGAGGATGGCTACATCAAGCTGAAAAATGTCTTGTCCGCCGACGTCATCAATCATTACGGGCCCATTATCACCTCCGAGGTCTACCGGCTCAACACCATGCACCTGCCGCTGGCGCAGCGCGATACCTACAGCAAGGCGTTTCTCCAGATCGGCAATATCTGGACCAAGAATGAAACCGTGAGGGAATTCTGCTGGGGCCAGCGCCTCGCCCGCCTCGCCGCCGAACTGCTCGGCGTCCGCGGCGTGCGGATGTATCACGACCAGGCGCTCTACAAGGAGTCGGGCGGCGGCGTCACCCCGTGGCACGCCGACCAATACTATTGGCCCCTCAGCAACCCAAACACCGTCACCGCGTGGATTCCGCTGCAGGCCACGCCCATGGAGATGGGTCCCCTCGCCTTCGCCAAGGGCAGCCACCGGTTCGAGGCCGGCCGTGAGCTCGGCATCAGCGACGAGAGTGAGGAAAAGATCGGCCGCTCCATGAAGGAGCAGAATTACCCGCTCGACGACACGCCCTTCGACCTGGGCGAGGTCAGCTTCCACTACGGTTGGACCTTTCACCGCGCCGGCCGCAACGTCTCCGACCGCCCCCGCGCAGTGATGACCATCATCTACATGGATGAGGCCATGCGCCTCATCGCCCCCACCACCAAGGCCCGCGAGGGCGATCGCGCGGCCTTCGCCGCCGATGTCGAGGTCGGCGGCCTCATGAATGGCAAAATGACCCCCGTCATTTACCCGGCGGCCTGACCGGTGTTCGCCGTTTGACTGGCTCCCCGGCCGGTTCATGGTGTCCGTTCACCCAATGGCCGACTTCCTCGACAAGACTCCTTCCACCGACTCCAAACGCTGCGAGCGCGCCTTCCTGGTGGGCGTGCAATCCACCGAAATGGCGCCGGGCGAGGCCGCCGAGTTGCTCACGGAACTGCACTAACTCGTCGAAAACCTGCACATCAGCGTGGTCGGCCGCGAACTCGTCAATCTCCGCCGGCACACCCCCGCCACCCTCATCGGCAGCGGCAAGACCGACGAGATCATCGTCGCGGCCAAAGCCCTCCAGGCCGACGTCATCGTCTTCGACGATCGCCTCTCGCCCGCCCAGCAGCGCAACTGGGAGAAGCTCGCCGGCCTCGCCGTCATCGACCGCGAGGAGGTCATTTTGGACATCTTTGCCGACCGCGCCCAGACCCGCGAAGCCGTGCTGCAGGTCGCCCTCGCCCGGATGGAGTATTCGCTGCCCCGCCTCACCCGCGCGTGGACCCACCTCTCCCGCCAGCGCGGCAAGGGCAAGATGGGCGGCGAGGGCGAAACCCAGCTCGAGCAGGACCGCCGGCTCGTCAACGACCGCATCACCCGGCTCAAGAGCGAGCTCGCCGGGGTGCAGAAGCAGCGCGGGGTCCAGCGGCAGAAACGCCAGCGCGTCCCCGTCCCCACCGCCTCCATCGTCGGCTACACCAACGTCGGCAAATCCTCCCTGCTCAACGCCCTCACCGGGGCGCACGTCTTGGCCGAGAACAAGCTGTTCGCCACGCTCGACCCCACCACGCGCCAGCTCATCCTGCGCGGCAACCAGAAGCTGCTCGTCACCGACACCGTCGGTTTCATCCGCCGCCTGCCGCACGGTCTGGTCGAGGCGTTCAAGGCCACGCTCGAGGAAACCATCATCGCCGACTTCCTGGTCCACGTGCTTGACGCCACCAGCCCCGATTTCGAGAAACACCACGCCACCACCCTCGCGGTGCTCACCGAGCTCGGCGCCACCGACAAGACCCTTCTCACCGTCTTCAACAAGATCGACGCGGCCACCCCGGACGACCTGCGCCGCGCCCGCCATTTCGCGCCCTCGGCGCTTTTCGTCAGCGCGCAAACCGGGGCGGGTCTCGACCTCCTCGAAACCCGCCTGGTCGAACTCATCGCCGACGCCTTTCATAGTTCCGAACTGCTCGTGCCGCACGCCCGCTACGACGTCGTCGCCCGCCTGCACCAACTGGGCCACATTCAGGAGCAGGATAACCGCGATGATGGCATCTATCTCCGCGGCCGGTTCCCGCCCGCCCAGTCCGGCTTCTTCGCGCCCTTCGTTATTCAGAAACCCGGGCCGGAAGCGAAGCCCGCCTGACCGGCCCGGCAATTGGCCCACGCCGGGCCGCCAGGTGCGCCGGGAAAAACTCCCGGCTTCAGGCTTTGCGTCCCCTGCACCTCCGCGTGCGTCTGGTTGGGAAAAACAGGATCAGACCGCGTCGTAGATCTGCACTTTTATCCAGAACCGGCGAAAATTCCCCAGAAAGATTTTGTGAATCGGATCAACCTGATAGCGGTCGTGCCCGGCCACGTTTTTGAACACAACGGTCATCGCATACGTATACGTCGCGTCCACCACCGGTCGTGGCGGGAGGGGCGCGGGCGTGCCCACATAAAGCTTTTCCACAGACTTGATGCCGGTGAGTGATTCGATCCCGCGCAGAAACTCGGCGCGCTGGGCGGCGGTGAGATCGGGCTTCAGCCAAAAGAAAACAGAGTGAACGTGCATGGGACCGCCATTCTTGGCAAGGCCGGGCGGATGACAATCGGATAGTCCGTGCGTCCGGCACGCCCGGGTCCCGGTGTTGGCTCAAAAGGCCGGTTGGTCATCACCTTCACGATCACGGTGCTGAGATCGAAGATGCGCACCGCGCACAGGCAGGGCTCAGGGCGCCACGCTCCAGAGGTAGCTGGAACGGTGGTGATTGTCGTTCTCGCCTAGGTAGACCCGGCCCTGGTCGTCGACCGCGATTTCGTGGATGCGCGCCGGCACCTCGCCGGTCCGCTCGTCGGCCAGTCGGCCGTAATCCTCGATTTGGTCGCTGCGCGGATCCCAGCGGATCAGCTGCGTGTGCCCGTTCATGCCGCCACCGCCGTACAAGACGCCCTGCGGGTCCATCGCCAGCGCCGGGAAGCGGCCGGTCGCCATGATGCCGGCGATTTTCTCGACGCGCGCCGTCTCGGTATCGATCCGGCAGAGCACGCCGGCGACGGTGCCGGCGTAGATCGTGCGGTCGCCGTCGTAGAGCATCGCGTCGCAAAAAGCGAAGTCGTCGCGGTGGCGGGTATGCGCCAGCAGTGACTCCGCACCCGGCGGCCGGGGCGGATCGGGCAGCAGTTGCTGCCGGTCGGCCTTGCGCGACAGCCCATGGTCATACCAGGTGAAGCGGTCCGTGTCCGGGTGGTATTTGAAAAGCCGGATCGGCTGGCTGCTCGACGTCTCGTCGAAGGCGCGCGTCTCGGCGTAGGTGCCCCAGAGATTGCCGTGCTTGTCGACCACGCCGTTGTGCGCCTGGGCGAACATGCAGGCGTTGCCGACGTAGCCGAGGACCCGTGAGGCCCGCGTGGCCAGGTCGAAGCGCAGAATGAATTCCGCCGGGTAGCTGAACGCGTAGAGGATACCGCGTTCCCAATCGGCGGCGATCGACTGCAGATATTGGTGCGGGAAAGGAATTCCGAGCACGTCGTAGTCGCCGGTGCGCGGGTCGAACTTCACGAGTTTGCCGCCCGGCGCTTCGTGCTGCTGGTCGGTATCGTGGAGGAGCGACGTGCCGAAGTAGAGGCAACCGTCATGCGGGTTGCGCAGCAGGGTGCGGTGGATCTTGGAGTCGAACTTGTCGCTCCAGCGCTGGGTGTGCTTGCACTCGTATTCCCCGGTGGCCGGGTCGAACGCGTAGAGCAGGTCGCCATCCAGCGAGTTGAGCCCGCAGTAGACCTTCCGGTCCTCCGGATTCCACGTGACCGCGTCGTAGCTGATCCAGCCCTTGAACCAGTTCGGGTCGGCGAGCAGCTGGCGGTAATGCCATTGGCCCTGGATATGCTCCTCCCAACCGGTGAGCTTGTAATCGCGGAGAATGTGATGACGGATGCGTGCTTTCATGGATTGAGCCTGTGAGACGCGTGGCGGTGAGAGCGAGCGTTCATGACTGGCGCAGGCGGCCCGGATGGCAACTCCAACTGTCCCGGTTCCCGTGCCTTTTAATATGGACCCGTATGGGCCGCCAGTTTGCTGGCGCTCTTTGGCGCGAGCCAGCGGCAGATGGTCGCTGCGCGCAGAACGCGGCCTGCGGCGGCAGGATTTCGCCTCGTCGATAACGAAAGGCTCCAGAAAGACGCCAGGGCGAAGGATTGGCCTTTTCTCCCTCATGGCCGGGCCCCAGGCTGCGACCGCCCATGAAAACCAAGCCTGCCGTGCTCACCCTCCTCGTGGTTTGCGTTTTGCTGGCCGTGCTGCTCCTGCTGCACCGCATCCCGGCGCTTGGGGCCGGCCTAGTGTTCGCGGCCATGCTGGCCGTGACCGGCCTCGCCTCGGGCGGCTTCCGGCGCTGACCTCAGGAAGTTCAAACAGGAGATGCGACAGGCAACGGCCGCCCTGCCGGCGCAGTTGCAGGATTCTCACTGACCCGTGGAACGGGTGATCCGGCCCAGGCTGCCGTTGGTCGAGCCCAGGCGCACGAGTGAAACCCGTGCGCCCGCGGCATTTACCGCGTTGACACTCCGGCGGCGCGCCGATTCGTTTCCGTCGGCGGAAACGCGCCGCCCTTTCCACCCAAATCATGGCAGCTAACTTCCTCGGCTACTTCTCCAACGACATCGGCATCGACCTGGGCACCGCCAACACCCTCGTCTACGTCAAGGACAAGGGCATCGTCCTGCGCGAACCCTCCGTGGTGGCGCTCGACACCGTCTCCCGCAAGGTCCGCGCCGTGGGCGACGAGGCCAAGCGCATGCTCGGCCGCACGCCCGGCAACATCACCGCCATCCGCCCGATGAAGGACGGCGTCATCGCCGACTTCGACGTCACCGAGGCGATGCTGCGCTACTTCATCCGCAAGGTCAGCAGCGGTTCCTTCCGCGCCCCGCCCCGCGTCGTCATCGCCATACCCTCCGGCATCACCGAGGTCGAGAAGCGCGCCGTGAAGGATTCCGCCCTCCACGCCGGCGCCCGCGACGTCATCACCATTCCCGAGCCCATGGCCGCCGCGATCGGTGTCGGGCTGCCCATCGACGAGCCCACCGCCAACATGATCGTGGACATCGGCGGCGGCACCACCGAGATCGCCATCATTTCCCTCAACGGCATCGTCTTCTCCAAATCCATCCGCGTGGCCGGCGACGAGATGGACGCCGCGATCATCAACTACATGAAGCGCGCCTACAACCTCCTCATCGGCGAACGCACCGCGGAAGAGATCAAGGTGCGCGTCGGTTCCGCCTACCCGCTCGACGAGGAGCTCACGATGGAGGTCAAGGGCCGCGACTCGGTCGCCGGCCTGCCGAAAACGATCCACATCACCTCGCAGGAAATCCGCGAGGCGCTCAGTGACACCATCGCCGCCATCGTCGACGCCGTGCGCGTCACCCTCGAGCGCTGCCCGCCCGAGCTCTCCGCCGACCTCGTGGACCGCGGCTTCATCATGGCCGGCGGCGGCGCGCTCATCCGTGGCGTTGACCGCCTCCTGAGCGACAAGACCGGCCTGCCCGTCACCGTGTCGGACGATCCCCTCTCGGCCGTGGCCAACGGCACCGGCGCCGTCCTCAACGACCTCGCGTGGCTGATGCAGCACGTCTGAGTGCTTGGCGATTTTTTACTCAACGGTCACGGTTGTTCCGGCCCGCGCCCCTCGATGCGTCAATCGTAAGCCCCACCTCGTAATTTCGCCGTGCCCCCACGCTTCGATCAGGCCCGCCCCTTCGTCACCTTGGGGGTGGTCGTGGCCATCTGGCTCCTGCTGCCGGTGGTGATCAAGGGCGGCCTGCGCATCAGCTTCTTTGAGTTGCAGGCGCCGGTCTCGGTCTCGGCCTCCTACCTCCGCGACCTGCAGGAATACTGGGGCCTGCGCGTGCACTCCAAGCCGGAACTCATCGCCGCCGGCCGAGATCTGGCCCGCGCCAACGCCGCCTTCGAACTCGCCAGCCAGCAGAACACCGAGTTCCTCGCCGAGATCCGCCGCCTGGAAAACCTGCTGCAGGTGCCGGCCCACACCGACTACCGTTTCGAGCACGTCCGCGTCGTCCGGCGCGACTTCTCCGGCTGGTGGCAGCGGCTCATCATCCGCAAGGGCAAAAACTACGGCATCCCCGTCGGCGCACCGGTGGTCTTCACCGGCGGGGTGGTCGGCCGCGTGGTCGAGGTCCGCGCCTACACGGCCGTGGTGGAGCTAATCAGCAGCCCCAACCTCCGCCTCGCCGCCGTGATCGAAGGGGACACCCGCCCCATGAGTTTTCAGGGCGGCCTCAACCCCACTTTCGGCCCCGCCAAGGCGGTCATTGAATTCGTGCCCCTCGATATTTTCGCCAGTGCCGCCGCCACGCGACGCCTTGTCACCTCCGGTCTGGGCGGCGTGTTCCCCCCGGGCCTCACCCTCGGCCAAGTCGTAAAAATCGAGCCCAGCACCGACGGCCTCTTCAAGACCGGTGAAGTGCTCCTCGATCCGCGCCTAGGTGAACTGACCGAGGTCACCGTCCTTGTGCCGCTCAACCCGTCATGAGCGTCAACCCACTGCTGCTCAATTTTCCCACGTCCTTCGACACGGAGCGCCTCACCCTCCGCGCCCCGCGGCCCGGTGACGGCGCCGCCCTGCACGCCGTCATCCTCGCCTCACTCCCCGAGCTCAAGCCGTGGATGCCCTGGGTTCACCCCGTCCCGACGGTGGCGGACACCGAGGCCAACGTCCGCAAGGCCGTGGCCCAATTTGTCAGCCGCGAGGACCTGCGCCTGCACCTCTACCTCCGGGACACGGACACCCTGATCGGCTCCAGCGGCCTCCATCGCATCGACTGGACGGTGCCGCGCTTTGAAATCGGCTACTGGGTCGGCACACCCTGCGCCGGTCGCGGGTACATCACCGAGGCCGTCACAGGCATCACGGCCTTCGCGCGCGACCACCTCGGCGCCCGGCGGGTGGAGATCCGCATGGACGAGCGCAACGAGCGCAGCTGGCGGGTCGCCGAACGCGCCGGCTTCACCCTGGAGGCGGTGCTGCGCCAGGAACACCGCTCGCCCGACGGCACGCTCGGGGACCAGCGCATCTACGCCAAAATCTTCTGACCATGCGTCGCCCCTGGCTGGTCATCTTCCTCTCGCTGCTGCTGCTCTGGCTGCTCGTGACCCAGCTGAACCACTACCTCGCCGTCTGGCGGGTTTACCTCTTTGCCGGCGGGCTCTTTGTCACCTATGCCGCGCTCCAGCTGCCGCTGCGCTCCGGCCTGACGGCCAGCCTGCTCGCCGGCCTGCTCTGCGACGCCAACAGCCCCGTCCCGCCCGGCACCCACCTCCTGCTCTTCGCCGCCGCGCATGCCGTGGTTTTCCACCTGCGGGACCGGATCCCGCGCGACCAGACCCTCACGCGGGTCATCATCGCCCTGCTCGCCAACCTCGCGCTCTTTCTAGTTTTCTCCTTCGTGCTCATCGGTCTTTCACCTGCGCCGGCCGTGATCTGGCCGCGGCTCATCTTCGATCTCGTCTGCTCCCAGGTTTTCATCGCCCTGGTCGCGCCGTGGTTTTTTGCGCTGCAGACCCGCGCCCTTGAACTGGCCGCAACCGGCCGCCGCAGCCGCTACTGAGCGGCACGCCATGGCCGGCAATCTCGCAGATCAATCGGGCAGCCTGGTCGAGTCCCACAAGGGCTACGACCCGCGCGTCATCCTGTTCTATTTCATCATGGCGCTGTTGCTCGCCGTGCTCACCGGCGGCATCGCCTACCAGCAGCTCTTCCAGGCCGGCCAGCACCACGAGCGCGAGCGCATGCAGAGCCAGCGCCGCATCCTGGTGCCCGGACCGCGGGGCAATATCTACGATCGCAACGGCCGTCTCCTCGTCGGCAACCGGCCGCGCTTTGCGGCCGTGCTCTACCTGGATGAGCTCCGCGGTGAATTCCGCCGCGAATTCATCCTGGTCCGCAAGAACTACCGTGACTCCGGCGACAAGGATGTCCCCAGCGCCACGCAGCTGGAGCAACTCGCCCGCACCAGCGTCGTGCAACGCTACCTCGACCAGGTGAACGACATCCTGCGCCGCAACGACCGGGTGGATGGCAACGACCTGCGCCGCCATTTCGCCCGGGAACTCCTCCTGCCCTACACCCTGCTGGATGATCTCGCCGCGGCCGATTACGCGCGGCTGCTGGAAAGCCTGCCGGTGCGCTCACCCCTGCAGGTTTACACCTCCAGCACCCGCCTCTACCCCTACGGTTCCGCCGCGGCCCACACCCTGGGCTATGTGGGGATCGACCCCGACTTCGAGGCGCAGGATTTCCCCGGCGAGGACCTCACCACCTTCAAGATGAAGGGCACGATCGGCCGGTCCGGCTTGGAGAAACGCTACGATGACCAGCTCCAGGGCGAACCCGGCGGCACGATCTTCCGCGTCGACCCCTCCGGCTACAAAATCAACCCGCCCCTCGAGCGCCGCCTGCCCGTGCAGGGCAAAAATCTCACCACCAGCCTCGATCTCGACCTCCAACTCGCCGCCGAGAAGGCCATGACCGAGACCGAAATGGCCGGTGCCGCCGTGGCCCTCGACGTGGCCACCGGCGAGGTGCTCGTGCTGGCCAGCAAACCCGACTACAACCTCAACGATTTCACCCCGCGCCTCAGCAGCGCCAAGGCCGCCGAGATCAACGAAAAGGGCGCCTGGTATCACCGCGCCATTCAGGGCATCTACGCCCCGGGCTCGGCCTTCAAGGTCCTGATTTCCATCGCCGGCCTGCGCAGCGGCGCCATCCTGCCGGATTCGCAGGTGGACTGCCCCGGCTATTATCTGGTCGGCAGCCGACGCTTCCCGTGCCACGCCGGCTACGCCCACGGCCTCATCGACTACCCCACCGCCGTCGAGAAAAGTTGCAATATCTTCTTCTACAAATACGGCCTCGATATCGGGCCCAATCTCATCGCCGCCGAGGCCCGCCGTTTCCACTTTGACCGCCCCACCGGCATCGAACTCGCCCATGAGACCCGGCACATGATCGTGCCTGATCCGGAATGGAAACTGCGCACCCAGCAGGACCGCTGGTTCCCCGGTGACACCGCCAACTACGCCATCGGCCAGGGTTTTCTCGGCGTGACTCCGCTCCAGATGGCGGCTTTCGCCGCCTCCGTGGCCCGCGGCCAGGTGCTCACCCCGCCCACCCTGCTGCATGACCCCGCCCGCCCGCCTCTCCGCACCGAACCCGCCGGCCTCTCCGCCGAAAACTACGCGGCCCTCCTGCGCGGCATGGAGCGGGTGACCCTGTCGGCCGGCACCGCCAAGATTTTTGCCCAACCCTTCATGCACATCCCCAACCTCCGGATCGCCGGCAAGACCGGCACGGCCCAGAAACGCACCGAGAAGGGCACGCTCAATTTTGCCTGGTTCATCTGCTTCGCCCCCATCGAACGGCCCGAGATTGCCATCGCCGTGATGATCGAAGGCGACACCCCCGGCGAGGAAACCGGCGGCGGCCGTTATTCCGTGCCCGTGGCGCACGCCATCCTGAAAACCTGGTGGGAGAGGAAAACCCGGCCCGCCGCCCCTGTCTTCACTCCGTTCAAACGCCTGGAGTGACGGGCCGCCGCCGCGCTTCCCGCCACGTGTGGC
>CAJBES010000268.1 GCA_903952145.1 uncultured Opitutaceae bacterium | reverse complement strand
CCCGGCCGTAAAACACGGTGAGGACGATCTCGGGCTTTTCGGCGGGGGTGATTTCACGGAAGCCGCGTCTGGCCAATTCCTGGCGCAGTTGCTTGAGCATCTCATTTTGTTTCACCGGCCGGATGAGCGGTTCGGCCCCGCTGGCGTCCGTCAGGGAGACGATGGCATAGAGCTTGCCGTGCTCCTCGCGCGGGGCTTTGCGCAATCCCTGGTAGGGGCGGTCCACTGTGGAGCGCACGTCAATATCGAGGGTGATCTCCGTGCTGTTCCGGGCGGGTTTTGCTGCGGAGACGTCCGGTTCGGCGGTTGCGGTCATCGCGGCGCAGAGCAGCAGGGCGGCGAGCGCGACGGCGCGAAGGGGCGGGTGAGTCGGGCGGCTCTTCATGGGTGAAATTTGCGCGGGGACGGCATGCGACTGAGGCGGCCAAACATCATCAACAGGTCTGACGCCGCCCGGGGCAATAGGTTTCATGCAATTGCAGCCGTGGCGGTCCGATGCGGGACAGGTATTAGCAGGGCGTCTGATTTGCCCCCCGCAGTGCGGGCGCTTGCCTCAGGGCACCGACGGCATCATCTTATATTGACCAGTCCAACCAACCCCCAAGGAGGCACTATGAGCGTAATCAAGTTACATCTCGAATATGCGGAATGCGACGCCATCGAGCGTTACGCCAAGAAACTGGGGGTCACCCCGGAGGATATCGCTTATGCCGGCCTCAACCAGCTCATGCTCAAGGGCGAAACCCCCGAGTTGAACCGAGAGATCATCGAGACGCGCGAGTGGCGCAAAAACACCCTGCCGATGTGGAGCGACTCAGCCGGGTCGGTGCACATCTATGAGGGTCAGCCCGACTGCGGGCCCAAGCGCAGCTCCCTGCATTAACGCCGCACCGTGCGCGGGGTGGGCGTTGCCTGCGGCGGGATGGTTTCGCGCCGGAGGGTGGGGGCTGGCTGCATCCACCAGCTAATGCCTGCCGCCATTCAACACCCGGCATGTAAAAGCTTCGGGCGATTGGTATAAATCCATCTTCAGTAAATTTTCACTGGCGCCTAGTCAGCAAGGATTGTCCCTCTACCCATCCATGTTCAAGTTTTGGGACACCACAGGCAGGGCGTGACCATCGTCGTCTCCGCCATGCCTGTCCCGGTCATCGACCTGCCTATGAGTGAAGGCGACCAGACGACGATGGAACACCGCGCCGACGGTAGTAGGTGGTCAATTGATGGCAAGAGTGAGCCTCTCCGATGTCAGAGGCACGGGAGGTTTAACGTGACCCGCAGACCGCGGTCGCCGGGACCAGGTTGTAGACTGAATTCGCCGCCGCCGAGTTTGACCACGGACCGGGCGATGGCCAGCCCCAGCCCCAACCCCTGCTGTTCGCGCCAGCGGCGTCCGAACTGGGTGAAGGGGCCGATGCCTGTGCGCTCCTCCGCCGTCATGCCTGGCCCTTGGTCAGTGATCTCGATGCAGTAGCGCAGGTCGCGGCGGGTGCCGGTGACGGTCACCGGCTGGCCTGGTTGCGAGAAGCGCAAAGCATTGCCCACCAGTTCAGCGATAGCCCGGCTGAGATGAGCCCCGTGCAGCGGCAATTCGGCGGAATCGCAATGAACCGTGAGGTCCGCGCTGCGTTTTTGATTCTCGGCGACACTGGCGACACCGGTGAGAATCCAATCGGCAGCATTGCAATTGGGCAATGGCGACGGTTTCGGGGCTGCTTTCAGCTGCTCCAATTCGAAATGGAGCACGAGCTTTTGTGATAATGTCTGTTGCCGTTCCGCCGCGTCCTGGATGAGCCTGAGCAGATCCTTCAGCTCGGCCGGCTGGATCGTATCAGCTTCCGCCTCGATCAACTGGAGGCCGCCAAGGATGCCGGTGAGGGGAGTCATCAGTTCGTGCGACCATTGGGCGTTGGCCTCGCGGTGACGCTCGGTGAGGAGTGCCTCGATCCGCTCGCGCAGCGGTTGCTGGCGGCGGACGCGCGCGGCGATGGCGGCCAGAATATCACTTTCCGTAAAAGGTTTGGTGATGAAGTCGTCCGCGCCGAGCGTCATACCGCGGCGCTGCGCCTCGCGATCGGCGAGCGCAGTTAGAAAGACGAAGGGAATGTCGTGGCATTGCGTGTTTTTTCGAACCGCCTCGATGGCCTGATAGCCGCTCATTCCGGGCATGTTGATGTCGCAAAAAATGAAGTCGGGCCCGCGTTCGGCGAGCTTCAGGCCTTCAAATCCATCGGCCGCGGCCAGCACCGTGTGGCCGTTAAGCTCCAACAGATCCTGCAGCCCTTGGCGGATCATGGCGTCGTCTTCGATGATGAGGATATTCATGGCCGGGAAAACTGGGTCAGGAGATCGTCGGTGTGCCGGCGGGCAGTTCAAACCAGAATCTGGCCCCTGCACCCGGACGGCTCGTGACACCTGCGCTGCCACCGAGCCGCTCGACGATGCGACGCACAATTGAGAGACCCAGGCCGTGACCGCGGGCCCGCGCGGTGGAGATGCGCGTAAAAGGAACAAACAACCGCGTCTGGGCCTCTTCGTCGAGGCCCGGTCCGCTGTCCTCCACCCAGAACCGGTTATAACGCTCGTTTGCATTCGTCTGCGCACCGAGTTTGATGAGCGGCTCGCGACCGCCGTATTTCGCCGCATTGCTGATGTAGTTCACCCAAACTTGGATGACCCACGGGGCGTGGCCGACCGCGGCAGGCCAAATGTCGGGCTTTTCGATCCGCGCAGCTTGCTCCTTCAGGATGCTTTCGAGGCGGTCGATCGACTCGGCAACGATCGCGGCCATGTCAAGTGGGAGCGGCACCACGGCCTGTCGTCGCACCCCGGACAAGAGGAGGAGTTCGTCGATGATGTCGCTCAGCCGTCGGGCGGATTTTAGCGCCTCGCTGAGCTGCCGCCGCACGGTCGCCTTGTCGGCGTTGTCGAGGATCAGGCCGAGCATTTCCAGCCGACCGGCGACCGTGGCCAGTGGATTCTTGAGATCGTGCGCCACGGTGTGGGCGAAGGCCTCGAGCTCGTCTAGCAGCGCTTTATTCTCCAACCGCGTGGCGATAGAATGCAGCACCTCGTCTTCGGTGAACGGCTTGGTGATGAAATCGGTGGCCCCCAGCTCCATGCTGCGACGGATGGCGGTGCGGTCCACTTGTGCCGAAATCACGATCACTGGAATCGAACGCAGCACCTCGTCGCTCCGAAATATTTCCAGCAGTTCCAAACCGTTCAAACCCGGCATGTTCACATCGGTGATGATGAGTGCCGGTTTATCGCGCTGCGCGACGTGCAGCCCGTCGGTCCCGTTGCTCGCGACGAGCGCACGAAAGCCGTTCAGTTCGAGCATCTCCGCGAGGGACTGGCGGAGCAGGTCGCTGTCTTCGATGACCAGGATGGGAAGTTTGTTGGGCGTATTCATGTCAGCCGGACGGGCCCGTCTAGGCGGGGGAGGGTGAGGGTAAAGCGGCTGCCGCCGCCCTTGACCTCTGCGAGGTCGATCGTGCCACCGAGCAGCGTGGTCATACCCTTCACAATGCTCATGCCGAGCCCGGTGCCCTGGATGTTGCCGACATTGGAGCCACGCTCGAAGGGCTCGAAGATGCGGGCGCGGTCCGCCTTTGGGATGCCTATGCCATGATCTTCCACCGAGAGCTGCATCCGCTTGGCATCGGCCTCGACTCGTATGGCGATGTCGGTGCCGGCGGGTGAATAGCGCACGGCGTTGCTCAGCAGATTGTCAACGATGTGATGAAGCAGTTTGGGGTCAGTGCTGAAGGCCGACACATCACCCGTGATCTGGGACTCGAACCGGTGGGTATCGCCGGCGCCGAGGCGGGTCTCCTCGATTAGGTTGAGGACAAAGGTCTGGAGGTCGATCGGGGCAAGGTGGACCTCGGTGCGGCGCTCCTCCAGGCGGTTTAACGTCAGCATTTCGTCAAGCATCTCGGTCATGCGGTGCACCGAGCTCATGATGCGGCCGAGCATTTCCAGACGTTTGGGTTGCGCAAAGCGGTCGAAGTGATTGATCAGCAATTCGGCGGACATCATCACCGTGGCCATCGGCGTGCGGAATTCGTGCGAAGTGATGGAGATGAAGCGCGTCTTCATCTCGGAGACCTGCCGCTCCTTCTCAAGGCTGGCGGCGACTAACTTCTCGCTCCGCTTTTGCACGGTGATCTCTTCGAATATGTAAAATCGCCCGTGGTTTTGGTCACCGTCATCCCGGATCTGCGTTGTAAAACGCCGGATGGTGCGATCGTGCGTGAAGGCGATTTCATCCTCCAAGACCGTGCGCTGCGCTTCGTCCTGCAGGCCGGCGCACGACGCGGCAAACGCCGGCACATCGGCCAGCACGTGCAGGCAGTCCGGAATAATATCGTTGTTCTTCAGTTCGCCGCGGCGCATGCGGTCGGCCAGATGGCCGATGCCCCAAATCTCGCAGAAACGCTCGTTGAAGTGCAGGATCGCGTCCGTGCGGTTGTCGACCACCAGAAAACCGAACGGCGACGAGCGAAACGTAAGCTGCAACAGTGTCTCGCTCCGGCGCAGTGCCGCGGCAGCCTGCTTCTCACTGGTGATGTCCCAGTTCGTGCCGACCATGCTCAAAGGTTCGCCGGAGTCATCACGCTGCACTATGGCGAGGGCGCGAATGTCGTGGATGCTGCCGTCGGGCCAGACCACGCGGAACTCGGTGTCGAAATTCTTTTCACCCCGCAACGCGGCCTGGATTTCCTCATCGCCTCGTTGCCGGTCGGCCGGGTGAATGCCCTGCTGCCAGGCAGCGTAAACCCCGCTGAATTGACCTTTCGTGAGGCCGTAAAGGCGAATCATCTGTTCGTCCCAGACCAGTTGACCGTCGGCCGCGTTGTAATCCCAGATACCCACGCCACCCGCTTGTGCCGCCAAATGCATGCGTTCATTTAACGTCTTCACCGCCATCTGCGCCTGCTGGAGTTCGGTGATGTCGTTCATCACAGTCAAAAAGAGCCGCCGACCGTGGCTTTGGATTATCTCGCCCGAGAAAAGCCCGATGCGGATCTGCCCGTCCTTGCGTCGAACCTGCAGTTGGGTGTTGTTGATGCGCCCTTGCCCAGCCAGTTCCTCGGCTAGCAGGGCCGCTTGCTTGGCGTCCGTGAAGATAGCGAGTTCTTCGGCGGTCTTGCCGATGACTTCGTCCCTGGTATAGCCGAGCGTCTGCAGGAAAGAGTCGCTGACATCGATGAATTCGCGGCCCGGCAGATTGGAGAGCGCCATCAGGGCTGGGTTGTTGCGGAAGAGGCGCTCGAAAAGCTGTTTCGCTTCCTGCTCGGCGCTAAGGTTCTTGCTAATCCCGAAGAGGCAATTCGCGCCGTTCCACTGGCCGAACCACACGCGGGTTTCCACCGGGACCAGCCCGCCGTCCTTGTGCGCCAGCGGCAGGGGGCAGCTATCCCGCTCGCCCCGGAACATGGCGCCAAATATCGTTTCGGCTTCCTTCCGCCGGTCCTTCGGATGCACATCCAGCACGTGCATGGTCATAAGTTCTTCAGTGCTGTAACCCAGCGTTTGCGAGACGGCCTGGTTGGCATAGATCAGATTGCCGTCCGGTTGCCCGACGAAGATCATGTCTCCGATCGACTCGAAGAAGGTGCGGAAATTGGTCAGGCTTTCCTCGAGCGCCTTTTCAACCAGCCGGCGCACGGTGATATCGCGGAATGTCCAGATTCTCCCATAGTATTCTCCATCCTTGCCCAAGACAGGCGCAGAATACCGATCCAGAATCATCCTGTTCTTGAATTCGATCTCATCGCGTTCAATCGCGTCCGGCTTGGCAGCGAGGTTGTGCGCGTTTCTCAGGAATGCATCAGTGTTCTTGGCCAAGCTGACCATATGCATAAGCAGCGCCGTGTTGTCGTCGTCATCTAGAATATGCCGGGGTACATCAAAAAGCTCAGAGAACCGCTGGTTAATGAGGATCCGCTTCTGATTCCCGTCGACCACCAGAATTCCGTCGAGCGATGCATTGGTCTGCGCCTCAAGCAAGGCGGTCTTGGCTTTCAAGGCCATTTCCGCCTGCCAGCGCGCGGTGATGTCATGGCTGGAACAGTTGAAACCCAGCAGGCTGCCATCGCCGTTCAGGAGGGGCGTGCCGGTAGTGGAGAGCCGGATTGGCCGGCCCTCTTTGGTCTGGGCGGCGGAGTCAATGTCACGGAACGGTTGCTTTCGCTCTAAGGCCGCGAGGATGGACCCCTTGAACGCATCTCGCCCAGCAGCAGGATGCAGGTCGCAAAAGTGCATCTTCCCCAGGAGTTCGTCCGGGCGGTAACCCAGAATCTTTTCGGCTACCGCGTTGACATAGGTGAAGAGTCCCTGGGCGTCCATTGCCCAGACAAAGGTGCCACTCTCCTCGGCTAGTTGGGCATGGCGGGCCTCGCTCTCCTGTAACGCCAACTGCAGGCGCTTGCGCTCGGTCACATCTTGTTTGATGGCGACATATTGCGTGACGTGCCCCAACGGATCCCGGACAGGAGAAATCGCCACTGTTTCCCAATAAATTTCACCGTTCTTTTTTCGGTTTTGGAATTCACCATGCCAGCTGCCGCCCGCCACGAGGGTCTCCCATAAATCATCGTAGGTTGCCCGACTGGTCTGGCCGGATTGCAGAAAGCGCGGATTCCTGCATAGCACCTCGTCCTTGGTGTAACCGGTGATCCGGGTGAACTCGGCATTGACATATTCAATGTTGCCGCAGGCATCGGTGATCATGATCGAGGTGGTGGCCTGATCCACCACCCAGTTCGACCGGAGCAGATTGGCCTCGGTTTCTTTGAATTTGGTGATGTCGCGTCCGCTGGCACGGATGCCAAATGGATTGCCAATCTTGTCATAGATCGGCTGCCATGAAATATTTAACCAGAATTTCTCTCCGTTCTTCCTGATACAGTTCAATTCCAAGTTTTCGCCGGATCCCTCAAACACGACCTTTTTGTTAAACGGTGTGAACGTGTCGCGATTTTCCGGCGTAATTAACGTCGCGATGAAGTCCGGTGTCGCCAAGACTTCAGCCGGCGAATATCCAGTGATGCGCTCCACGGCGGGATTCACCCAGCGAATTTCCCCGTTCAACCCGAACCACGTCTCCCATTCCACGGTATAATCGGCGATCGCGCGAAAATTCTCCTCGCTAGACTTCAGGTCTGCGGTCAGCTGCCCTGCCAGTTGCAGGGCCTTGAACCGGGTGTTGAGCAGGGAAAAAAGCAGCCAGCACGCAAACAGGCTGGTGGTCGCCCCGCCAAACCACACGAGCCCAAAGCGCGTGAAGCCCAAGACGGATGCGCTGGGCCCGATATTCGTGAAACGCAGAGTCCATGTGTGCCCGGCCAAAGCCAACCGGCGCTGCAGGCGCAATGGGTGCGCAGCCGCCATCTGCTGCTCCTCTGCGGGCGAATTATCGTAGAGCCGCGTCTCATGAGTGACCAACTCGCCGTCGAAAATTTCCAGATGGACGCCAACGCTCTGCGTCAAACCGTGCCCCCTCATGATGCCCCTCATCAAATTGTCCATCCGGTAGGGGCTGTATACCCAACCCAGCAAGGCAACGCGCCGTTCTGCGACCGTTGCGATCGGCATTCCCCTGTGGAACACCGGCATATACATCAGGTTGCCGGCTTGGATATCCTGATTGGTTTCCTGCTTCAACACGACCTTGCCCGAGAGGATGGGGACATTCCGGTCCCGCGCCATTTCCATCGCCGTCCGCCGCACCTGTTCGCTCAGCATGTCGTAGCCGAAGGCCAGGAGATTCCGATCAGTAAAAGGTTCGAGGTAGACAATGGAGGAGTAGATCTCCCGTTCGCCCTCAGGTCGCACTTGATAGGCCGGGAAGCCTGCGGCGCGCATCGAAAGGGTATGTTGCACCAAGCCCTGACGGGAGATCTGCACCGCAAAGCCGACGCCCTGAATGCCGGGCATATTGCTCTCAATCGACTGAAGCTCAATAAAACGATGCCATTCTTCCCTGCTGACGCTACCATTGTGGTCGATAAACGCTGCACCAGCGCGCAGGACTGTCTCGCAGAGCAAGAGACGCTCGTAAATGTGGCCCTCGATATCGCCGCAAGAGGAATTGAAGCGCAGTCGCTCAGTCTCATCAACCACAGACTGCGCGTAGCGGGCAAACTGAGCGGTGGCGATCAAGCCCAGCAGGAGGACCAAACTCGGCCCAATCACGCGATAACGTGCTTTCAAAGACGATTTCCTGATTTCTTCTTCAAGCAGTTTCATGCGAAATTATAACACTGACGACGCACATGCGGAATATCTAGCTCTAACGACGCATTCCCAGCCAGATGAAGAAATGATTGCCAACCAGAAAATTGGGTCATTTTTTTATTGGTGAATTCAGTAATTACGGACCGAATCAAGGAGGGACGGGGTGTCAGTCATTCGCGCTCCCACGTCTGCGCTACGGGATATCAAAAAAGGGATGTGTCGGGGGCTGTGACCGAAGCGGTAGGTGTGCCATTATTTCCCATTGACCGTTTTTGGTTCCGCGGCTGACTAACGGTGTATGGTGCCAAGCATTCTCATCGTGGATGACGAGAAGCATTCCCGCGAGGGGCTGCGGGAGGCCTTGGCCGACAACTACGACGTGTCGTTGGCCGCCAACGCCGACGAGGCCTTCAACCTCATGGATGCCCAGCCCTTCGAGGTTATCCTGACCGACCTGCGCATGCCCGGAAAGTCCGGCCTCAAGGTCATCGACCGGGCCCTCGCGCTGTCCAACCGCCCGGCGGTGCTCATGATGACGGCCTATGGCAACATCGAAACGGCGGTCGAGGCCATGAAGCGCGGGGCGGTGGATTTCCTGACGAAGCCGGTCAGCATCGAGCGGCTCGAGGTGCTCATCCAACGGTCGCTCAAGACCCGGACGCTGGAAGTCGAGGTGAAACAGCTCCACGAGCGGCTGGATGAAAAGTTCAGTTTCGACCACATCATCGGCCACTCGGCCAAGCTCAAGGCCGTGGTGGACCGCGTGCGGCTTGTCGCGCCCTCCCGGGCCACGATCCTCATCGAGGGCGAGTCGGGCACCGGCAAGGAGTTGATCGCGCAGGCCATCCACCAGGTGAGCCCGCGCGCCCGCGCCCCGTTCATTGCGGTGCATTGCGCGGCGCTTTCCGAAAGCCTGCTGGAGAGCGAACTTTTCGGCCATGAAAAGGGTTCGTTCACCGGCGCGACCGAGCGGCGGTTGGGACGCTTTGAATCGGCGGACAGCGGCACGCTCTTTCTCGACGAGATCGGGGAGATTTCCGCCTCCACCCAGGTGAAGCTCCTGCGCTTCCTGGAGACCAAGAGCATCGAGCGCGTGGGCGGCTCGAAGCCGATCGACCTCGACGTGCGCCTCGTGGCGGCGACCAACCGCAACCTCGAGCAGTTGGTGAGAGACGGGAAATTCCGGGAGGACCTGTTTTTCCGGCTCAATGTCGTGCGCATCACCATGCCGCCGCTGCGGGAGCGGGCGGAGGATGTCCCCTTGTTGCTGGCCAATTTTCTCCGCGTGTTCGCCGAGGAGAACAAACTGCCGCTGCTCAAGCTCGAACCCGGGGCGGTGCGGACTTTGCAGGCCTATCCTTGGCCGGGCAATATCCGGGAACTGCGCAATTTCTGCGAGAACGCCGTCGTGTTGCACCGCGGCGCCACGCTGAACGAATACGATCTCGACCCGAAGTTCCGCGGGGTGGCCTTGGTGGCGGCGGGCGCCGGTCCCGCTGCCCCGCCGCTGGCCAACCCGCTTTCCATCGCGGAGAATGAGAAACGCCTGCTCCGCGAGGCGCTCATCAAGTCGCGGGGCAACCGCACCAAGGCGGCGGAGCTGATGGGGATCAGCCGGCGCACCCTGCACCGCAAGCTGGCCGAGTGGCCGGAACTAGACGTGACTGACTGAGTGGTGCCGCCGCGATGAAACTTCCGCGAACCGCCCAGGCGTGGATTCACTGGCTGGAGATGGGGGAGGGTGCGCGGTGGGTGCGGTTGGCCGCGATCCTGACCGGCGGGCTGGTGCTCTCACTGGTGGTGGCTTGGAAACAATTTCTTGGCCCAGCGAGCGAAACCGTGCTGCTGCAGGCCGACGTGGGCCGGCAGCTGGCGCGCGGCGCGGGTTTCACCACCCAGGTCAATTACCCGCAGACCGTGGCGGTGCTGTCGGAACGTGGCCGGGGCTTCAGCGCACAGGAGCCCTATCCCGAGTTGCACCAGGCTCCGCTCTACTCGGTGGTAATCGCCGGCGGCCTGTGGGTGCTGCCTGAGTCAGTGCGCACCGGGCTGTTCGCCCGGTCCCCGGTTCCGCCGGACGGCTTTGCAGCCGATTATTTCCTCCTCGGGCTGAACCTCGTGCTGCTGTGGGCCGCGGCGTGGCTCACGTTTGATCTGGGTCGCCGCCTGTTTGAACCGCGGGTGGGGTGGGTGGCGGCGTTGGCCTTGATGCTTTCGGTGCCGCTCTGGCGGCATACGGTGGCGGTCAACGGGCTGCCGCTGCTCATGGTCCTGGCGCTCGGCGCTTTCCGGATCTGGTGGGAAGTGGAACAGGGCGTCGTGGCGGGCCGGCGTGCGGCGGTCGCTTGGGTCGCGGCCCTCGGAGCGGTTTGCGGCCTGCTGTTCCTCACGGAATACTCGGCGGGTGCCCTGGTGCTCGTGGTCCTGGGCTATGCGGCGTGGCGGTTTCCCACGGGGCAGCGCCGGCTGGCACTACTGGTGGTGCTGGCGGCCTTTGCCCTCGTGGCGGGGCCGTGGGTGGTGCGCAACGTGGTCCTGACCGGGCATCCCGTGGGACTGGCGGCACAGAACGTCGCGCTGAAGGCCGGCGATTCCACCGCGGAGCCCGCCCGGGTGATGGCCACTCTGGCCGCGACCGCGCCCGAGATCGACCTCAACAAACTTGGCAACAAGACGCTCACCGCGCTGCAGGAAACGGTCATTTCACGCCTCTGGACCGGCGGAGCGCTCTGGTTTACCGCGTTTTTCGCGACCGGCTGGCTTTACGCCTTCCGCGCCGCAGGCGTGGACCGGATGCGGTGGGTTTTCACCGCCGCGCTAGGGGTCCTGGTGCTGGTGCAGGCAGTGTGCAACTCCGGCGAGAGTGAACGGCTCCCCGTCTACTATCTGGCGCCACTCATCATGATCTTCGGCGCGGCGTTCTTCTTCCTGCTGGTGGGCAGCAATGCGACCCTCGCGGCCTGGCCGCGCGCGGCGGCGGCGGGGTTGCTGCTGTTGCACGCGGTGCCGCTGCTGCACGACGTGCTGGAGCCGCGGCGGCTGCATTTCCACTACCCACCGTATTTTCCGGGCCTCTTCCAAGGCATGCGGGAGGAACTCGTGCGGCGGGGCGTGGAGGGGCGCTTTGCCGTCATGGCCGACGTGCCGGCGGGGGCCGCTTGGTATGGCGACCAGCGGGCCTGGGCGCAACCTGACCGGCTGCGGGATTTTTACGCCATCACCCTTGAGCAGAACCTCGGCCTGCTGCTGCTCACCCCGCACAGCCTGGAGCGTCCGTTCTTCGCCGATCTGGTCGTGGCGCAGGCCGCCAGGATCAACGTCCGCGGTTTCGGGACGGAGCGCTTTGGCGAATGGAGCCGGATCTATGCGGGCCTGGCGAAAGGCGCGGTGCCGGTGGATTTTCCCCTGAACGCGCCGCAGCGCCTGAGCGACAGCCTTTACATCCTGTTCAATCCGACGCTGCCACCGCTCCGGGGAAAATAATTGCCTTACCCCCCGGCATGGTTCACTGGAATACGTCTGCGTCTTCAACTTATGAGAATCTACCGATTACTACCGGTCGTTGCCATGTTGACGACTTCAGCGGCCTGGGCGGTTTACGCGCCCATTCCTGAACAGGAACAGGGCAAGGAGTTCTCGGCTTCGGTCCGTATGGGCCTGGCCCACGACAGCAATATTTTCGGCGCCGCCACCTCGGCCATCAGCAGCCAGGTCTATTCCTTCGAGCCCTCGCTCAAGTTCAACTCGTCCCTCACGGACCAGACTTTTTTTTCCGCCTCCTACCGTCTCACCATCGATAATTTCAGCGACCGGCCGGGCGACAAAACCCTCGACAGCCATGACTTCAACGTGCGGCTGGCCCATGCATTCACCCCGGCCACGAACATTGATCTCAGCGACAACTACACCATCGCCAAGAATCCCGAGTCCCTGCTGGCCGGCATCCCGGTGAACACCGACCAGTCTTCCAAGCGCAACCAGCTTGACGGGCGCCTCGTGACCAATGTTAACGAAAAGACCAACGCCATTGTAAAGTTCCGCACCATCAATTTCAGCTACGACAACGCCATGCTCGGCAGCAGCCTCGACCGCGCCGAGAACCTCTACGGCGTGGCCCTCAGCTACGATGTCGTGCCCGAACTGAAGGTCGTCGGCGAGTTCCGACGGCAGGATGTGAACTACCGCTCCGACGGCGGCAGCAAGGACAAGCAGTCCAATTTTCTCCTCAGCGGCTTCGACTACGAGGTGGCCAAGCAAATGACCGCCTCCGGCCGCTTCGGCTACGAGTGGCGCTCCCGCGACGGCGCCGGCGACACCAGCGTGCCCTATGTCGAGTTCTCCGGTAAATACGACTTCGCTGAGAAATCCTACCTCACCGGCGGCTTTGTGCACACCCTCGAGGAGGCGTCCAATGTCGCCCAGTTCACCGACACGCGGGTCAACCGGTTTTTCCTCAACCTCCAGCATTCGCTCAGTGCCCTGATCGTCGCCTCGGCCTCCATTACTTATGAGCCGTCCACTCTGCTCGGGCGCGCGGGCCAGGCCGACGTGGACGAGGATACGACCCGCTTTGGCTGCGCCCTCTCCTACCTGCCCACCCAGCATTGGACGGTTTCGGCGACCTTCGACCACGATCGCGCGAAGTCCGACGATCCCTCGCGCGGCCTGAAACGTCAGCGTTACGGCGTCAATGCCGCCTATTCGTTCTGAGCGCCGGTTTTCCGCCGGCCCGGGCACAAAGTGCTTGCTGAGCACCGCGGCGGGAAGTTCGCTAACGCCACTTCATGGCCGCCTCCTCCACCAGCAAAGAACAGGCATCGCTCGCTGACTTCCTGCAGGTCCTCCGTTTGCGCAAGGCGCTGGTCGTCCTGATCCTCGCCCTGGTGCTGGTGACCACCCTGGTGGTCACCGCTTTTCTGCCCCGCTGGTATCTCGCCACCACCAAAATCCGCGTCGAGAAACCCGAGAGCGAGGTCAAGCTCTTCCAGACGCAGACCTCCAGCTACTACGATCCGTATTTCCTGCAGGACCAGTTCCGCATCATCCAGTCGGAGAAAATCATCTACCCCGTCATTGAGAACCTCCAGCTGAACACCCGGCTCGCCGCGACCCTCGGCGTCTCCGGCGCCCTGCCCAACGCCATCACCTTCCACTACCTCATTGAAAAGATGCTGCGCGTCGAGTCCCCCCGCGGCTCGTCCTTGATTGAGATCAACGTTTTTGCGCAGGACGCCAACCTTGCGGCCCTCATCGCCAACGAGATCGCCCGCGTCTACTCCGAGGATCGGATTGCGCTCGCCACCTCCGGACAACGCGAGGGCATGGGCCAGCTCAAGCAGGAGTTGCAGGCTCAGGAACGCATCGTCACCGCCCAGCGGGACGTCGTCGAGAAGCTCCGCAAGGACCTTAATATTTCCGGCGTGGACCTCAACGCCCGCTACAGCGACATGGAGATCGAGACCCTCCGCCAGATGCAGAATTCGCTTATTGCCCTCAGCGTGGACGCCATCGGCCGCAAAACCCGCTGGGAACGCTTCAAGAGCATCCCGATTGAGGAACGGATCAGCCTGGTGAATTCCGAGCTTATCCAGGATTCCAACATCCAGAACCTGCTGCAGGCCTACCTCGTTGCCGACCAGACCCTGACCAAGCTCACGGGCCGGCTCGGCGAGGCGCACCCCGAGTTGATCGCCGCCACCGAGAACCGGGTGAAAATCCGCGAGCAACTCGATGCCCTGCTCCGCGGCTATGAAAGCTCGTTGGAAATCACCTACAACGAGGCCGAGGCCCGGGTGGCGGAACTCCGGAAGCAGCTGGGGCAGGCGAAGGTGGCGCAAATCCTTTCCGCCCGCGACCGGATGCGTCCCTTCGAGGAGGCGGCGCAAAAACTCGACGACGAGACCCGGCTGCAGACCACGCTCAAACTCACCCTGCGTCAGCGGGAAATCGATTTTCAGGTGCCGAAAAAGACCATTGAGATTCTCAACACCGCCGAGTCCGCCCGTCGCCCGAGCAAGCCCAGTTGGGCCCTCAACCTCGGTTTCGCCGCAGTCTTCGGCCTCATTCTCGGCGTCGGGGTCGCCGTGCTCATGGAATATTTCGACACCAGTTTCCGCAACGTGGCGGATGTGGAGACCAGGCTGAAGCTCCCCGTGCTCGGGGTCATCCCCCTCGCCCGGACGCCGGCGGACCACGCCGACCCGGACCCCGCGGCCCAGGAACCCTTCCGGGTGCTGCACACCAACCTCAACCTTGCCCTCAAGCCCGGCCAGTCCAGCGCCCTCGTGCTCTTTTCCGCCGGACCGGGCGAGGGTAAGTCCACGACGTTGCACCGCCTCACCCGCATGATGGCGGCGGTCGGTGAACGCGTGCTCCTGATCGATTCCGACCTGCGGCGGCCGACGCAGCACTACCTCGCGCACCGACCCAAGGAGCCGGGCCTCAGCGACCTGCTGATCGGCGCAAAATCCCTTGACGACGTCGTGCAGCACGGCGTCGCGCCCGGCCTTGATTTCATCCCCAGCGGCGGGGCGGCCGGTTTTTCCCTCAGCCTGCTTTACGTCAATCGTCTCCGGGAACTCATCGCCGGCCTGCGGGGACGCTACGACAAGATCATCTTCGATTCGCCGCCCATTATCGGCGTGAGCGACGCGTCTGTGCTGGCCAGCGTCGCGGACGGGGCGGTGCTCCTGATTCAGCACCGGCGCAATCCGCAGAGCATGGTCATGCGGGCGCAACAGATCGTGGAGGCCATCAAGACTCCGCTCCTCGGTGTGGTGCTCAACCAGGTGCCGACCGGCACCGGCGAAGACTACGGCTATTACACCCACAACTATTCCTACTACAGCGAGGGTGGAAAAAAATCCCGCCGCGCCGGCCCACCATCCGCTGCTGCTGCCGGCCCGGGCGACCGGCTGGAACTGAACGAACCGGATCCCCGCACCCGGCGCACCTAGAGCGGCCGCCATCGCGGTTATGCACGTGGTCCGCTTGAGCTTGGGTCTGCTATTGCTCGCGGCACCGGTCCACGCGGAGCTGCGGATTGTAGGCAGTGATTTGCTCGGGCCGGGCCTGGTCCCGGCCTTGGAGAATTACGCCCGGCGCAGCGACGTCCGCCTCACCTCGGCCTTCGAGGGCAGCTATCCCGGCTGGCAGCAACTGCAGAGCGGACGGGCGGACGTGGCGCTCCTGACTTTTTCTCCCGGACAGGCCCTGCCGGCGGCGCCCTACGTCAGCCTGCCCCTGGCCTACCACATGACGGTGGTGCTGGTGCCCGAGGTGCTGCCGCTTGGCCAGTTGTCGTTTGCGCGCTTGACGGGAATCTTTGGCGCGGTGGGCGGCACCAACTTTTCGCGCTGGGGCGACCTCGGGCTTTCCGGCGATTGGGCGGCGCGGCCGATTGCCCCGCGTGCCGTCAACGCCGGGTCGAACCTGGCGACTGCCATCTTCCGCCACATCGTCCTGCGTGACGGGTTGTTGAAACCGACCGTCGCGGGACCGGAGAACATGGAGGGCCTGCTGCACGGCTTGGCGCAGGCGGAGGCGGGTGGCATCGCCCTGGCTGCGCAACTCCCGCCGGCCGGCAACGGGTTGAAGGCGCTGGCCGTGGCCCGTGAAGAAAACGGGGTGGCCTTTGCCCCCACGCCGGAAAACGTGCACCGGGGTGACTACAGCCTGTGCTGGCCGGTTTATCTGGTTTTTCGCCGCGCGGACGCCCCCCGGCTCTTCCCGTTGCTGCGCCATTTATTCGGGGAGGAAACGGCGCAATTGTGCGGCGAGGCGGGCCTCATGCCGTTGCCGGTGGCGGTGCGCACCCAGCAGATTTTCGACCTGGAACAGCTCTAAAAAATAGCTGTTGACGAGGGCGTTTCGACGCCTACTCCTTGCACCCTGCTCTGCGGGTGTAGCTCAGTTGGTAGAGCACCACCTTGCCAAGGTGGACGTCGAGAGTTCGAGTCTCTT
>CAJBES010000267.1 GCA_903952145.1 uncultured Opitutaceae bacterium | reverse complement strand
CCGGCCGCGCGAAGCAGCCCGACCATTTGTCATTACCCTTGGGGGAAAGATGGAAAACATGCATGGCAGGTGCAGCGAGCCAAACGCCGCCCGGCACCACTGGCGAAGGGAAAATGGCCCAGAATACAGGTAGGAGAATTTTGCCACGACCCCGGCGAAGCGGCTGATGGTGGCCGCAGACAGGGAAAACCGCTAATCTGCGCTGATGGGGATGAGCGAAAATCGGTGCAGATCAGCCGTGCAATCAGGAACGTTGGGCCTTGGGGCGCGGGCCGCACTTGGACCAGTCCCACGGTTTAAAGCCGAGTTTCAGCGCGGGGGAGTTTTTCGCGAGTCGCCAGGTCTTTCGGCCCTCGGTGATTTTCGGGTCGGCGATGAGGCTGGTTTGGTCGTGGCCGGCCCGGCGCCATCGGGTCAGACTGATCTGGAACGGCGCTTTCCCCGGATGAGTCTTGGGATGGCCGCTGGGCGGCAGTGTGCCACCGGGCGACCACAGGCAGTTCGCATTCGCTTCGAGTGCCCCTTGGGAGACGTCGCCCTTGTAGCCGCCGTAGTAGAGCCGGTTGCTTGGTCCGAGCAGGATGTTGTGGACAAAAGTGGCGCTGAAGTGGCCAGGTTCGACGCGCGAGACCGAAGCGAGTGCGTTTTGGCCGCGGGCGAAGATGTTGTGCCGGACGACATTTTCTCGCGCGTAGTGGATGTTGAACGGTGCGTCCTTGGTGTCGTGCACGAGGTTGTGCTCGACGATGAGGTGCGAGGTGCCCTCGTCGAGGTAGATGCCCCAGCCGCCGTAGTCGTGCGACCAGATGTGATGCAGGTGGTTGCCGCGGACGATGGTGCCGGGCTGCACGCCAAGGGTGTAGATGCCGCCCATGTCGCTGAGGATGCCGGCGCCGATGTCGTGAATGAGGTTGTGCTCGATCACGTTGTTGCGCGAGGGCGTCTCGCGGAAGCCCCACGTCCAGCCGGTCGAGATGCCGGTGTAGCAGGCGTGGTGGATGTGGTTGTGCGCGACGAGGCAGTCGAACGCGTGCCCGAGAAACACCCCCACACCCTGGTGAAAGATCCGGCCGATGTGGTGGATGATGTTGTCGGTGATGGTCAGGTGGCCCGTGCGCCCGTCGAGATGCCCGTCGAAATCGGTGCCGCCACCGCGGATGCCGCCGGCCCCAAGGTCGTGCAGGTGGTTGCCCACGGCGGTGCAGTCACGACAGCCCTCGGAGAACTCGATGCCGTAGAGTCCCACGTGCTCGACGGTGCAGTCGCGGACAACGCAATCGCGCGCGGCGCGGATGATGACGGCCCCGGGCGTGGCGTGGGCCGCCTGCAGGCTGCCACCGAGGGGCAGTTCCTGGCTGTAATCGGGATGGAACTGCTGGTTCGAGGTCAGCGGGGAGAACCAGTCGCCGTGGCGGAAGGTCAGGCCGCTGAGCGCGAACCCGCGGAGGAGTGGCGTGGCGTTGGGGTCCAAGGCTTCGATGGTGTCGTTGAAGAACTGGCCGCTGGCGCGGACAAAAGTCTGGACCCGCGGGGCGTAGATCGCGGTGTTGGCAGGCGTCTCGCCGGGGCGGGGCAGGTAGTAGAGGCGGCCGGTCTCGCGATTGAGATACCATTCGCCAGGCTCGGTGAGCGCCTCAAAGAGGTTGTCGATGTAGTAGCGGGCGAGGGCGCGGTTGCCGTAGGCGGCGGAAGAGGCTTCGTAGAGATTGAACGCGGAGCGGCGGGCGAAGCGCAGCCAGCCGGTGCGGGGATTGAACTGCGGCCGCGGCAGCCGTTCTTCGACCCAGTAGTGGAGGAGGACGAAATCGGCGTCAGGCAGCGAGGCCCAGTTCTGCACGTCGCCCGGTTTGGGCTGGAAAGAATCATGGCCGTCGAAGAGGCCGGTCTTGTCGGGATGTTTGATGGCCCCGATGTGGAAAACGTTATGTACGGCTTTGCCTTCGGGGGCGAATTTCGGCAGGCGGGCGCGCGGAGCCCGGCGGCCGTTGACAAAGAGCGAGCGGAAATACCAGCGGTCCGCCGCCACCTCGGGCAGGTCGAGGGTCCACTCGGTGCGGCCGTTGCGCTCGCCGACCTTCCAACCGGTGAGCAGTTCGCCACCGTCAAAGACGGGTTGGGCGCGGGGCGCGGCGGTGAAATGCGTGTGCGAGTCGTGCTGGTTGAAAGCGACGGTTTCCGTCAGCGCGTAGCGGCCATCCTGCACGAGCACCGTGACAGGGCCGGTGACCTTGCCGGCGGTGCGGAGCGCGCGCAGATGGTCGCGCGCGCCGGCCAGCGTGGCCCACGGGCCGTCGCGGTGGTTGCGGGCCGGCCGCGCGAAGCAGCCCGACCATTTGTCATTACCCTTGGGGGAAAGATGGAAAACATGCATGGCAGGTGCAGCGAGCCAAACGCCGCCCGGCACCACTGGCGAAGGGAAAATGGCCCAGAATACAGGTAGGAGAATTT
>CAJBES010000266.1 GCA_903952145.1 uncultured Opitutaceae bacterium | reverse complement strand
TTGGAGGAATTGAGATAACCACAGATGAGTTTGCCAACGGACGAAACCTTGAGTCGCCCTTCCGCCTGATCGTCTCCCGATAAAGGGCCGGGGTCTGCTGAGC
Organism: uncultured Opitutaceae bacterium; assembly: GCA_903952145.1. Lineage (GTDB taxonomy): Bacteria > Verrucomicrobiota > Verrucomicrobiia > Opitutales > Opitutaceae > UBA2377. The sequence goes on along the minus strand of CAJBES010000266.1, from coordinate 9,816 downwards.
ACAGACCGCGGGATTTCGCCTGCGTGCAGGCCCCGCCCATCTGGGCGAAGAACCAAAAATTAGTGTCGATTAGTGTCCATTAGTGGTTTCCCGTTTTTCATGCCCAAACTGCTCTGCGTCTACTGTGCCTCGAGCGACCGCCTCGAGCCCAAATATTTTGCGGCGGCGGAGGAGCTCGGACGCGTACTGGTGGCGCGCGGCTGGGGTCTTCTTTACGGCGGCGGGAAGACCGGCCTGATGGGGGCGGTGGCCCGGGGCACCAAGGCGGCCGGCGGCCGGGTGGTCGGCGTCATCCCCGGGTTCATGAAGGCGCGCGAGCTCGCGTTCGACGCGGCCGACGAGCTGGTGACGGTGCTCACCCTGCGCGAGCGCAAGCTGCTGCTGGAGGCCTGGGCGGATGCGTTTGTGGCCCTGCCCGGCGGCTTCGGCACGCTCGAGGAAATCATGGAGATCCTCACCCTGCGCCAGCTCGACCTGGTGAAAAAGCCGTGCGTGTTTTTCAACCAGGACGGTTTTTATGACGACCTGCTGCGGCTCTTCGACCGGATGCTGGCGGACAAATTTTTCAAGCCCTCCAACCTGCAGCTCTTCCGCGTGGCGGCGACGGTGCCCGAAATTTTTGTCCGAATCGAGGACGAGCCGACGGCGCAGGCGGAGCCGAAATGGTTCGAGACGCGCTGATGGCTTTTTACCATGACACGGATTGGACGGAGGCAGAGCTTGGAACCTGATTTTACATCGTGCCTTTATCCGTAGGATCCGTGTCATCCGTGGTGAAAATACCAGAACTGAAACAGGACAATGACACGGCGTAATCTCCCATGCATCGCACCGCAGTGCTGAAACTCCTGCGGGCTCACGCCACCCGCCCGCTCGATCTGCACGAGGCGGCGATGACGGCGGCCACGATCCATTTTGTGGAGGCGCATGCGGACTGCCTGCTGCGTTCGCAGTTGAGCGGACACCTGACCGGGTCGGCCTGGGTGGTGGATACCGCGCGCACGCGGACCCTGCTGACGCACCATCGCAAGCTCGACCTGTGGCTGCAGCTCGGCGGCCACGCCGACGGGGAACCGGACCTGGCGGGGGTGGCCCTGCGCGAGGCGCAGGAGGAGAGCGGACTCACGCGGCTCCGGCTGGCGGCGGCGGCGATTTTTGATCTGGACCGGCACAGGATCCCGGAGCGCAAAGGTGTGCCCGAGCACTGGCACTATGACCTGCGTTTTCTGCTCGAGGCGGACCCGGCGGAACCGCTGGTGGTGTCGGGCGAATCCAAGGAGCTGGCCTGGGTGAACGTGAGCGCAGTGACGGCGCTCAACCCCGAGGAGTCGATGGCGCGGATGGTGCGGAAGACCCGCGCCGGGCAGGGGTGAGCATTCGCTGGCCGCCTCAGGCGATGGTTGCCGCCGCCCTCCTTTCCAGCTCACGTCTGCCCCAACCATCCATGCTGTCCCGACTTTCCCTCTTTCTTGTGCTGACCGTGATCGCTTCCGCCGCAACGGATCCGGCGCCCAATCCCCGCGCCGACGGTTATCGCGGCATCTGGTTCACGCTCGGCCAGAAGTCGGAATACGGTGACAAATACTCCGGCGGGCTCGGCACCTACACCGCGAACCACACTCCGCTCGCCGTCTACGCCCCCGCGGTTGACCGGACTTTTTTCGTTTACGGCGGCTCGCCTGCCGGCGAGCGCAGCCTCCTCTGCCTCATCGGCAGCTATGATCACAAGACCGGCCGCGTCGCGCGCCCGGTGATCGTGCACGACAAGAGCCCCTTCAACGATCCGCACGACAACCCCAGCCTCAGCCTCGATGCCGCAGGCTACCTCTGGGTGTTCGTGAGCGGCCGCACGACCATCCGTCCCGGTTATGTTTACCGCAGCGCCGTGCCCTATGATATCTCGCGGTTCGAGCGCGTGGCCGAGCAGGAGATCACCTATCCGCAGCCATGGCATGTACCCGGCCGGGGCTTTTTCCACCTGCACACGCGTTATACCAACGGCCGCGAACTCTATTGGGCCACCAGTCCGGACGGCCGCACGTGGAGCGAGGCGCGGAAACTCGCCGGGATGGGCGGCCACTATCAGACGAGCGGCGAACGCGACGGGAAGATCGCGACGTTCTTCAACTACCATCCGGGCGGCGATGTCGACCGGCGCACCAACCTCTACTACGCGCAGACGACCGACTTCGGCGCGACCTGGACCACCGCCGACGGCACGCCGCTCGCCCTGCCGCTGACGGAGCCCCGCAATCCCGCCCTCGTCGTCGATTACGCCGCCCAAGGCCGGCTGCTGTATACCTGCGACCTCAACTTTGACGCAGCGGGCAATCCGATCCTCCTCTACGTGCTGTCGCGCGACTACCAGGCCGGTCCGGCCGGCGGGGCACGCGAGTGGACCGTCGCGCATTGGCAGGGCGGCCGGTGGCATTTCGCCACCGTCACGACCTCCGATCACAATTACGACATGGGCAGCCTCTATGTGCTGGACGACCGGTGGATCGTGATCGCGCCGACGGGGGCCGGTCCGCAGCCCTGGGGCACGGGAGGCGAGATGGTGCTGTGGTCGAGCCGCGACGAGGGCAAGACCTGGCAGCGGATCCGCAGCATCACGCACGACAGCCCGCTCAACCACAGTTACGCCCGCCGGCCGCGTCACGCCCGCGACCCGTTTTTCGCGTTCTGGGCGGACGGCAATCCGGACCAGCTGAGCGAGTCGCGGCTGTATTTTACGAACTCGGCCGGCGACCGCGTCTGGCGGCTGCCCTATACCTTTCCGGCGGGAGCGGATTGGGCGGAGCCGGAGTTGGTGCCGTAGCGGGCAGAGCGAACCCGGCGGAGCCGCTGGTGGTGACGGGCGAGTCCAAGGAGGCTGCCCGGGGTGAACCTGAGAGCAGGAGGGCCTTGCCAGAGTGCGCCCTTTTCCCCGGGGTTTTTCAATTGTGCGCGACCGCGCACAATTGGGCTGGGCTCAGTGCCGGTTGCCCTGCCCAAGCTTCTCGCCCCCAAGCGTAGCGTGCACGGGGTCTGCAAGGTCATCGCGGTGGAGGGCCGGCCGGTGGGGCCACACCGGACTTTGACCGCGAGGGCAGGGTGATCTTCGAGGTGGATTTCCCGCCGCCGGTCCGGGCGCACTGAGCTTTTAACCACGGATCAAGCCCGGATTGGCAGGGATAAATACCAGCGCCGGCGAGCAGGCGGCCTACACACTGTCCGGTGGGCCCGGAAACCGGGTGCGGACACATCAGTTTCCGTTCGTGTCAATTCGTGTTCCTTCGTGGTTCAATTGAATGAAGCCGACAAATCACTGGCTTCCCCAGTTCTTCCGGGCATAGGCGAGCTGTTGTTTGCTGATGGTCAGGGGGCCCTGGATGCTGCAGGGCGGTTTGGGCATCCCCCGTTTGGGCTTTTCGGTCGGATCGGGATTCCAGTGGTCTGCGCGGTGGAGGTCACGCACCCGCTTTTTACGGAAGTCGGGGATCTCAAACGTCGTCGAGTCGCCCAGCACGCTCTTCCAACCCTGGATGCCGACCATGCTCATGGCGACGCCGCGGTAGACATCCAGATAGGGCTGTTTTCCGCTGCGGATGGCCGCGGCGAAATTGACGTTCATGAAATAGTCGCCCCCGCCGTGGCCCGCCTGTGCGGCCGCCTGGTGCTCCCGGGGCCAGTCGGGCTGGTAGATCTGCTCCACCGGGGTGGTCTGCCGCTGGTGATACTGTTCGCGGATGAGGCGCACCTTGCCGGTGTCGCCGCCACGCAGGCCTTCCATCAGGCCCAGGCTGCCATGCACGCGATACCAGACGCCGTGGCCGCGCAGATAATACTGCAGCAGTTTGCACACGGCGCCGTTGTCCATGCGGACCGTGATCAGGGAGCAGGCATCGTTGCGCATCGGACGCCGGGCGCGGACGGGATCGTCGGGGCGAAAGGGCAGGCTGAAGGCGTTGACCTTCACCGGCAGGGTATCGGTGATGAACATCAACGGGGCGATGGCATGGGTGCAGTAGTAGGTTGAAGGCAGCCAATTGCGCCAGTGATCCACGCCGCGGCTGATTCGGTTCCAATCGTCGGCCGGTCCCGGATGGATGTATTCGCCCTCGCCGTAGACAAACTCGCCGATGGCGCCCGAGCGGTAGAGGCGCCGCATCTCCAGGTTGCTCACCGTGTAGGGGTAGTTCTCGGCGAACATGTAGATGCGGCCGGATTGTTCGACCGCCTCGACGAGGGCGACGCCTTGGGCGAGGGTGAAGCACGCGGAGGTCTCGCTCATGACATGCTTGCCCGCCTGCAGCGCCTGGATGGCGAAGGGCGCGTGCTGGTGAAAGTAGTTGGCCAGGATCACGGCATCGAGGTCGTGTTCGAGGAACTTGGCGTAGTCGGTGTAGGCGGCCACGCCCAGTTCCTTGCCCACGGAGCGCACGCGCTCCTCCCAGGTGTCGCAGAGCGCGACCAGCTTCATGCCCAGCGCTTCGGTCGCGCCGCGCGCGAAGCCCTGGCCCCGGCCGATGCCGACGACGCCGACGCGGATGAGATCATTGGAACGACGTTTTTTGGTCATAAATGGGTAGTCGCGGATCAGCGGAGCGCTCCGTCACTTCATGGCCGACGCGTTTGTGGGCAGACCTTGGAGCAGGATGGGACCGGGACGGGCATGGTGAGAACTGCGCTGCCCGGGCGGAAGGTCCCGGGCATGGCGTGCATTGATCGATGAAGAAAACCGGCGGAGGAATCTAGCCGGATATTTGCTTTCGCGTGATTAATCCACCGGCCCAAAAAAAGCCCCGGCGAGCCGGCCGCCTGCCCTGAAGCAAATCCATCAGGAACATGGCCACGAAAACGCGGAAATGAGATGATGGGATCCGCCCCACTGTCTGACGAACAATGCCCCGGATTTTGCTCCCGGGATGTTTATTTCCGGAGGAACCAGAAGACGTAGCCGCATCGGTCGCAGACATGATTCGTCGCTTTCCGGTTGGCCCAGTCGAAGTTGAAAAACGTCGCCGCGCGCGTGTTCATCAGCGTCTCCCGGGACCAGAAACGGTCGTGTCCGCAGACGGGGCAGACCAGTTTTTTCCAGTCATAGTTACTTCCTGAGCAGTTGGGGTTGTCATGGGGATGGTTTCTATTGGTGAAATTTACCGGTCGGCTAGGCAGGGAGATGGCGCGTTGGCTGCACCAGCAGGCGGCGTGACGGACGGTGGCGTCGACTCTGGTGCCTTACTCGGCAATTCGAGCCGAACTGATGAACGAGCGATAAAAGTGCTGAGACGACTTCGAGTCTTACGGAGATGCAGATACGGATAGATGTTCCCGACGATCTGGACGGTGCAGCCCACGGTGAGGCCAGCCCACCATCCGTGAAACAGGGCAAATGCGATATAAGGTATAGCCGCAAAAAATGCCCAGAAATGGGATGCCTCTGCCTCCAGTACGTGCTTGAGGACCCTGGCGGGAGCTCCCGGCCACCGTCGCAGGTATACGAAGGAATTCAGCAGCCGGAGCGGGCTATGGCGCAGCAGCCATGCGAAAGCTGGAAGGCCGAGCTTCTTGGCGAACTCTGGGTGATGCTCGCAATCGCGAAGTCGATGGAAACAGTATGGCGTTCCGAAGGAACGCACTGGATGCACATACCTTAGCAAACCCATCGGTGTCAGCGTGACAATGAATGCGAATACGGGAGACGCTCCTCCGATTTGTTGATACAGGAGCGGAAGCGATACCGCAAAGGCAGCACTCCACATAACCAGCACAGCGATGTTCTTGGCCTCTTGACGCGTCATCCTGTTGTTGCAGGACAGAGAAAATATAAAGCGGTTGGTTGCGCGAGTCAGAAAGCGGGCGTGGATTGCCGTTGTCATGCTCTGCGGTGTTCCGGTTCAGCTACGAGCTATCCGCGTTCCTGCGCACAATCCGCGGGAAGGGATTCCGGGTCCGGTTTCCGGAGTTCCTGCGTGCCACATTTGTTCCGGCAGACTGAGAACGATAACGGGCAGGGGAACGATGACAGGAACGAAACGCACGCCGCCTGAATTTCACCCTGTCCGGTTCGCCTACGGCGCGGCTTGGGCGGGATTGGGTTTTTCAAACCGGATGGAATACGCGCAGAAATACCCCGTTCGGCACTGCTCGACGAACCCCGCCGCAGTGGCTTGGGCGCGCACTTTATCCAGCCTGACGTAATGGGGATCGAAGATGCTCTCCGTCACCAGCAGCTTCCCCCCGTCCATCAGGACCGAGTGGATCATCGCGAACACCCGGGGGTGCTCCGGGATTTCGCCCAAGGCCATCACTAGGACCGCACCGTCAAGCGACTGCTCCGGGAGCGTCCGCACGCGGGCATCACCCTGCAGCAGCCGCACGTTGGCCAGCCCGTTTGCTTCCACCTTGCGTGCGACCTTGGCCAGCATTTCAGCCTGCAGATCCAGCGCAATGACCTCCCCCTCCGGACCGACCGCCCGGGCCAGCGGGAGTGTCGCCCGGCCCGGTCCGCAGCCGATATCGGCCACGCGTGCGCCTGTGCCCAGGCCAAGGTGTTGAATGACACTGGCCGAACGGGTCACCCGGGCGAAGGGGTTTTCCAGCTCGACTAGCCAGCTGAAGAACGCCGGACAGGGCAGCGCCTGTTTTCGGGAATAGAGCCGCCAGGCGACCCAGAGCGCCGCCAAGGCACCGAGGACAAGGAGCAATGCATGCATGGCAGGAGCGTCAGCACCCACAAGAGCAGCCATGCGAGTCGCGGTCGCCGGAACTGAAGGGTTTTATCGGGTAACTGGTCGGGATTGAGAATACCAGGGGCGGGAAGGCAGCCGCCTGCATTGGCGATTCGCCGGCTGAAATCAAAAACAAAAACAGTCATCCGGGCGCACGCGCCGTCAGGACATGCGAGGACGGGGCGCTCTCCGAGTTGACGGGGATGCGGGCGGGCCGTTCCGGGGCGCGGGCACTCTTGCCTGTGTTTGGCCTTCCCATCGGCAGGCAGGAGTGCCTGCCCTCCTTGCGATGCACACCTGCGCGTCCACTGGATCGCGTAGAGCGATGGCCTCCAGCCTGCGCTACGTCCGCCGACCGCCACCGTCAACTCGGAGATGCACTCTCGCGGACGGCCCGGCGGTCCGTGCCCTTGACACTCGGGGCTTAGCACGGCTAATGCCATGGCTCCGTATGGAGTTCGCCCTTGATCAACCGGTGCTGGTGCTGAACCGCCTGTGGCAGGCGGTGAACATCATTGGCGCCCGGCGGGCCTTTGCGCTGCTGGCCCGCGAGCATGCTTATGTGGTGCACAACGACGACGAGAATTTCCGCACCTTCTCCATGCTCGACTGGATGGATTTTTCCATCAGCAACCCGCCGCTGGCGGCCAGCGAGACGGTGCACACACCGACGCGCACGATCCGGCTGCCGCGGGTGATCCTGCTGACGATCTTCGACAAGCTGCCCTGCAAGGAACTGAAGCTGACGCGCAACAACGTCTTCGAACGCGACAAGAACACCTGCCAGTATTGCGCCACCGTGATGCCGCGCGAGCAGCTCAACCTCGATCACGTCATCCCGCGCGACGTGGGGGGCAAGACCACGTGGGAAAACATCGTGTGCTCATGCATTCACTGCAATTCGCGCAAGGCTAACCGCCTGCCGCACGTGGCGCACATGCGGCTCATCCGCAAGCCGGTGCGCCCGAAGTGGCGGCCGGTGATCTCGCTCGTGCTCGGCAACCAGCGCTGCGAGATGTGGAAGGATTTCCTCGACGTCGCCTACTGGAACGTCGAGCTCGACGAGTGAGGCGCGGCGAAGGTTGCCCCGCACCCGCAAAGGGGATTGCGGCGGACCGGGCCGCCTGCCAACTCTGACGCCATGCTCACGACCCTTGTCATGACGATCATCGGGCCCGACCGGTCCGGTTTGGTGCAACTGGTGGCGGCCCGCGTGGCGGATCATGGCGGCAACTGGCTGGAGAGCCGCATGTGCCACCTGGGCGGACAGTTCGCGGGCATTCTGCGGGTGGAGGTGCCCGCGGAGCAGGCGGAGACCCTGGTGCGGGCCCTGCGTGGGCTGGAGTCGTCGGGTTTGCGCGTCATTCTGCACACGGAGACGGGGGCCCCGGTGGCGGCGGCGGGCCGGAGCGCGACGCTGGAGCTGGTCGGACAGGACCGGCCCGGGATTTTGCGCGCGGTGGCGGCCGTGCTGGCGGCGCACGGGCTCAATGTCGAGGAGCTGACTTCCGAGCGGGTGAGCACGCCGATGGGTGGCGGCACCCTGTTCCAGGCCCGGATCCGCATCTCGGTGTCACCGGCGGTCAACCTGGCCGCGGCGCGCGCCGATCTCGAAAAAATCGCGACGGACCTGATGGTGGATTTGAAGCTCAACCCGGCGGCGGGCGGCTGAGCGGCTTACCTGCCGCTGAACAGCTGGCGGCCGACGAGCCAGACGGCGGCGGCGGCGGTGAGGTCGCTGAAGGCCACCCCGAGACGCAGGGGCCACGCCAGTTGCGTCGGCAACACCAGGATGAGAATCGCGCCCACGACCAGCGCACTGCTGACGATCATCGTGAGCAGTTTCTTGCGGGCGAGTGCGGCGGCGCGGGGGTCGGTGGGAGGAGGGGTCATGCGGAGGGGAGGATGAGACAGCTCAGGAGAACGGGCACGAGATTCACCGGGCGAGGGGCAGGCTGAGGCGCATCGCGGTGCCTTGGGGGCCGGAAGCAAGCAGCCTGATCTCACCATGGTGGCTGAGCATGACGCGCTTGGCGATGGCGAGGCCGAGGCCCGTGCCGTCCTCGCGGCCGGAGAGGAAGGAGTCAAACACGCGGTCGCGGATCGCGGGCGGGATGCCCGTGCCGGTGTCGGTGAGGTCGAGGGTGGCGGTCGCCCCCTCCGTGCCGAGGACCAGCGTGATGGTGCCGCCGCCGGGCATGGCCTGCATCGAGTTTAGCAGCACGTTGAGCAGCACCTGCTGGAGCTGGCCCTTGTGGCCGTCGACGAACAGGGCGCGGGCGGGCGGATCGTAGTCCAAGTGCACCTTGGCCTGGGCGAGCTTGAGCCGCAGCAGCAGGAGGGTGTCATTCACAATCTCCGCCAGCGACCAGCGCGAGTGCAGGTGGGCGGGGGTTTTGCCGAACTGCAGCACGCGGGTGACGATGGCCTCGAGCTGGTCGAGCTTCTCGCCGATCACGCGCATGTCGGTGCGCCGGGGGTCCGCCGCGGGAAAATCGAGGCCGAGGCCGCCGTGCAGGAGCTTGAGCACGGTGAGCGGGTTGCGGATCTCGTGGGCGATTTCGGCGGCGACCAGGCCGAGCGTGGTGAGTTGCTCGTTTTTGCGGAGAGTCTCCTCGCTGCGGAAAACCCGGGCGTAGAGGCGGGTGTTCTGGAGGGCCACGGCCCCGAGGCTGGCGAGGGCGGCGCAGAGACGTTTGGCGTCGTTGTCAAAGCGGTGGACGCGGCCGCTGAACACGGCCAGCGCTCCGAGGACCTCGTGTTCGAAGATGAGGGGCGTGATGAGGACCGACCGCAGGTCCGGGTCGCCGGGGAGATCGGCCAGGCCGTGAAACTCGGCCGACTGGATGTCGGAAAACTCGGTCTGGTGGCGGGTGTTGATGGTGGCTCCGGCCAGGCAGGTGGCGACGGGCCGGTCACCGGCGGGCGGGGTCAGGGGATGGCCGGAGGCGAGTGACACGCACCGCAGGGTGCCGCGCGCCGGGTCGTGGAGGTGGAGGGTGCAGGCCCGGCTGGCGAGCAGATGCCGGGCGTCGCGGGTGAGGGCGTCGAACAATTCCTGCGGCTCGAGCTTGGCGACGAGTGACTGGCCGGTGGTGATGAG
>CAJBES010000265.1 GCA_903952145.1 uncultured Opitutaceae bacterium | reverse complement strand
CCCTACACGACGCTCTCCGATCTCCGGAGCGAGCTGATAAAGCTGGAGCAACTGGCTGCCGGTATGCCCGAGCGAGTGCGTCCAGATCCGGCGGCCCGGCACGAAATTCATCAGGAAGTCGCCGTATTTTTTGCCGTCGGAGCGGTCGTAATACGCTCCGTCCGTTCCGTCGCCGCGTTTGAACAGATCCATGTTGCGGGTCATCTCGTCGACATAGGGGAAAAGGCTGCGGTCGCCCGTTCGCCGCCAGTGCCGCACGGCCCCCATCCAGATTTCCACGGCGATGCCCTCGCCCCAGCCGAAATCGAAATAGCCGATATAACCGTTCACCTCGGCGCGCTTCCTGGCGGGTCCGGTCTGCGTGCCCACCCACAGGTTGCTGAACCACCCGCGGCCGGCGCCGAGGGCGTCAGGCTCCCACAGGTCGCAGTGGTGCAGATAACCCACGATGCCCTTGGCCACGGCCTTCGCATCCATCGGATGCGGCGGGGTGCGCAGCAGGATGGCCGCCGCCATGCGTTCCGCCTCGATCCACGGTTCCTCTGCGGCGGCCAGCGATTTTGCGGCGAACACTTCGGTGAGGGTTACTTTCGTGCCGGCGGCCAGGGCCGCCGTGGCGGGTCGCAGGCGCGGCACCCCGCCTTCGTGCTGCCGGGTGATGTCCGGATAATGGACCCCGATTTTCGCACCACCGTCGCTGGCGGGCACAAAATCCAAGGTGCCCTTGGAGGAACTCCGGTCCACGCCGTAAATCGCGACGACCTTGCCATCGTGCCAGAGGTGAAAGGGAAACGGCAGCGCCCAGTCCACCGCGGGGCGCATGGCCTTGAGCTCGGCCAGCGGCTGCTCGTGGGCCTCCAGGGGCAGGGTATAGCGGATGGCCGGATCGGCTTTGAGCGCAAAGCCCGGGTGAATGGCCGCCGTGCACGGCGTGAGAAAATGGTAGGTCTGGATGCGCCGGATCACGGCCTGGTCCGCCGGCACCGTGATGACCGCGGTGGCCGTCCAGCCTGCGCTCTCACCGGCGAGGTGGATTTCCCAGCTGCCATCCGCCAAGGTGCGAAAGTCGCAGGTGGTGGCGTCGGTGGCCCCGAGGGAGGTCGAGAACTCCTTGCCCGGCACGCCGTGCAAAATGGGCTGCCAGAGACCGCTGCGACGCAGCGCCAGCGCGCTCACCTGATATGTCGGTTGGGTCGCGGTTCCGCCCGTGCTGATGGCAGCTGCCAGCCATTGATTTGTCACCCACCGGCTGCCGGAAGCAAAGGAATCGGTTTCCATGGATGTTGATATGATTTTTAACCTGAACCGGAACTTGGGCGTGTATTCAAACCTCGTGCTCTTCGCTGCTGTGCTCGATTGGCACACTCACGAGGTTTGAATACACGCCCTAATATGCTACCCATCACGGCTGTCCAGTTATGAGTAATTTGCGGTGCAGAAAGTCGCCCTCCTGCGGGCAGACTGGACTGTGGAACGGGAGCTCCCCATCGCCTAAGCGCCGGGCGAGCAGGCGCACCAAGGCGGGCGGGTTATCGATCAGCTGACGCCAGGCGGATTTGGACAAATCCCTGCGTTTTGGTTCATAAAATCAGAGCGCAAGCCTGATCTGTTCAACAATGCTCAGCTGGACTCCCGCCATAGGTAAATGCGACCCCATGCCGGAAGGGATTAACTACGAGGTTGCGGGGGCAATCCGTTTGATTTTAGCGATATTGGCCTCGATGGCCGCGAGGTAGGGATTGTGTCCCGACTGACTTGGTGCGGCCAGGTAGCGGTAGACACCCTCGAAATCGCCCTCCAGTTTGGGCAGCACTTGATCGGACCAGAATTGCGGGGTGTTGTGCAGCAGTTGCTGGGGGGATTTGAAATCCCGGTCTGATTCGGGCGTGCCAAAGAAATCGTGGGATTCGTTGAACTCCCAGTAAAGATGAGCCAGCTTTTCCAAGTAGTCCGGCGCAGCCATCTGGGCGAGAAAGTCGGCTGTGGCCACGGCGCAGGCGATCATGCGGGCTGGCGCATCACGAAATTGAATCCGGCCGATCTGGCTGTTCGGGCCGGTGCAGCTGATCGCGTCCACCACATCGTTGACCTCACTAAGCAGCGCTCCCACCGTGGGCAGATAGGACGCAGCGTAGGCGGAGCTGCGCAGTTCGTGGATGAAAGTGTATTTCGCGCCGGTGCCAAGCTGATCAGAACGCAGCCGCAGGAAGCCGCAGTCGTGCAGCAGCATGGCGACAACCGCCAATTCAAATTGACGGGCGGTAAGACGGGGCAGGGTGCCGGTGTGCTCACGACCCTCCAGTATCATCACGAGACATACCGTCGCTTGCAACGTGTGCTCGAAGTTGTGATAACGGAGCTGCAGGGGAGCGTAGTCGGGATTACCGCCGGTAAACAATGCCGTCACATCCTCAAATAAACGACTGATCCACGGTGAACCACGCCCTGCAAACATCCCCGCATGCTTCTCCTGCAGAAATTCTGCCACGGCGTGGCTGTTCTTGGTATCAACGGG
>CAJBES010000264.1 GCA_903952145.1 uncultured Opitutaceae bacterium | reverse complement strand
GCGGATGCCCTCGCGCCACAGGTCGAGTTCGCCGCCCGCGAGGTCGGGCCGGCCGCAGTGGTCGAGCACGAACTGTGTCTGCGGACACTGTTCGACCAGGCCGGCCATCAGCGGCAGTTGGTGCGGCCGCACGCAAAGATCGAAGGTCAGTTCGGCTTTCGCCAGCAAGCGGAGGTTCTCGGCGAACAACGGAGTCTGGAATATCCCGTCCGGCAGGTTGTGCAGCACCCGGCGCACGCCGCGAATGCGCGCGTCGCCCGCCAGCCGTGCCAGCTGCCGGGAAAACTCCGGGGACTCCGGCCGGGCCGCGGCGATGATCCCGAGCAGCGGCGGCTTGCCGCGATCCTTGTCCGCCATCCGGGCAAAAAAATCCGTCTCCGCCTCCTGTTGCTCCGCCGGCACGTCCACCTCCATGAAGAGCACCGCCTGGATGTGCGCGCGGCTTTGGGCCTTGGCCGCCTGCGCGCGGTAGTCCTCCAGGCTGAAGCGACCCTGCAACGCCGGGTCGCCCGCGCACCACGGATAGCTGAATTTTTCCGGATGCAACAGGTGCACGTGGGTATCGATGAGTTCCATGGGAGCGATAGATTTGGCCTGAACAGAATTAATCACGAATTTCACGGATATACACGGATTAACCTGCGCCCATGGCCACAAGCGGCATCAAAGGACGTGCCATCAGAATTCCAGCCCAGTGATTTTTTGTGCTTTTTGTGGCCAACCCTGATCGATCCGGGGACCGGCCTCACGCCGACCCCAGATAATTGCCCCACGTGAGCGTGCCCACCGCGCCCACCAGCACCGTGAGCGCCACCGCCAGCATGAGCTTGGTGCGCGGCCGGCAGCCCTGCCACTCGCGCAACACCATCCCGACGAGGGCGCTGGTCAGCACCAGGAGCGTCATGTGGATCGCCCAGGAGGAAAACGCGAAGCTGCCCATGCGCGTGTGGCCGAGCCCGTAGAAGAAAAACTGCCCATACCACAGCCCGCCCGTGAGGATCGCCAGCGCCCAGTTGAGGCCGAGCCTGGTGGCCGGCGCGCCGGCGGCGGACCGCACCAGCTCTCCCGCCGTCCCGTTCCGCACGTGGAGGTAAAGGCAGTAGACCGCCGTCGTCAGAAACGCCCCCGTGTTGGAAAAGATGTAGATGACATTGCCCTGAAACTCGCCCGCACCGTGCGCCGCCGCGACATCCGCGACCGGTTGTCCCGCCTGCAGCGAAAAACCGTAGACCGCCGACAGCACGCCGGCCAGCAGGCAGAGCGCGAGGCCCTTGCCGAATTGGAATTCGCCCGCCGCCGGCCCGCCCGCCGCCAGGTTTTTCTCCTTCATGCGCCCGGCCAGGCCGACCAAAAAAATGCCCGCGGCGCCGGCGGCCACGCCCGCCAGCACGATGCCGCCGCCGGGTTTCGCGGCGATGGCACCGATTTGCCCGGCCACCAAGGGACCCGCCAGCGTGCCGAGCACGCATGAGACCCCCACCGCCAGGGCATAGGTCAGCGAGAACCCGATGTAGCGGATCGCCAGACCAAACGCCGTGCCCCCCACCCCATACGCCGCGCCCAGCAAAAATGACCGGAGCATCGCATCGCGCGGCGCCTCGGCCAGCACTTGGCGCAGTTCCGGGATCGTCACCCACGCACCGAGCACCGGCAGGATCAGCCAGCAGAACGCCGCCTGCACCAGCCAGTAGGTCTGCCACGACCAGTCGCGGACTTTTTTCTGCGGCGTGTAGCACAGCGCCGCCGAAGCGGCGCCGACACTGTGCAGGACGGTGCCAAGGAGGGGATTGGGAGTAACCATCATGGGAAATTTGTGAACCAAACCGGTTAAGCACCAAGGCACACTAACGGGGCACATGCCATCGGAATTAACCGCGGCCGGCACAGATGAACACGTATTGTCGGCCGTTGTAGGCAGATCAGTTCTATAAGACGGCAGCCTTTGTTTTCTCCGTTGTCTCCTGTGGGGCAGACATCGGTTTGATGCGGGGTTTCATCCGTGCCATCCGCGGTAAAGGTTGGGTTCGTTCGACGCTGCTCTCATCGCGCGGGATAATCGCGGTAGAGCGCATTCAGCCGGTCGAGCGCCGCCGGTGGTGGAATTTGACCCTGCAACGCCGCCACCACATGCATCGGTGCCTTCACCTGAAAATCGATATAACCGTCAAAGCGCGGCCGCAGGTAGGCCGTCTCAACCGTCGCCAGCGTGTCACGGAAATAATCCTGTGTCAGCCGGTTGTTCTCCGCGTCGAGCCAGGCCCGGCGGCATGCCGGCTGGCCGCCGGCCGCGGTGTAAACGCCCGTTTGCGTCCCCACTCCCGCCACATGGCGAGCATAAGCCAGTGCCGCCGCGGCGTGGTCCGTCCGGGCCGAGACCGCCAGCCCCGTGCCGCCCAAGGTCGAGGTGAGCGGCCGGCCGTTGCGGGTGACCAGCCCGCCGAACTTCAGGCGGTGCGCCGCGTAGTCCGCCCGCGCGTAATTCGAGTAACCGTAGGCAAACGGGCAGTAAGCCTCCGGCACCCGCCCCGCCAGCCACTCCCACGTGCGGATCGGGTTGCGGGTGAACCCGTCCGGTTGGCAGGCGTCCGCCAGTTCCTTGAGCGCGAGCAACGCCGCCACGCCGACCGCATCAGACACGATGCGCGACTTGTCGGCGCCAAAGGGCGTTTCACCTTCGTTCACACAGAACGCGTAAAAATACATCAGGCAGTCGATCGGCCAGCCGCAGAACGCCACGCGTCCGCGCCGGGCCAGCGCCAGCAGCTCCGCCCAGGTCTGCGGCACGCGCTCACCCGCCGCCGCCAGCGCGTCCTCGCGCCAGCCCGCGATCGGTGCGGCTGCATCGATCGCCAGCGCCCATTGCGAGCCGTTGAATTGATAGGAGGCGTGCGAAGCGCCCACGCCGTGGGCCGCCTGATCCCGCAATAACTCCACCGGCAGGTGCTGCTCCAGCGGGAGAAAAAGCCCGTGTGTGGCTGCCTCGCCCATTGCGGGATGGTCCACGACCAGCAGGTCAAACCGCCGGGCCAGCGAGGCGATGGACTCGTCCGCGAACGCCTGCAGCGTGCGCTTTTCCCAGACGATCTCCACCTCCGGATGCAGGTCATGCCAGCACCGGGCCGTGGCCGCCATCGGACCATAGCCGCGGGTGTGATCCCAAGTGATGCCGCGAAGAAGGATGCTCATGCCGGACGGCGCGGACTTTTCGCCGGCGCGCCGGGAGAGACGAGCGCAAATTCCTGTGCCGCCCTCACTCAGAAGCCGATCTATAATCTGGCTCTGTCGGCTGCAGCCGGCCAATGGGTCAGAACACCGGATTTGATGCACGGCTTCGATTTCTCGCCCGCGCATCACGGTCGCCGGCCGCGCGCCTGATGTCTCTTGCCCTGGGCGCCATTCTGCGGAAAATTGACCTCTTTCGATCCAACCCCGTGCCGTCAAAGGTTGTCCCCTCTCCCCATGTCCGACGTCCGCTTTGCTGCCAAAACACCGCTCGTTCAAATCCACCTGCCGGATGACCGCACCCTGGAGGGGCCCCGGGGCGTAACCGTGGGCGAACTGCTCCGGCCCATCGCCGACGCCCTGCCCGCGCCCCTCGTCGGCGCCGTGATCAACGGCGAACTGTTCGAACTGACCAAGCCGGTCACCATGGAGGCGCGGGTGCAGCCGGTGACCATGGCCGACGCCGACGGGGCGCGCATCTACCGGCGCTCGCTGACCTTCATCCTAGAGGTGGCCTTCTCGGACCTGTTCCCCGGGGCATCCCTGTATATCGACCACTCCCTGTCCTCCGGCGGCTACTACTGCTCGGTGCAGGGGCGCGGGCCGCTCACGGTCGGGGAACTGCAACGCATCGAGGCGGAGATGCGACGGCTGGTCGGGCTTGACCTGCCCTTTGGCGGCCGCGAGACCCCGGTGGCGGACGCCATCGCGCAGTTTGAATCGCGCGGCTTTGACGACAAGACGCTGCTGCTTCGCCGCCGTCGCAAGCCCACCATCACCCTCTACCGGATCGGCCAGCACGTGGACTACCATCACGGCTTCATGGTGCCCTCGACGGGGTACCTGCAGTGGTTCGGGCTCGTGGCGCTGAACGGCGGCTTTGCCCTGCGCTTTCCCCGCCGGCACGCGCCGACGACGGTCGCCCCGATGGTCGACAATCCGCAGCTCGTGGGCGCCTTCCGCCAATACGGCAACTGGATGGAACGGCTCGGCATCCAGAACGTGGGCGCGCTGGACGAGGCCATCCTCGCCGGGCGCAGCCGCGAGATCATCCTCGTGTCGGAAGCCCTGCACGAGCAGCACATCGCCGCCATCGCGCGCCAGATCGCCGACCGCAGCGCCGGGGCGCGGCTTGTGCTGATCTCGGGACCCTCGTCCTCGGGCAAGACCACCTTCTCGCGCCGCCTCGCGGTGCAACTCCTGTCGCAGGGGCTGTCGCCCTTCGCGCTTGAACTCGACCACTACTTCCTCGGGCACGACCGGACGCCGAAAGACGCGTCGGGTCAGTTTGATTTCGAGACGATCCACGCGCTCGACCTCGCGCAGCTGGGCGACCACCTCGGGCGGCTCCTCTCGGGTGCAGAGGTGCAACTGCCGCGCTTCAATTTCCAGGCGGGCCGGCAGGAACCCGGCGACACCGTGCGCCTGCAGCCGGGGCAGCTGATCATCCTCGAGGGCATCCACGGCCTGAACCCGCAACTGATCTCCGCAGAGCTGGCGGCGCAATCGTTTAAGGTCTACGCCTCGGCGCTGACCCAGCTCAATCTCGACCGGCACAACCGCATCTCCACGACCGACACCCGGCTCATCCGCCGGATCGTGCGCGATGCGCGTGAACGCGGCTACAGCGCCACGCAGACGATTGCGCGCTGGGAGTCGGTGCGGCGCGGCGAGAAGCGCCACATCTTTCCGCACCAGGAAAACGCGGACGCCATGTTCAACTCGGCGCTGGCCTACGAACTCTCCGTGCTGCGTCCGCTGGCGGAGCCGCTGCTGCGCCAGGTGGAACACGGCACGCCTGAATGGATCGAGGCCCGGCGCCTGCTGTCCTTCATCGAGTGGTTTCTGCCCGTGGAAGCCGATGCGGTGCCGGACAACTCCATCCTGCGCGAATTCGTCGGCGGATCAAACCTGCAGAACTTCAAGGTTTGGGGCGCGTGGACCCAGCCAAAAGAGTCCGGCCGCCTGGCCCCGAATATGCTCCCCAACCCCGAGGCCCCACCCGCGCCGGGCCGGCCGGATTCACGATAAGGGTGGTGGAAAGTAAACCGCTCCAAGCGAAAGCTGTCAGCCGGCGAAGGCCGGCCGCTCCATGAAAAAAGCCTGAGGCTTTGGCGGTGTCTCCGGCTGGTCGCTGAAAGATGATCGCTACTTCGCCATCACCTTCGCCGCTGCCTGCGCCTTGAGGCGCTGTTCGGCGGCCTTGAAGGCGTGCGCCGGCGTCAGCGCATGCGGGGTGCGGTTGAGACCGTCGGGATCAGTGCGCCGCAGAAGCGGCGCCCTGCCGCGCCCGGGCCGTTGCAAGCAGCCGCCCTGCACCTGCCTCAGGCCAAGTGAAAAACTTCCCTCAGGTCGGAAGCCACGGGACTGCTGTCGGGGTTGGCGGGCATGATGTCCCCCATGAATTTCCACCAGCGCCGGCACTCGGGCGTCTGCGCGATGGCCGCCCAGCGCGCCTCGTCCTCTATCTCCGCATAACCGAAGAGCTGGCGCGTCTCCGGATGCAGGAAAATGGAATAGTTGTGCACGCCGTGCGCCGTGAGCACCGCCGCCAGCTCGGCGGGGATCGGACGGTGCCGGCGCTCATACTCGGTTGCCTGGCCGGGGTTGACGGACATGAGGAAAGCTTTGCGGATCATGGTGGCAAACAGATTGAACCGGATTGGCGGCGGCGCAACCACCGGTTCTGGCCGCCGCTGAAAAATGCCGTCGCAGAAAAACGAGCCGTGCGGACAGTCGGACTGCGTCGCCGCGCCCGGAAACGAGCCCTGCCCCTGATTTTATCCTGTCCATCCCGGCTGCCGGTGTTGGGCTGCTTTGGTCTGCGCGGCCCGGTTGCGGTGCCCACTTTCACTTTCCAACGAACTGCCATGCATCTGTTCATCCCCGCTCTGGTGTCGCTCACCCTTGCCACCGTCTCCCTCGCCGCTCCTGCCGACGGGACGGTCATTCCCCTCTGGCCCGAGGGCGTCCCGGATGCGCGACCCGGCCCCGGGTCCGAACACGTTGAAGGCGGCCGGATCTCCAACGTGTCCGAGCCCACGCTGACTTTCTACGCTCCCGCCGTGGACAAGCCCAACGGCACCGCGGTCATCATCTCCCCGGGCGGCGGCTATGTGTGCCTGTCCACCGAACGCGAGGGCCTCCAATACGCCCGCTGGCTCGGCACGCTGGGGGTCACGAGCTTCGTGCTGAAATACCGCCTGCAGGAGTTCGGCCACCCCGCCCCGCTGCAGGACGTGCTCCGCGCCGTGCGCCTCGTGCGTTCGCGCGCCGCCGAGTTCGGCGTCAATCCCGCACGCCTCGGCGCCATGGGCAGCTCGGCCGGCGGTCACCTCACCGCCAGCGCCGGCACGCTCTTTGATCACCCCGCCGGCAAAACCGGCGCACCGCTCGACGCCATCAGCGCGCGTCCGGATTTCCTCATCCTGATGTATCCGGTCATCACGATGGCTGATCCCGGCGCGCACGCCGGTTCCCGCCGCGCGCTGTTCGGTAACCACCCCGCCCCCGAACTGCTGGCCCTCCTGTCATTGGAAAAACAGGTCACCGCCGCCACTCCGCCCACGCTGCTCATCCATACTCAGGCGGACCAGAGCGTGCCCATCGGGAACAGCCTCCTTTTCTTTGAGGCCCTCACCCGCGCCGGCGTGCCCGCCGAGTTCTACGCCTTTGAGCACGGCGCGCACGGCATGGGCATGAATCCCGGTCTCGGCACGGCCTCCGACTGGCCCCGCCGCGCCGAGGCATGGCTGCGGGAGCGCGGCCTGCTCACTGCGGCCAAGGTCCGCTGAGCACCTGAAAGAAGCCCAAAATCACTACGGTTCGAACTCTATTTTGGATGGCGACTGCTGCGAATCCAACGAGGAATCCTCGTGACCTTCACCGCGCCGCGGCCGCGGCGCGGTAGAGTGCGATGATCTTTGCCGGCGGGACCTCGGCCAGCAGGTTGTGGATGTTGGCAAACACATACCCGCTGTCCCCCGCCAGGGTCGCGACATTCTGCGCGACCTCGCGCTCGAGGTCGGCGATGGTGCCCAACGGCAGCGTGTGCTGGGAATCGATGCCGCCGCCCCAGAGGGCCATCCGGCCCCGGACCTTGTCCTTCCACTCCCGGGGGGTGCGACCGCCGGCAGGCCATTGGACGGGGTTGAGGATGTCCGTGCCCGTCTGGGTGATCAGGTCCAGAATGTCGTAAAGCGCCCCGCAGGAATGCAGGAATGTCTTGAGGCCGGGGGCGACGCGGTGGATCTCCGCGTTGTGACGCCTGCGGTAGGGTAGGAACAGATCGCGGAAAGTGGCGGGTGAGGCCATCAGCGAGTTCTGGTTGCCCCAGTCGTCGGCGTCGGTGCCGACGATGTCCACGTAACCACTGATCTCGGGCAGGAGCGCGCGGACGTTCCGCAGGGCGTATTCCAGGTGCAGGGCGTGCAGTTCGTGGATGAAGTCGGGGTCTTCCAGGCAAAGCACGGGAAAGATGGCCAACCCGCCGTAGCCATGAATGCAGAGGTCCATGTTCGACTGCCCCCAGAAAAAGACGGCCCGGTCGCTGCTTTCGCGCACCCGTCGGCAGGTGTCGCGGAGGGCTTTGATCTTTTCGTCCGTCAGCAAGCGTTTTTCCAGATCCTGGCGGACCTGCTTGAGGTCGGGCCGGGGCAGGTCGCCGTCGAGGATCAGGGCCTGGCCGGCGTGCTCGGCGTTGAACACATACGCGCCCGGCGGCATGCTGCCCCAGTTTCCGTGGTTGATGGTGCCATCGGGTTCCGTGCGGTAAAGGGTGCGTTCGCGGACATGTCCGCCGGGGATGCGTCCGTTGAAATCGAAGGGGTGCCAGAGCTCGGGTTGCTCGTAGGCGTTCGTCAGGCCGTCGCCTTCGACGATGACCACATCGCACCCCAGGGCATCCAGCACATCGGGATGCGGCAGCGCCAGCATCTGGCCGGGGTCGTAGATGCGCGTGGGCTTGGGGGGCAGGCTCAGGGCGCCGCGCAGGGCCTGGTAGGTGAACGCCGAGACGCCCGTGGAGCGCATGCCGCCCAGATCCTTGGGCAGCCGGTCCACGGGCTGGAAATTGAGGGCGGCCAGAATGCGCTGTCGGGAGGTCATGGGCAAATGCGTTGAACGGTGACGCCACCAAAGGCCCAAGGACACGCGGAGGCAATCACTGACAGGGAAAAGCAGTTCCCCGGAGCGGGGACGGCGCGTTCAGGCTCACGCGCCTTGCTGCCTTGGGCAGGGCGGCTTGACCACGCCAGGACCTCCTGCGCGCCACAACTCCGCGGCCCAGTCCGACGGGAAATCATTCCCGGTTTCCTGCCCGGAAATCTCTCTCCTGCCCTTAAGCTATTCCCCTTCGGCCGCGCCCTCGTCGCTTGACCGCCACCGCCCGCTGGAGGAAGGTAACCGTAACCTGCCGCCGGGATTTTCCGGGCGACCCAGGTCACGATCCTCCCTTGATCCCCATGAGCTTCACCCTCGGCATCGACTACGGCACCAATTCGGTTCGCGCCCTCGTGGTGCGCACCCGCGACGGCAGGGAGTTCGGCTCCGCCGTCGTCAACTATCCCAGCGGGCATCAGGGCATTTTGCTCGACCCGCGCGACCACAACCTCGCCCGCCAGCATCCCGGCGATTACCTCTTTGGCCTTGAGAAAAGCGTGAAGGCCGCCCTCGCCGCGGCACGGAAACAAAAGGGCTTCGATGCCACGCAGGTCATCGGCCTCGGGGTGGACACCACCGGCTCCAGTCCCATTCCGGTTGATGCCCGGAACGTCCCTCTCGCCCTTTCTAAGAAATGGGCGAAGCACCTCGCCGCCCTGTGCTGGCTCTGGAAGGACCACACCGGCCACCGCGAGGCCGCCGAGATCACCGCCCTTGCCGCAAAAATCCGCCCGCACTACATCGCCAAGTGCGGCAACACCTACTCGTCCGAGTGGTTCTGGTCGAAAATCCTCCACTGCCGCCGCACGGCGCCCGCGGTCTTTGCCGCCGCCTATTCCTGGGTCGAGTTCGCCGACTGGATCCCGTCCGTGCTCGCCGGCGTGCAGGATCCGAAAGCGGTCCGGCGCGGCGTATGCTGCGCCGGCCACAAGGCGCTCTATGCCGACGACTGGGGTGGCCTGCCCGACAAGGAATTTCTCGCCGCACTTGATCCCGCCCTCGCCGACCTGCGCGACCGCCTTTACGAAAAGGCCCACGATGCCACCGCGTCCGCCGGCAAGCTTTGCCCGGAGTGGGCGGCCAAACTCGGCCTGCCCGCCGGCCTCCCCATCGCCATCGGCGAGATGGACGTCCACTACGGCGCCATCGGCTCCGGTGTGGCAGAGGGCACGCTCGTCAAGGTCATCGGCACCTCCACCTGCGACTGCGGCGTGGTGTCGGCGGAGAAAAGCGTGCCCGACATCCCCGGCATCTGCGGCATCGTCAAGGGCGCCATCCTCCCCGGTTTCTACGGCCTTGAGGCCGGCCAATCTGCCGTCGGCGACATCTTCAAGTGGTTCGTCGAGGTCGTCTGCGCGGGCAACGAAAAAACCCATGCTGCGTTCACCGCCGCGGCCGCGCAACTCAAGCCCGGCCAGAGCGGCCTCCTCGCCCTCGACTGGAACAACGGCAACCGCACCATCCTCGTGGACCAGCGGCTCACCGGCCTGTTGCTCGGCCAGACCCTCCACTCCACCCCGGCGGAAATCTACCGGGCGCTCATCGAGGCCACGGCCTTCGGCGCGCGCGCCATCATCGGGCGCTTCAAGGAATACGGCGTGCCCATCGAGCGCA
Organism: uncultured Opitutaceae bacterium; assembly: GCA_903952145.1. Classification (GTDB taxonomy): domain Bacteria; phylum Verrucomicrobiota; class Verrucomicrobiia; order Opitutales; family Opitutaceae; genus UBA2377. The sequence continues at coordinate 14,825 of CAJBES010000264.1, read as the reverse complement.
TCGTCTGCGCCGGCGGCATTGCGGAAAAAAATCCGCTGTTGATGCAGATCTACGCCGACGTCACCGGCTGCACCATGCGCGTGGCCGGCTCCTCGCAGGCCTGCGCCCTCGGTTCCGCCATCAGTGCCGCCGTGCTCGCCGGCGCCCACCCGGATTTTCCGACGGCCCAGCGGAGGATGACTTCGTTGAAAAAAGTCGCCTACCGGCCGAGGGCGGCGGCGCAAAAAACCTACGACCAGCTCTACGCCCTCTATCGCCAGCTCCACGACGCCTTTGGCGGCCGCAACCCCTCCGCCGACCTCTCGGCCGTCATGAAACAGCTCCTCGCCATCAAGGAAGCCGCCCACTGATCAATCGTTCCCCCACTCCCTCATTCCCGCACGCCCTTTCCCCTCCCCGCTCCCATGAAACTCCTCGCCTCCCCCGAAATCTGGTTCGTCTGCGGTTCGCAGCACCTCTACGGCCCCGGCCCGCTCCAACAGGTCGCCGCCAATGCACAAAAAGTCGCCGCGGCGCTCGCTGCTTCGCAGCGCCTCCCGCTAAAAACGACGTTCAAGGCCCTCCTCACGACCCCCGATGAGATCACCAACGTGATGCTCGCCGCCAACAGCGACGCCAACTGCGCCGGCCTCATCCTCTGGATGCACACCTTCTCGCCGTCGAAGATGTGGATCCGCGGTCTCAGCGTCCTGAAGAAACCGTTCCTCCATCTGCACACCCAGTTCAATCGCGACCTGCCCTGGGGCACGATCGACATGGATTTCATGAACCTCAACCAGGCCGCCCACGGCGACCGCGAGGCCGGGTTCCTGCACACGCGCATGCGCCTGGGCCGCAAGGTTGTCGTCGGCCACTGGTCCGACCCCGAGGTGCACGACCGCATCGGTGCCTGGATGCGCGCCGTCCGCGCCTGGCACGACTGGCAGGGCGCAAAATTCATCCGCTTCGGCGACAACATGCGTCAGGTCGCCGTCACCGAGGGCGACAAGGTTTCCGCCGAGATGCAGCTCGGCTTCGCCGTCAACACCCACGGTGTCGGCGATCTCGTCGCGCGCATGGCCGATGCCGCCATCGATCCCAAGGCCATCAATGACCTGTGCGCCACCTACGAAAAAACCTACCGGGTCGCACCCGCGCTTCGGAAAGGCGGCGCCCGCCACGAGGCGCTCCGCTACAGCGCCCGCATCGAACTCGGCCTCAGCTCCTTTCTTGAGGAGGTCGGCGCCAAGGGGTTCACCGACACCTTCGAGGACCTCCACGGTCTGCGCCAGCTCCCCGGCATGGCCACGCAGCGTCTCATGGCCGCCGGCTACGGCTTCGGCGGCGAGGGCGATTGGAAAACCGCCGCGCTCGTTCGCGCCATGAAGGTCATGGGCGCCGGCCTCCCCGGCGGCACCTCGTTCATGGAGGACTACACCTATCACCTGTCCCCCAAGGGCCATCAGGTCCTCGGCGCCCACATGCTCGAAATCTGCCCATCCATCGCCGCCGATAAACCTATGGTCGAGATCCATCCCCTCGGTATCGGCGGCAAGGAGGACCCCGTGCGCCTCGTGTTCAACGCGCCGGCGGGCCCGGCCCTCAACGCCTCGCTCGTGGACCTCGGCAACCGCTTCCGACTCATCATCAACGAAGTCACCGCCGTAAAGCCGCCCAAACTGCCGAAGCTCCCCGTCGCCCGCGCCGTCTGGGAGTGCCGGCCTGATTTCAAGACCGCCTGCGCGGCCTGGATCTACTCCGGCGGCGCCCACCACACCGGCTACAGCTACAGTGTCACCGCCGAAATGCTCGAGGACTTCGCCACCATCGCCGGGATCGAAACCGTCCTGATCAAGGACGGCACCACGCTCCCCGCGCTGAAGCAGGACCTCCGCAACAACGAGGTTTACTACCACCTCGCGCATGGGATCCGGGTGTAAGGAAGACAGAAAACCAATGTGAAAATCAGGCATGCCTGGAGGAAAACGACCGCAACCCATCCGGTTCCTGATTTCCTGAGTTCCACTTCCATTCATTCCCCATGCTGACCACATTCCGCCGGCTCGCGCTCGGCCTTCCTCTGGCCCTCCTGCTTTTCGCCGGTTGCTCAAAACCGGCGGCCGGCGGACCGGCGGCTCCGGCCAAAATCAAGCTGGGCTTCCTGGTCAAGCAACCCGAGGAGCCGTGGTTCCAATATGAGTGGAAGGGCGCCGACCGCGCCGCCGCCAAATACGGCTTCGACCTGATCAAGATCGGCGTGCCTGACGGCGAGAAGACCCTCGCCGCGATCGACAGCTTGGCGGCCAACGGGGCGTCGGGCTTCGTCATCTGCACCCCCGATGTCCGCCTCGGACCCGCCATCGTGGCCAAGGCCCGGGCCGCCGGCCTCAAGGTCATCACGGTGGACGACCGTTTTGTCGGCGCCGACGGCCAGTTCCTCACCGAGGTCCCCTACCTCGGCATGTCCGCCGGCAAGATTGGCGAAATGTCCGGCCGCACGCTGGTCGCGGAGATGCAGCACCGCGGCTGGGCCGCCGCCGACACCGCCGCATGCATCGTGACCTTTGAGGAGCTCGACACCGCCCGCGAGCGCACCGAAGGCATCATCGCCGCGCTCCAGGCCGCCGGCTTCCCCGCCGCCCGCATCTTCAAGACGGCGCAGAAGACGACGGACATCCCCGGCAGCTTCGATGCCGCCAATGCCCTGCTCGCGCAGAAAACCGGGGTGAAACACTGGCTCGTTGCCGGCATGAACGACAGCGGCACCCTCGGGGCCGTCCGCGCCACCGAGGGCAACGGCTTCACCGCCGCCGACGTGATCGGGGTCGGCATCAACGGCACGGACTGCCTCGACGAACTCCGCAAGTCCGCTCCGACCGGCTTCCATGCCTCCATCTACGCCTCCGCACCGCAGGAGGGTTTCCTCACCGCCGAGATGCTCTATCACTGGGTAAAGGACGGCACGCCACCACCGCTCGACACCCGCAGCGACGGCCGGCCGATCACCCGCGAGAACTTCGAGCAGGTGCTCAAGGCCGAGGGCATCCTCTAGCCGCCGCGCCATGTCCGCCCCCGGTCACGCCCTTGGTTTCGACGGGCTCGCGATGGAGTTTCCCGGCGTGCGCGCGCTCGACGGGGTCTCGTTCGGCGTGCGCGGGGGCAGCGTCCACGCGCTGCTGGGCGAAAACGGCGCCGGCAAATCCACCCTGCTCAAGATCCTCAGCGGCGCCTACCTGCCGACCGCCGGCACCCTGTGCCTCGAGGGTGACAAAAAAATCTTCCGGTCCACCGCCGCGGCCATCGCCGCCGGCGTGGCGGTCATTTACCAGGAGCTGCACCTCGTGCCGGAGATGACGGTCGCCGAAAACCTTTTGCTCGGCCGCTACCCGCGGCGCGGTGCCTTCCTCGACCGGGCGGCCCTGCGCACCGAGGCCGGGCGGCTGCTCCAACTCGTCGGCGAGGACATCTCCCCCGACGCCCGGCTCGGCCGGCTGCCGCTCGCCCAACGACAGATGGTCGAGATCGCCAAGGCCCTCGGGCGCGGCGCCCGGGTCGTGGCGTTTGATGAGCCGACCAGCAGTCTGTCGGAGAAGGAGACGCGCCGGCTTTTTGCGATCATCCGCGATCTGCGCGTGCGCGGCCACGCCATCCTCTACGTCACCCACCGCCTGGACGAGGTCTTTGAGCTCTGCGACGCCGCCACGGTGCTGCGCGACGGCCGGCACGTCGTCACGCACGATGCGTTGGCCGGGGTGACGCGCGACACGCTGGTCCGGAGCATGGTCGGCCGCGAACTCACGGACATCTACAACTACCGGCCGCGTGCTCACGCGCCCGGCGGGCTGGAGGTCCGCGGTCTGGCCGGGCCGGGCCTGCGGGAACCGGTGTCCTTCAGCGTGGCCCGCGGCGAGATCACCGGCTTCTTCGGCCTCGTCGGCGCCGGACGCACCGAGCTCATGCGTTTGTTGTGCGGCGCAGTCCTGCCGACGGCCGGTGAGGTGCGCGTGCACGGCCGGCCGGTGCAAGGCGGCTCGCCCCGGACCGCCATTCGCGACGGCATCGTATTCTGCCCCGAGGACCGCAAGAAGGAGGGCATCATCTCCGTCCGCTCGGTGACGGAGAACATCAACCTCAGTGCCCGCCGCAAACATCTGCGGGCCGGGCTCTTCCTCGACCCCGGCTGGGAGCGGACCAATGCCACGGCGCAAATCGCCCGGCTGGGTGTCCGCACCGCCTCACCCGCCACCCTTATCGGCCTGCTCTCCGGCGGCAATCAGCAGAAAGCCATCCTCGCCCGCTGGCTCTCGGAACCGGTGCGGGTCGTGGTGCTCGATGAACCGACCCGCGGCATCGACATCGGCGCGAAGAGTGAAATCTACGCGCTCATCCAGGCCCTCGCAGCGGCGGGGACGAGCGTCGTCATCGTCTCGAGCGAGCTGCCCGAGGTGCTCGGCATTGCGGACCGCGTCTTTGTCATGCGCGAGGGCGTGATCGCGGCCGAGTTTACCCGCGCCGCCGCCTCTCCCGAGGCCGTGTTGCACGCCGCTCTGCCGGCGACCATCGCAAACTGATCCGATCATGAGCCGGCCACCCCTTCCGTCATCTTCCGCCTTCACCCGGGTCTGGGATTCCGCCGGGATGCTGCTCGTGCTGGCCGGGCTCTTCCTCCTCTGCTCGGTCGGCGTGGATAATTTTCTGACCGCGACGAACCTGCGCGGCCTCGCCCTTGCGGTCTCCACGATCGGCATGGTCGCATGCACGATGATGCTCTGCCTCGCCGCGGGGGATTTCGACCTTTCCGTCGGTTCGGTCGTGGCCTTCGCCGGCGTGCTGGGGGCCACGGTGATGAATGCGACCGGCAGCGTCCTGGCCGGCACCGCCGCCGCCCTGGCCAGCGGTGCCCTCATCGGTTTCGTCAACGGCGTCTTCGTCGCCCGCCTCGGCATCAACGCGCTCATCACCACCCTCGCCTCGATGCAGATCGTGCGCGGGCTCGGTTTCATCGTCTCCGACGGCCGGGCCGTCGGCATCCGCACGGACGGCTTCTTTGCCCTCGGCAACACCGCCTGGCTCGGCGTGCCCGTGCCGGTGTGGCTGACCGTCACCTGTTTCGTGGTCTTCGGTGTGCTGCTGAACCTGACCATCTTCGGCCGCAGCGCCCTGGCCATCGGCGGCAACAGGGAGGCCGCCCATCTGGCCGGCGTGCCCGTGGTGCGGGTGAAAGTCGTCATCTTCACCCTGCAAGGGGTGGTGGCCGCCTTCGCGGGTTTGGTCCTCGCCGCCCGCATGACCAGCGGCCAGCCCAACACTTCACTGGGCTTCGAGCTCGAGGTGATTTCGGCCTGTGTCCTCGGCGGCGTCTCGCTCAGCGGCGGCGTGGCGCGCCTCGGCGCCGTCGTGGCGGGCGTCCTGATCATGGGCCTGGTCCAAAACGCCATGAACCTCCTCAACATCCCGCCCTTCTACCAATACGTCGCCCGCGGCTGCATCCTCCTCGGCGCGGTCATGCTCGACCGGCTGAAGCACCGGAACTGAGCCCGGCCGGTGCCTAGGTGGAAACCCGGAACGACCGGAAGAAAACTGCTGCAACCCATCCTGTTCCTGATTTCCTGAGTTCCACCTTTCTCATTTCATGCTGACCGAACTCAAACGCGAGGCCTACGAGGCCAACATCGCCCTGCCGCGCCACGGGCTCATCAACCTCACCTTCGGCAACGCCAGCGCCCTCGACCGCGCCAAGGGCATCTTTGCCATCAAGCCCAGCGGCGTGGCCTACGCGGAACTCAAACCCGCCGACATGGTGCTCATCGACCTTGAGGGCAAAAAGGTCGAGGGCCGGCTCAACCCCTCCTCTGACACGTCCACGCACCGACGGCTGTTCCTCGCGTTCAAGGGCATTGGCGGCGTGGTGCACACGCACAGCTCGCACGCCACGGCCTTTGCCCAGGCCGGCCGCGCCATCCCGATTTTCGGCACGACCCACGCCGACTATTTCAACGGCGACATCCCCGTCACCCGCCGGCTGACGCCGGCGGAAATCGCCGCCGACTACGAATGGGAGACGGGCAACGTCATCCTCGAGCGCTTCGCCCAGGGGAAATTCGACCCGCTCGATTTTCCCGCCGTGCTGGTCAACCGCCACGCCCCGTTCACCTGGGCTCCGACCGTCGCCAAGGCGGTCGAGGTGGCCGTCGCCGTCGAGTGCATCGCGCACCTGGCGCTGATGTCGCAACAGCTCGCGCCCAAGCTCAAGCCCATCGAGCCCGAACTCCTCGCCCGGCATTTCCAACGCAAGCACGGCCCCGCCGCCACCTACGGCCAGCCAAAATAATCGCACCAGTCATGTGAGCTGATTGGCGAAGCCGGCCCGGTTGCAGCACATCTACTCCCGCAGGGCGTCGTCCAGCGAAGCCCCTGCCGCTGGCTGGTGACGCGCAGTTTTGTCCATGTCCGGGTGAATTTCAGCCGGCGTCAACGGCTGGCCACCGCACCTGCCGCCAGACCGCCCAGTAGCGGAGCTGCAGGGCCGTATCATCCCGGTGGGAAACCGCGGCCCCACGGGCGGGATGGATTGCCAATGCCATTGTGTCCCGCCAGCTTTCCTGCGCCCGGACCATAAATCACCCGTCTCCATCATGAGCATGTTCAACACGGTCGGCCAAAGCCAAGCCAACCTCACGCGCCAGGCCAACACCCTGCGCAAACTCGAGCGCATGAACCGGGCCCTGCGGCATGAGGAGCCGGACCGGGTGCCGATCAGCGACTTTTTTTGGGGCTCCTTCACCCGGCGCTGGCAGCAGGATCTGGGGCTGGCCCCCGGCACCAGCCCCTACTACCATTACGACCTCGATTGGATCGTCACGCTGCCGAACATGGACCCGTGGATCCGTCCTTTTGAAACGCTCAGCGAGACGCCGCAAGAGGTGACGGTGAAAACGGGTTTCGGCGCGATCATGCACAAGCTGTTTTCGCTGCCGATGCCGGAGATGCGCGCCTGGGAAACCGACACGTTTGCCAAGCTCCAGCACGCCGCATTCGACCCGCCCGACGACCCGCGGCGTTTCTTCAGTGCCGGCGACAACCAGATCGCCGGCGTCGGCGACGGCTTCGAGCGCAACTCACCCGCCTGGATCGGGACCGTCCGGTCGCTGTGGCCCGACTTTCCGGTCTACGGCAGCATCATCGAGGTCAGCGAATGCCTGACGCGGATGATCGGCCAGGAAAACGCGATGCTGTGGATGGGCGAATATCCCGACGAGATGGGCGAGGTCATCAACCGCATCGGCGCGTTCTACCTCGCGATGGCGCAGGCCGAGATCGCGGCGGGCGGGGGTCTGCTTGACGGCTTCGTGATCTGGGGCGATGTCGCCTACAAGAAGGGCATGTTCTTCTCGCCGACCTACTGGCGGAAGTATTTCAAGCCCTGGGTCGCGCAGATCGCCGCGGCGGCCCACGCCGCCGGCCTGCCGGTGATCTACCATGGCTGCGGCAACGTGCAGGCCATCTTCCAGGATTACGCCGACATCAGGATCGACGCCTACAATCCGCTCGAGGCCAAGGCGGGCATGGACGTGCTGGATCTGCGCCGCCGCTACGGACATGGCATCGGCTTTTGCGGCAACAGCGACGTGCAGGTCTGGGAGACCGGCGACCGCGCGGCCATCCGCCGCGAAGTGTTGCGCAAGCTCAATGCGGCCAGGGGCGGCGGCTTCATTTTCCAGAGCGACCACTCGGTGAGCAGCGCCGTGTCCGGCCAGACCTACGACTACATCGTGAAGCTCGTCCGCGAATTCGGCCGTTATCCTCTTCAGTTGGGTGAATTTGAAGAGATGCTTTGAACCGCCGCCCCGGTCTTACCCTCTCCCTGCAAAATAATCCACGGCGCACGCGCCAATCCCTGAAAGACATCCTATGAAACGCTACGGCATGGTCCTCGGCCTCCGGCCGGAAAAGATCGACGAATACAAAAAACTTCACGCCGCGGTCTGGCCCGACGTGCTCAAAATGATCAAGGGGTGCAACATTCGGAACTACTCGATCTACCTGCGCACCCTCGACGACGGGCAGCCCTACCTGTTCAGCTATTTTGAATACATCGGCAGCGATTTTGCCGCCGACATGGCACGCATGGCCGCCGATGCCACCACCCAGCGCTGGTGGGCCGAGTGCAAACCTTGTCAGAAACCCCTCGCCACCCGCGCCCCCGACGAATGGTGGAGCAGCATGGAAGAGGTCTTCCACACCGACTGAGCCGGTCCGTATTTTCCCCGCCTGCCAGCGCTATTATTTCATGACCTCCCGCGAACGTGTTCTGGCCGCCATCGCGCACCGGGAATCCGACCGGGTGCCGGTTGACCTCGGCGCCACGCCGAGTTCCGGCATCTCGGCCATCGCCTATGGCAACCTCAAACGCCACCTCGGCCTCACCGCCGGCCACACGCGCGTCTACGATGTCGTGCAGCAACTGGCCCAGCCCGAGGCCGTGATGCTCGACCGCTACGGGATCGATGCCATCGACATCGGCCAGGCCTTCAACACCGGCGATGACGCCTGGTATGACTTCCAACTGGGGGACGGCCAGCCGGCGCAATACCCGGCGTGGTTTCATCCGGAGCGTCTGCCCGACGGCTCGTTCATCGCGCGCCATCCCGACGGCACCGCCATCGCGCACATGCCGGCCGGCAGCACATTTTTTGACCAGACCTGTTTCCCTTACCTCGACGGCTATCCGCCGGATTTCAGCGGGCTCGAAGACGCCATGGGCAGGATCCTTTGGGCCGCCCTCGTGCACAGCCCGTGGGACCATGCCCGCGATCCGGGTTTCTGGGCCACGCTGCGTCAAAAGGCGCTCGCCCTCCGCCAGTCCACCGACCGGGCCCTGATGATCGTCATCGGCTGCAATCTTTTCGAATGGGGCACGTTTCTACGCCGGGTGGACGGCTTTCTTTATGACCTGGCGGCCGAGCCCGCACAGGTCGAGGCCTTGCTCGATGCCCTGATGCAGCGGCACCTGGCCGCCCTGGAGAACGTGTGCCGCGCCGTGGGCGACGTCGCCGACATCTGCCGCTTCGGCGACGATCTCGGCACCAACGGCGGCCCCTTCATGTCGCCGGCCATGTATCGGCGTTACTTCAAGCCGCGCCACGCGCAGCTCTGCGCCTACGTGCACCAGCACAGCCGCATGAAAACCTTCCTGCACTCCTGCGGCTCGATCCACGCCCTCCTGCCCGACCTGATCGAGGCCGGCTTCGAGGTGATCAATCCCGTGCAGACCAACTGCCGCGACATGGAGCCGGAGCGCCTGAAACGGGAGTTTGGCCGCGACATCTGCTTTTGGGGCGGCGGCTGCGACACCCGGCACGTGCTCCCCAACGCCGCGCCGGCGGAAGTGAAGGCGCACGTGCACCGGCAAATGGAGATCCTCGCGCCGGGCGGCGGCTTCGTCTTCAACACCGTGCACAACATCCTGCCCGAGGTGCCGCCGCAGAACATCGCGGCGATGTTCGAGGCGGTCGCCGAGTTCAACGGCCGGTGACGCCCCGGCGAGCGTCCGTGATTTTCAGTCGATTGCGTTGCAACCTGCAGTTCGTAGGGGCGCGGCTCGTCCGCGCCCGCGGACCTGTCCCGGATGCACGAGCACTGGGCGCGCCGTCAGCGCACCGCCCGCTCGCAGTATTCCCGGAACAGCCGCATGTAAATTTTGTAGTTGTCCAGCGACACCCCGGGCGGGGTCTGGTGGTCCACCGACGGGATGAAGCCACCCGAACGCATCACCGGGAGCAGGCGCTCGAACTCGGCGCGCATCGGGGCCTCGCCCTGCGACATCACCATCTTGTCGTAACCACCCATCATGATCAGCTGCGGATGCATCTGCCTCAGCCGGGCCACATCCACCCCAGCCTGCCGCTCCAGCGGATACACGCCCTCGATCCCGGCGGCGAAAAGCCACGGGATCATTGTGGTCACGTCGCCATCCGTGTCCACGAGCACCTTGACGCCGTGCCCCTTGATGACCGGGACCGTGCGCCGGTAATAGGGCAGCAGAAACTCGTCGAAGCACGCCCGCGACAGCATGGGGCCGTGGTTGTAGGACATGTCCTCGGCAAAGCCCACCATCTCGGGCGTCAGCACCGTGCAGATCGCATCGATCACGCGGCAGTTAAAAGCCGCGAGGTCGGCGTTCATGCGGTGCATGAGCTCCGGGTGGTCGTAGAAAGCCAGCAGGTGCGGCTCGACCCCGAGGAGTTTCCGCGGGAACCAGAAATAGCCGTCGAGCCAGATGCGGATGGAGATCTCCCCGCGCTCGTGCCGCGCCTTCAGGCTCCGGGCCTGTTCCACCGCCGTGGCGATCGCAGCGTCCGGGAAAAAATACGGCCGCATGGCCTCGTAACTCGCGGCATCGGTCACGGCGCAGGAATTGGCCGACGGGCGGTCATTGATCGCGCCACCCGTCACGGCGATCAGCACCAGCGGATCAAGGTCGAAATACGCCAGCGACTCGTCCCACGTGAGCTCCTTGGGCATGCCCTCGGTCTGCCAGCGCTCGATGGTCAGGCCCCACCACGCCGCCCACTCGACCAGCGGGAGCCGGTCGTCGCATTTTTCAAAATTCAGTGTCTTCAGAAAGCGGTCGCGTGCGTTCATGTTTTTTCTGAGGTGATCAACGGAGGCCTTGGAAATAACCTTGGTGTTGCCTTTGTGACAAAGGGTCGACGCTGGGCCGCGGGAACCGCCGGTTCAAGCGCACTTCTCGACGCCGGCGTTGCCCGACGGCTGCGCCTTACCACCGCTCGATGCGCTGCAGCACGCGCTTCTCCGCTTCCGGCGCCACGCCGAGGCAAAGGAAAACGCCCTCACGCGGCATCCGCGCCATAAATTCATCAAGTTCCTCGATGGGCACGTCGACCAGGATCGACTTTCCCGCCGCGAGGATGCGCTGGAGCAGCGGAATCCATTGCAGGATCGGCCAGTCCGCGCCGAGGCCCTGCACCCATTGGATCGCCTGGATGTCCGGCTGCGCCAGGATCCGGTCCAGATGGTTCGCCACGCCCTTCCCGTCGACGTGATAAATCGCGCGGTCCATGCCCGGCAGTTCGCGGCGCAGGTGCCGGAGGGAGAAGCGCTCGAAATGTTCGGTCGAGATCATGCAGGAGACGTCGCAGCTCGGGATGTGGAGCCGGCCCGGGCAGGGGATGTTCATCCAGGTCCCCGAGGGCTGCCCGGCGGCCTTCAGCATCGCATCAAAATGCCCGAAGATCCGCTGGAAATCGCGGACAGACAATTCCGCGAGCGCCGCCAGTTGCTCCGGCGCCTCCGCCATGGCGAGGAACAGATTGTCCATGCCGCACCAAGCGGCCACGCAATCGAGGTTCGGGTGGAAATCGGAGTAGCCGACCCAGTAGCGGTCGCCGCACCGGGCGATCGCCGCGCGGGTGAGTTCCTCAAGCTTGCGGAAATAGACGCTCGCGAACGGGTCGCCGCCCACCGGGGACAGGTCGTCCAGGTCAGTCACAACCGGCTCATACCACGAGGTGACCTCGGCATATTCGAGGCGGCCGCCATAGAAGGCCGAATAGACGCTCGGGCCGAGGTTCGGCCAGAACATGGGAAAGGTCTCGGCCACGAACTCCTTGCCGGCGATGCCCTGCTCGAAGCTGGCAATCTGGTAATCCACGTCGAACCAGCGCGCCTCGAGCGAGGGCCAGCGCTTCCGGTCAAGTTGTTCGCCCGCCTCGAACTGGGCGTTGTGCCTGTAGAAACGCACGGGGGGCCGGTCGATGACAGCCTGGTGAAACCAGGCCTCGATGCGCTCCAGGCAGCGCCCGTAGTCAGGCTTGGTGGCGAGCGGGATGAGTCGCGCTGTTGGTGTGGGCGGCAGGTTGGTCGGCAGCGGCATGGGCAGGGTGGGTCCGATAGCGCCCGGCCGTTCGGGGCCGGGTGGACACAGAAGCTGAAGCTCGCGCCCAACCGGGTCCAGAACGATCAGTCGCGTCCCGACCCGTCGCCTCCGTGACCCCTTTTGGTTTGCGCAGCTTCGGGGTGATTCGAGTTCAACTGCCTGAGTCCGCCTGAGACCATTTTCCAAACCAAGCCTGCGCTCACGACCGACAAAATGTGTTCACCCGTGACCGCAACCGGCTCAAGGTTGGCGGCAGGAATGAAGCCCCTGCAGCTAAAGATCATCTCATGCAATGTCCTGTGGCGGGAATTCTGCCACTATGCCTCGCAGTCGCCCAACCGCTTTGAGTTCCAATTCCTGCCCTGGGGTTTGCACTGCGACCCCAAGCAACTCCGCCGCGAATTGCAGCAGGCGGTGGACGACACACCCGCCGGCTTCGATGCCATCTTGTTGGGTTATGGCTTGTGTAGTCAGGGCGTTGCCGGGGTTTCCGCCCGGCAGACCCGGCTGATCATCGCCCGGGGGCACGACTGCATCACGTGTTTCCTGGGATCACGGGCACGTTACCGGGCTTACTTCGATGCCCATCCGGGAACCTATTGGTATACTCCCGGCTGGATCGAAAACCATCTCCCCCCCGGCCAGGAGCGATACGAACGGACCTTTGCGCAGTACAAGGACAAGTACGGCGAGGATAATGCCCAATACCTGATGGAAATGGAGCAGGACTGGTTCAACAAATACTCCACTGCGGCCTATGTGGATCTGGCCATTGGGCCGGTGGATGCCCACAAAACAAAAACCCGGGAATGCGCCGCATGGCTGGGGTGGCAATATGACGAAATCAAGGGCGATCCGGCCCTGTTGCAGCGTCTGGTGGCCGGGAAATGGGATCCTGACGAGTTTCTCATCGTGGAGCCCAATCATCACATCGAGGCCAGCAATGATGACATGATCCTGTGCGCGGTGCCCGATACCGGTGGCGGCGAACTGCCGGCCGAGGCTGGGCCCCGGACCCAAACCCTCCCGTAATCTCGCATTGGCCGGAGTCCCGCCATGGGCTCGCGCGCCTGCCGGGCCAGCCCGGCCTCCCCGCCGCGGGCCCGCCCAAAAGGCGGGCCCGTCATTCAGGGCATATACTTTTCTTTAAACGTGGGGTTCTCCCCGGCCATTTTCAGAAAAATGTCCAGAGGCACGATCTCGAAGTCCTTGCCCAGCCGGTCGGTGATGCTTTTCACGCGGGCCACGTCACTGTTCTCCCGCACATGCACGAGGAGAAAATAGGGCCGGGCCGGATTCATTTCCGCCAGTTCCATGAGGTCGGCCGCGGCCGATGCCTCGGGCTTCCCGGCCGGCAGATAATAATCGTAGGAGAGGAAGGGTCGCTTGCCACGAATGGCGAAGGTGTTGGCGGCATAGTAGCCGTTGAGGAAGCCGATCGCGTCCGGCATGTTCTGAAAATACTCGTCCACAATCTTCTTCGGCAGGTTGTTGTCGCCGGCCTCTCTACCTTCCCCTGAGTAGTCCATGATTTCAAAAACCTTGAGGTCGAGTTGCTCCATCAAGGCCCGGGCCCGGGCGATTTCCTTGGGCCGCCACTTGTCGGGAAAGGCCCGCGGATACATGTAGGACGAGCCCGAGAGCGCCGTGATGAAGTAGTCGTTCGGGGTGGCCTGGTCATAGTAAAATTCCAGCATGGCGGGGGACATCTCCAGCATTTTCGGCGGCACTTCCCAGGCATAGGGAATGGAGCCGCGCCCCGGGCGGGTCCATGAGCCGATGCCGAGGCCGTCCGTCTGCACGAGCGCGAGGTAAACCTTTTTCTCCGGCCGATACGTCTTGCCGGCGACCACGTTGTGATGGTTCTTGAATTTGTAGCCGGGCGACGCCGGAATCCGCAGGAGGAAGGTCGAATTGGGTATGGTATTCAGGCCGTCCGACACCAGGGCGAAGGAGGAAAGCAGGGTGGTCATCTCCTCCTCCGCATCCTTCTTGTAGGAGTGCCAGCCCCAGGCCTGGCCGAGGGGCTTTATCTCCGCCAGGAGGCTCCGGGTCAGGCCGTATTCCTGGGTGTCGCTCGCCCGCGTGGACAGATCCGAAAAGAAGGTCTTCTTCTCCATGCCATAGTCGGCGCAGGCCGGCATGACGACGTCACCATGCACCCCGCCGATCCACGTGATGACCTCGCGGGAGCACCGGCTCCAGTATTTCTCCTTGGCCCACGTGTAGATCGCAAAATCCGACTGGCCCGTGAAGCGGCCCCGGAAATCGTCGATCTCCCGCAGTCCGTGTTTTTGGGCGAGCGGGATCAGATCCTCCGTGATGACGATGCCCTGCTCCAGTCCCGCGAGGGTATAGGCCACGATCAGGGACGTGCGGACCTGCTTGTCCCAGACCACATAGCCCTTGATCTGGTCACGGAAGACGGCGAGGGCCTCATCGAGGGTAGCCAGCGGGGTGAAGGTGAAATGCCGGCTTTCCTCCAGGTATTGCATCGTTTCCGCCGTGTGGTTGAAGGGGTAGGCCGGGCCGAAGGTGAAATACAGGAGTGGTGCCTTTTGGTTCACGATGCCCTGCACCGAAATGAGGCAGGCCTGTTCGGGCAGCGCGGAATTGATCTTCCAGTCGTCCGTGAGCTGCATGACATAGGCGTTGTTGGCGTCGGCCCGCTTGTAGACAAAGACGAGCTCCGGGCCGGTCTGGCGGGTGTTGCGGCTGAGGCGGCAGGTCAGGAGATCCTGGTTGGCGGAGAGCTCATAGCTGCGCGTGACGAGCAGATCCACGGTGCCCTGCGAAGTGGTGGCGGGGCAGCGCTCCGTGACCTTGAGCACATTGCCCTGCTCCCAACGCGCCGTCACCTCCCGCGGGTGGCCGACGGGCAGCTTCACGGCCATGAAAAAATTATCCGCGAATGTCTCCTCGGTGACGGGGACCAGCTGCGGCTGGC
>CAJBES010000263.1 GCA_903952145.1 uncultured Opitutaceae bacterium | reverse complement strand
TCAGCCTGAAGCCAGATAACCATGTTGGCCTGACGCAGCCGCGGTGTGTATAATTGTTCCAGGAAGGCATGCAATTCGGCCCGACCCACCGCCCGATTATGGAACATTGAGGGGCTTAGGATCGCGCCAAACAGCAGGAAGTCTTCGCCGTACGCGTCCAATACGTCTTCATAAAACGTCGCACCTACCGGCGGGGGCGTGCAGGCGTTGATTCCGTCCAACCCGGTCTTACGAATATCCGGCAGCAGGGCTTTCAGATGCCCGCACATGTGCAACACCGCCTTCTTGCCATGCTGATGCAGTATGTCCACATAATCGCGAACCTGCGGCAGGCTGTATGTGCGGTAGAGGGCTGGACTGATCAGGGTCGAACTGGTGTTCTCGATGGGAATCACCACTTCACACGGACTGCGCCGGGCCAAGATGTCGTATTCCTTCAGCCGTTTAGCGTGCATGACCGCCAACAACTCCTCGACCTCGGCCGGATAATCGCTAAGGAGATAAAAGAAATTGGCCGGTCCCATCTCGTATTCCAAAAGATATTGCACCGGCGAGGGATCAAGCGCGGGAACATACATCCCGGCGTCGCCAATCAGGCTTTCCAATCGGGCCAACGCGGGTTCCATGCCCAAATCCTCAACGTAATCGGAGGCCTCCCAAATCGCCCTCAATATGCGCAAGTCTTCGTAGGAGTTGACCGGATACTCGACGGGATGATCGTGCTTCAGCGCGGCCGTCAATGTTCCCCAAGGGGTGATCCGTCGGAGCGTCACGGCGCTGTCTTTTGTCGGCCCACCCACGCCAATGGCAACGGCATCCGATGGGGCAAGCCGACGCCGCACCACCTGGCCGTTTTCCTCCATTTCAATCTCGCGGCTTACCTCCGGGCAGACCAAGCGCGAAGGCTGCGGGACGGCAAGATCGGCACTCAATCCATAGTTTCCGAGTTGGACAATGTCGCAGCCGATCGAACGGTAGAATTCAATTGGAGACAATCTCCTCACCTCATCAGGCATGCCCGAACGAGTCACGTCATCCGCCAGCGTTGTCCACGAAAGCCGATCTGCCGGCTGCCGATTTAGAATGCAGCGTAAACGTTCCCGCCCTGTCATTTTTTTCATGTTGCTGCCTTTTGTTTGTTGCATGAATTGATGGTCATTTAATTTCGCGGTATCCGCCATCACTCGGCAATGCTCATTGTTTTGATTTCGCTTAGTCCGACGCAGCCCGCATCTTGGGCGCCCTTTGTATTTAGAGTCTAATGGCGTCCAGGTAAGGTGAAAATTCGTCCAAGATTTTCATGGGGCGCCGGGGGCGATTTGCCGGCGGCCAGACCGAGTCATCAAGGGATATTGTTTCGGCCGGCGCTTGCGCACCCTGCGTTCGAATGGGGCGGGCGCTGCTGAGCGGGCGGGTGAGTCGGGCCCGATGGCGGATACGTATGCCGATTTACGGGGTTGCCCGATTTTTGACGGGAAGACCCGACTGCCCTCAGTCGAAGCCGGATCATCGCTAGCAATGTGAATCACCAGCAGGACGAAGATCAGGCATTCGATAATCGCGGTGCATGGGCCGTGGCCTCACGCGAGAGCGCGGCGGTCTGCCTAGCGCCAGACTACCGGCGAACTGCCGACACCAGAGCGTCGAGGTCCAGCGTCTTGGGAAAAAACTCCATGGCAAACCTGTCCGCCCTGCCCGGTTTCCTCCGGCGGTAGCGCCATGATAACGAAGACCGGCATGTCTGGCCGCTGCAGGCATATGTAAAAAAGGAGGTCGAGCCAGCTCCCCTCCGCCATGCGCAGATCGGTTCTGGCAGGAATAAGATTATAATATCCTATCCTATTGATTAACATGGTGCGAATGCCGGGAGTCGAACCCGGATCAATGGCTTCGGAGGCCATCACACTATCCATTGTGCTACATTCGCAAAACTGTTCGAAGTTGAAAAACTGGAGGAAGCCTGTCGAGTGCAAAGCCCGTGGGGTCCCGCCAAGCGCTAGATGTGGATCGCCTCGCCCAGCGCGGCCGCAGAAGCCTCCATATTCGCCTCGCTCAAGGTCGGGTGGGCATGGATGGACTGGTGCACATCCTCGACGGTCGCCTCCAGGTCCATGGCCAGCCCATACTCTGCGATCAACTCGGTCGCCTCCGAGCCAATGATGTGCGCACCGTAGATCTCGCCGGTCTTCGCATCGCTGATGACTTTGACAAAGCCCTCGCTCTCCGCCGAGGCCACGGCCTTGCCCGAGGCGGTGAAGGGGAACTTGCCCACCTTGTAGCTGAGGCCCTTCGCCTTCGCCGCCTTCTCTGTGAGGCCCGTGCTGGCCACCTGCGGCTGGCAATAGGTGCAGCCTGGAAAATTCTTCACGCGTTTCGGTTGCCCGTGGCCGAACATGCCGTTGACGGCATTGACGGCCTCAAACGTCGCGATGTGCGCGAGCCAGGGCGGCCCGATGATGTCACCTGCGGCGTAGATGCCCTTCACGTTGGTCTGGTAGTCATCACCGACCTTGACGTAGTTGCGGTCAAGTTCCACGCGCAGATTCGGGGCGATGACGCCCTCGAGGTTGGCCACCACGCCAATGGCTGAAAGCAGCACGTCCGCTTCGAATTCGGTGCTCTTGTCGCCGGTTACGAGATCAAGCTTTACGGACTTTTTCCCCACGCGGAAGCTTTCGCATTTCGTGCCCGTATGGATCACGATGCCCTGTTTCTCAAACGAGCGGTGCAAGGTGCGGGCGACCTCCTCATCCTCAAGCGGCAGGATCTGTGGCAGCATCTCAACCAAGGTCACCTTCGCGCCGAAGGCGTTGTAAAAATAGGCAAATTCGACGCCGATCGCCCCCGCACCGACAATGACGACAGACTGGGGCAACGTCTTGCTGGCCAGCGCCTCGCGCGAGGTCATCACCCGCACGCCATCATACTCGAGACCGGGGATCGGGCGCATCTTGCAACCGGTCGCGATGAGGATGTTTTTGGTGCGGAGGAACTTGCCCTTGTGTTCGCCTTCCACGATGGAAACCATGCCGGCGGCGCTCACCTGCGCCCGGCCGACGAGGTAATCGACCTTGTTCTTCTTAAACAGGAATTCGATACCCTTGGCCATCTGGCCGGCGACGCCGCGCGAGCGCTCCATGACTTTCGAGATATCGAACGAAATCTCCTTCGCGCTCAGGCCGTAGACCTCGGCCTTTTTCATCTTCTGGAAGAGTTCGGCGCTCTTGAGCAGCGCCTTGGTCGGGATGCAGCCCCAGTTGAGACAGGTGCCACCAGCCCGCTCCATTTCGATGCAGGCGACCTTCTTGCCCAGCTGGCCGGCGCGGATCGCGCCTGCGTAGCCCGCGGGACCGCCGCCAATGACAACCAGATCGTATTCGGTGGATTCAGCCATGGTGTGGAATATGGCACAAACGCTCGCACACCTCAACTCACCGTCAAATGTAAAAACCAAAGCGGGTGCAGCGTCTTCAGATGTCGATCGCGTCGTCAGGCTTTTTCCGCGCTGGTAGCCGGCCCGCCGGGGTGGGACTGAGCAACCGGGTGAAAACAAAGTTTGTCACGCTCACCATCAGGGCGCCGCCCAAGGCCGACCAGAAGCTTGCCACGTGGAAACCCTCCACCAGCTTGCCCACCAAGAGGAACAACAAGGCATTGATAACGACTATGCCCAGCCCCATTGTCATGAGAATGAACGGTAGTGTGAACAGCACCAGCAGTGGCTTCAGGATGACATTCAGAAAACTCAACAGCAGCACGACGACGAACAGCGTCAGGCCGTCCGTGCACTGGATGCCGGGGATGAGTTTGGTCGCGAGCGTGACGCCCACCGCCAGCACCACCCAGCGGATGAACAATTGCAGAAGCGGAGAATTCATTCGGTTCGGGCGACTTTCCTCTCCCAGTAATGCCGGGCAATGAAAATCCTCATCATCCAGGATTACCTGCGCAGTGGCGGCACCGAACGGCAGACCGTGCTGCTCGCCAACGCTTTTGTCGCCGCCGGCCACGCCGCCACCCTCCTCACTTTCCGCCCCGGCGGGGCGCTCGCCGGCACCGTCGCGCCGACCGTGACCCGCCTCGCGCTGCAGCCGTTCGACACCCACCTCGACTGGTTCGCCCCCGGATTCACCCGCGCCCTCGAACTGCTGCGCGCCGACGTGATCCTCTGCATGGGCCGCATGGCCAACGGTTACGGCTGGTTCATTGTCAATCGGATGCAGGATCGCTGGCCCGACACGGTGGTCATCGCCACGATGCGCACTGGCAAGCCCCTGCCCTGGCCCTATCGCCGTTCGCTCCGCAGCGGCAGGCATATCATCGCCAACAGTGCGGCCGCCCGATCCGTTCTGGTCCAGGAGCATGACCTCCCCGCGGACAAGATCACGGTCATCCACAACCCGCTCGTCTTTCCGCCCGAGCCCGGCACCGGAGACGCAGCGCCAGCATCGCGCGAACGGCTGCGCACCCTCCATGGTGCCGGCGCGCAGACCGTGGTTCTGCTCAACGTGGCCATGTTCCGGCCCGAGAAAAACCAGCGCGAGCTCATCACTACCGCTGCTGGCTTGCCGTCGGATTTAGACTGGCAGCTCTGGCTCGCCGGCGACGGCCCCGCCCGCACCGCTTGTGCCCAGCTCGCCCACAGGCTTGGCGTCGCCAGGCGTGTCAAATTTCTCGGATTTCAGGCGGACCCCGTCGCGCCCTACGCCGCCGCCGACCTCGCCGTGCATGCCTCCACCAGCGAGTCGCTGTCGAATTTTCTTATCGAGGCGCAGTCCCACGGCCTGCCCGCGGTCGCCTATGAGGCGCAAGGTATCGGCGAATGTTTTTTGCCTGGTGATACCGGTGCGGTCATTCCGCGCGGGCAGCCGGCCGCTTTCTGCGCCGCCATCCTGCGCTACGCCCGGGCCGATGCGGCCTGCCGGAACCGTGCCCGTGAGTTCGCCCGCACGACCTTTGCCGCCCCCCGTCAAGTGCAGGCCCATCTCGACCTTTTCGCCCGGTTGACCAAAGTTTGACCCATGACCAACAAACAGCGCACCGATCTCATCGCGCGTTACATTCGCGAACACAAATACGCCGACCTGCGCACCCTCGCCTCCCGCTTCGGTGGTTCGATCTCCACCGTCCGCCGTGCCCTGGATCAGCTGGAGGAGGCTGGCATTGTCCGTCGCCACCATGGCGGCGCCTCGCTGGTCGAGACCGACGAGGTCGCCCAGGAGTATGACTTCATCGCCCGCAATCAGCGCCATCCCGAGGAGAAATACGCCATCGCGCAGCTAGTCGCGCAGGAAGTGCAGCCCGGCATGACCGTGATCCTCGACGGCGGCAGCACGACCTTCGCCGTGGCCCGGTTGATCGTGGACAAGCGCCTGCAGGTCATCACCAACTCGCTGCCCGTCGCGAGTCTCTTCAGCGAAGTGGGCAGCGTGGAGACCATCGTCACGGGTGGCAGCATCTACAGCCGCCTCGGAGTTCTCCTCGGGCCCATGTGCGAGGATTCGCTCGGGCAGGTGCATGCCGACCTCGCCATTCTCGGCGGTGCCGGCATCACCGAGAACGGCGTCTGGAACCAGAACGCACTCATTGTCGCCGCTCAGCGCCGCATGATCGCTGCGGCCGAGCGCACCATCTTCGCCCTCGACAATTCCAAATTCGGCCGCAAGGCGCTCAGCCTCACGACGCCGTTTGAGTCGCGATTTACCATTGTCACCGACATCCGCCCCACACCCTCCGTGGCCAAGGCCATCAATGCGTCCGGCGCGAAACTCACTCTGACCAAGCCTGCCCCACCCCGCGCCTGAGTCCTGTGTTCCGCCTGTCCTGCGGCCGTCCCTGCGATTTGCCTTTCTGGGTGCTCTGCGCTTCGTGAACCTTGTGCCGCCCTCCGCCGCCCGCTCCGCCCCCGAATGCATCCGCCTTCGTGGGGTCCGCCAGAACAACCTTAAGGGTTTCGATCTCGATGTCCCCCTCGGCCAATACGTGGTCGTCACGGGTCTGAGTGGCAGCGGCAAATCCTCCCTAGTTTTCGACACGCTGCATGCCGAGGGGCAGCGCCGCTACGTCGAGACCTTCAGCGCCTATACGCGCCAGTTTCTCGACCTGCTCAACAAGCCCAAGGTGGACAGCATCGAAAACATCCGGCCCTCCATCGCCATCGGGCAAACCAACACGGTCAAGACGTCGCGCTCGACGGTCGGCACGATGACCGAGCTCACGGACTACTGCAAAGTCTGGTTCAGCCATGTCGCCACGTGCTTTGATCCCGCGACCGGTGAACGGGTCGAGGACGACACCCCCAAGACCATATGGCACAAAATCGAGTCCGCACACGCCGGCCGCAACGTCATCATCGGCTTTCGCGTGGCCAAACCCGCCAACCTTTCATGGACCGAGATCCTGACCAGCCTGAAGGGCCAGTCCTACGTGCGTGTCCTGCTGCCCTTGCCCATCTCCGCCACGCCCGGCGCCGATCCAACCGCTTGTCCACTGCGGGTGGCCCGGATCGATGAACTGCTCGCGGCTCCCGCTGATTCTGACCTTGGGCATTGGCTGTCGGATATTGGGCGTTCGACGTTCCTATTCGTCGCCCAAGATCGCCTCACCGTCACTGGCGACCAAATCTCCCGTTTTCTGGAAGGCACCGAAGCGGCGATGCATTTCGGCCAGGGTCAGGTGCACGTCTTCGCCGCCGACACCTTTGCCGAACTCGGGCACTTCTCCCGTGGCCTTCACTCGCCTAAAACCGGCCGCACCTTCCGCCCCGCCACGCCCGCACTTTTCTCCTTTAATTCCCCGCTCGGCGCCTGCCCGCAATGCCGTGGGTTCGGTCGCGTCATCGACATCGACTACCGGCGCGCCCTCCCCGACCAGTCGTTGTCCATCGATGATGGTGCCATCAAGTGCTGGGAGAGCGAAATCTACGGTGAGTCGAAGAAGGACCTCCTGCGCTTTGCCCGACGGAAAAAAATCCCGACCCATGTTCCTTTTGCCGCCCTGAGCCCCGGGCAAAAGGCCTTCGTCATCGAGGGCGAGCCGGGATACGGCGAGGAAAACAACCGGACCTGGCCCAAATACTGGTATGGCGTGAAAGGGTTTTTCCGCTGGTTGGAAAAAAACACCTACAAGATGCACGTGCGGGTGTTTCTCTCGCGCTTCCGGACCTACCACCCTTGCCCCGCTTGCGGCGGCCAGCGGCTGCAGCCCGAGTCCCTTTGTTGGCAATGGCGCGGTCGCACGCTGCCGCAACTCTATCAGCTGCCCGTCAGTGAATTGCTTGACCTGATCAGCACAGATGGAAATGCGCCGGACCGTGTTCCCGTGTCGACCGCCCACCAACGCGACCTGGCCCACGACTCGATCGTCACCCGGCTGCGCTACCTGATCCAGGTCGGGTTGGGTTACCTCACCCTGGATCGCTCTTCCCGCACGCTCTCAGGTGGCGAGGTGCAACGGGTCAACCTCACCTCCTGCCTTGGCACCTCGCTCGTGGATACGCTCTTTGTGCTTGATGAGCCGAGTGTGGGTCTCCACCCGCGCGACATCGACCGGTTGATTGCCATCATTCGTTCCCTCACCGCCGCCGGCAACACGGTCGTGGTGGTCGAACACGATGAGGCCATGATCCGCGCCGCCGACCATGTGATCGAGGTCGGTCCCGAACCCGGCGGTCGGGGCGGCAACCTGGTGTTCCAAGGCAGCGTGCCTGCGCTTCTGCGCGCAGCAGACAGCATCACCGGAGCCTACCTCTCCGGCCGGCAAACCATTCCCACGCCCGCGCACCGCCGGCCCGTGGGCGCACCGTCGCCCTCGGCCGCTTGGCTGGAATTCACCAACGTTACCAAACACAACCTCGTGCACCTCTCCTTCCGGGTGCCGCTTGGCTGCCTGGTCGGCCTTTCCGGTGTCTCCGGTTCGGGTAAATCCACCCTGCTCGAAAACGTCATCTACCAGGGCCTGCTCGCGCAGCGCAATCAACTCACTGAGGATCCTGCAGTCATCGAGTCGATCAAAAGTGACCGCGAGTTTTCTGAAATCGTCCTCGTCGACCAGTCGCCCCTCTCGCGCACCCCCCGTTCCAATCCCGCGCTCTATACTGAAGCCTGGGATCTCATCCGCGAACTCTACGCGCAAACCCCCGCGGCGCAGGCCGCCGGCTACAGTCCATCCTCGTTTTCTTTCAACAGTGGCGATGGCCGCTGCGACCATTGCCAGGGTTTGGGTTACGAGCGGGTGGAAATGCAGTTCCTCTCTGATGTGTTCGTCCCCTGTCCGGTCTGCGAAGGCCGCCGGTTCAAACCGGAAATCCTAGCCGTCAGATGGAATGATCGCTCGGTTGCCGACCTGCTCAACTCCAGCGTCAGCGATACCCTGCCGCTCTTTGCCGGTCACCCCGGCGTCCAAACGCGCCTGGCCTCGCTGGAGTCGGTCGGTCTCGGCTACCTCACCCTCGGTCAGCCGCTCAACACCCTGAGCGGTGGCGAATCCCAGCGGCTGAAGCTTGTCCGCTACCTCGGTGCCCTCGCCAATGATTTTGGTGGGGCGACTGCCCGCGAGTCCGCCGGCGCCCTGCTCCTCCTTGATGAACCCACCACCGGACTCCATCGCCATGACGTGAAGCTTCTCCTCATCGTGCTGCAGGACTTGGTCGGCCGGGGACACAGCGTGATAGTGATTGAACACCATCTCGATGTCCTGAAATCCGCCGACTGGATCATTGAGGTCGGCCCGGAAGCTGGTGCCGGGGGCGGGCGGATTGTCGCCGAAGGCCCGCCCGAGCAGATCGCCCGAAGCGAAACCGTCACCAGCCCATTTCTTCGTGCCGCGCTGGGCCAGAAGGGCCAGGACGGCCGCGTCACCGCACTCCGCGCCGCCGAGGCTGCGGCCACCTACGCCTTGTCCACGCGCGCCCCAGAACTGCAGTTGACCATCACCGGAGCCCGGGAAAACAACCTTAAAAACCTCTCTCTCACCATCCCACACCACAAACTCACTGTCGTGACGGGGGTCTCCGGCTCAGGCAAATCCACCCTCGCCTTCGACATCGTCTTCGCTGAGGGCCAGCGGCGGTTCATGGAGTCGATGTCGCCCTACGCGCGCCAGTTCGTTGAACAACTGCCGCGGCCCGACATTGACCGGCTCACCGGCATCCCGCCGACCATCGCGATCGAGCAGCGCGCCACCCGGGGGTCCCGCAAATCAACCGTCGCAACAATCACGGAGGTCGCCCAATATCTGCGCCTGCTCTACGCCCGCCTCGGGGTGCAACACCACCCCGATTCGGATCGCGCCGTCGCGCCGCTCTCGCCCGGACAGCTGCAAGCCCTGCTCAAACGCGTTCTGGCCACGCGGCCGGCCCGCAAGGCAAGGCACCTTTACCTCTGTGCCCCGCTCATTCGCGGCCGCAAGGGCCACCACCAACCCATCGCGACTTGGGTCGCCCGGCAGGGTTACAACCTCATGCGGACCGATGGTCGTCTCCTCGCGGTCGAAGCTTTCACCAAGCTCGACCGCTATAAGGAGCACGACATCGAGGTGGTGGTGGCTGACCTGAAGCAGCCTGCAACCGGAGCGACTGGCCGGCGTGAGCAAACCGCCCTCGATACCGCCCTGCGTTTGGGCAAAGGCGCGTGCTTTTTGCTTACCCCGCAGGGACAAATCCTTTCCTGGTTCTCCACCACGCGCACGGATATCGCAACCGGCGAGTCCTTCCCCGAACTCGATCCGAAGCATTTCTCCTTCAACTCTCCGCGCGGCTGGTGTCCTGTCTGTCGTGGCCATGGCCGTGTCTATCCGTGGATGCTGGAGCCGGAGGACGATGACGCCGACCCGCTCGCCAAGCTGCGTGCCTTCGGCATCGATTCTGCGGAGGAAATCGCTGCCGAAGGCCGGCCCTGTCCCGACTGCCACGGCGAGCGCCTGAACCGCATCAGCCGCGCCGTGAAGCTGCACCTACAAGCAAGGCGCAAGGCCAAAACGGAACCGCTGGCGCTCTCGCTCCCCACCCTGCTCCGCGCCACTCCGGCGGAATTGATGCGGCAGCTGCACCTCCTTGACCTCGACGCCCGGGGCAAAATCATCGTGCAGGACATCCTGCCGCAGATTGAAGAGCGGCTCAAATTCCTCGATCACGTCGGCCTTGGCTATCTCGCGCTTGACCGGCCCACCGAAACACTTTCCGGCGGCGAGGCCCAACGCATCCGGCTGGCCGCGCAACTCGGCTCCAACCTCTCCGGCGTGCTGTACGTGCTCGATGAACCGTCCATCGGGCTGCACGCCCGCGACAACGACCGGCTCATCGCCACGCTCCAGACCCTGCGCGCCAAGGGCAACACGCTCCTCGTCGTCGAGCACGATGACGAACTCATGCGCCACGCTGACCGCATCATCGACTTGGGTCCGGGTGCGGGCGTGCATGGGGGTGCGCTCCTCGCCAACGGCACGCCCGCTGAAATCCGGCGCACCGATGCCTCCGTAACCGGGATATTTCTCAACGCCGGGATCCCCCACCCTTCGCGCGGCGTCTATCGGGACGTCCGGGCCCCCGGCGTTCGTGGACGGCAACCGACCAAGCCCAAGCAAAATGCCCCGTGGCTGGAGCTCTCCGCCGTGCACTACCGCAACCTCAAGGGCTTCGACCTGCATCTGCCGCCCGCCCGGCTCATCATGGTGGCCGGTCCGAGCGGGGCCGGGAAATCCACGCTCTTCCGGGATGTGCTGCAACCCGCCGTCGCCCATGCCATCAAGCAGCGGAAGGCCCGCCTCACCGGCCGGGAATTTGTCCGAGCCACTGGGTTTTCTCCCGACGAAGCCGGGGGCACCAAGGCCCAGCCCGTGCCGCCCTTTGCGGAGCTTCGTGGCGCGCACGGCTTCAAGTCCGTCATTGAGGTGGACCAGTCACCCATCGGCAAAACGCCCCGGTCCACTCCCGCCACTTACCTCGGCATCTTCGACCTGATCCGCCAGTTTTTCGCATCGCTGCCTGAGTCGAAGATGCGCGGCTACACCGCCTCGCGGTTTTCCTTCAATACCAAGGGTGGACGCTGCGAAACCTGCCAGGGTGCCGGCCGCATCAAACTTGAGATGGCCTTCATGCCGGACACATACCTGCCTTGCGACGACTGTCGCGGACTGCGCTACGGGGCAGAACTCACCGACATCACCTGGAAGGGCCGGACCATCGGCGAGGTCTTGCAATTGACGTTCGAGGAGGCGGCGGAGTTCTTTGCCTTCCATTCCCAGCTTTCTGCGGTGTGCCAGCTCATGTTCGATTGTGGCCTCGGCTACCTGACACTTGGCCAGAGTTCGCCCACGCTGTCCGGCGGCGAGGCTCAGCGTCTCAAGCTTGTCACCGAACTCGCCCGCGGTTTGCCCAGCTACACGGAGCGCTCGCGCGGCTTGGCCGTCCGCAACCTCTACCTGCTCGAGGAGCCCACCATCGGCCTGCACCTGAGCGACTGCGAAAAACTCATTCGGGTGCTCCACAACCTCGTCGACCAGGGGCACACCGTTGTCGTCATCGAGCATCACCTCGATCTGCTGGCCGAGGCTGATTACATCGTCGAACTCGGCCCGGTCGGCGGACCCGACGGTGGCGAACTCATCTACCAGGGCGCCCTCACCGGCCTGCTCAAATTGAGGCGAAGCCCCACCGCACCCTACCTGCGCGCCAAACTGCCGCGCTAGTGGCCCGGTCGCATCGGTGTGGCCAGGGCCTTCCGGATCGCCGCCTCGACGTCGGCCAAGGCCAATGGTTTTACCAGGCATGCGGACAGCCCGGCAAGGACGCCACTCCGTGCCAGCAGCTCGGGATTGATGTAGCTGGTCATCATGATCCGCTTCACTTGGGGAAACTTCCGCCGCATGCGCATGAGGAAAGGCAGCCCGTCCTCCCCCGGCATCAGGTGATCGCAGATCATCACGTCATATGCGCCGGTCGCGAGCATGACCTCCGCCTCTTCGGCCGAGCCGGCACACTCGACCACAAATTGCTCCTGCAAACCCAACTGGAACGCCGTGCGCAGTTCCACCTCGTCATCCACGACCAACACCACCGGGCGCGAAGGTGTCGGGTTGGTTTGCATCACGCCGTGGCGGCGACGCTGGCGTCGTGCGCCTTGGCCGCATCCTGCACGACCTTGACCAGCTCTGCAAACGCAACCGGCTTCAGCAGATAGCGGAAAAGCCCCGCCTCATTCACACTGCGCAACAGCAGTTCGGGCTTCATATAACCGGTCACCAGAATTCGCTGCATGTGCGGATATTCCTCCCGGGCCCGCACGAGAAAGCTCATGCCGTTGCCCCCTGGCATCAGGTGATCCGACACGACCACTTTGAAACGTCGCTTGTGCAGGAGATACTCGGCGTCCCGCACCGACGTTGCGGTCTCGATCGCAAAATACGGCCCGAGGGCGACGGCAAAGATCTCCAATAGGGACTCTTCATCGTCGATCAGCAGTATTGCATCTTTCGTTGGGACGGGGGGGGCGGGCTTCTACTCGGGTGCGCTCATTACGGCCAGTCTGTGAGCCGCGCCATTCATGGCAAATCCAATTCCATCTTCTGCCTGACGGCCTCCAGCCTTTGGGATTGCTTCACCACGGGAAAAGACAAATTACAGAGCATTGCCCTACACCATGGAACCAATGGATCTGCACGCTGCCGCCCGCGATGGGCATTTGGGCTCGCTCGACGCCAGTCAGCTCACGTTTGAGCGACTGGCCGCGCGTAACGCCGTCGGCAACACTCCCCTGCACGCTGCCGCGCGGCACGGCGGCCTTGCTTCGATCCCGGCTGCCCTGCTGACGGTTGGGACGCTTTCACTTAAAAATGATCTCGGTTACACCGTCCTGCACCATGCCGGGCTGGGCGGTCACCTCGCTGACGTGCCCGCCGCCCTGCTTACGGCCGAAGCTCTCGCCCAGCGCAGCAATTCCGGCTTTACGGTCTACCACGTGGCCGCCGCCTCCGGCCAACTCGATCAAATTCCTCCCGGCCTCCTCACAGAGGAGGTGGTCCTGCAGCAAAACGACCTCGGAAACACCCTGTTGCACGAAGCCGCCGAACAAGGCACTCTCGACCGGTTTCCCCAGACTTTCTTCAACGCCGCCAACTTCGCCCGCAGGAACATCGGCGGTGAAACCGTCCTCCACGTTGCCGCGCTCAACGGCCACCTCAACCAGATTGCCCCGGATTTTCTGACCCCGGCAGCCTTGCTCGCCGTGACCAATTCCGGCGACACTGTCTTCCATGCCGCTGCCATCAGCGGTCACTTAGGTCAGATCCCCGCCGCCCTGCTCGTGCACGAGCACCTCATCGTGGCCAGCAAAGCGGGCTTTACCGCGATTCACGCCGCCGCCGAAACCGGCCAACTTGACCGCATCCCACGTCAACAACTCACGCCGGACCTGCTCCTCACTCGCAACGACAACGGCGACACCCCCCTCCATGCCGCTGCCTACGAGGGCCACCTCGACCAGATTCCGCCGGAATTGTTCACGCTCGAACTCCTTAACGTCCGGAACTACGACCGCATCACGGTCGGACGGCTCGCGGTGGAACGTGGGTTCAGCAAGCAGATCCCCTCTGCATTCCGCCCCAAACCGGCCGGGCCGCTCAGGCGCTTCACGGAAAAACTCGGCCTCTCCCGCAGCCCATTTGCCTGAGTCTGGCCGCCTGCCTGCGTTACTGGAGTTGGGAATCGCCAATCCCACCTTATCGGCTGGTTCACGCAAACTGCTGACGGGCCATGCTGCGCACTTTCGCCTTTCCCCTGGCCGGTCCCTGCCGTTCACTGGGGTTTCCTTTTCTATGAACACCACGATCACCGCCATCACCGCCCGTGAAATCATCGACTCCCGTGGTAACCCCACCGTCGAAGTTGATGTCAAGCTTGCCTCCGGTCATCTCGGCCGTGCCGCCGTGCCCTCCGGGGCCAGCACCGGCGAGCATGAAGCCATCGAGTTGCGCGACAATGACAAGCTCCGCTTCGGCGGCAAAGGCGTGCAAAAGGCCGTAGGCAATGTGAAAGGCAAACTCGGCCCTGCCCTCATCGGTTTCGATGCCTGCGACCAGATCGGCGTGGACTGCGCCATGATCAAACTCGACGGCACCGCCACCAAGTCGAAGCTTGGCGCCAACGCCATCCTTGGCGTCTCGCTTGCCACCGCCAAGGCCGCCGCTGCCGCCCTCAACCAGCCTCTCTACAAATACCTCGGCGGCCCGAACGCGAAGGTCCTCCCCGTGCCGATGATGAACATCATGAACGGCGGGGCGCATTCTGACGCCCCCATCGATTTTCAGGAATTCATGATCATGCCCACGGGCGCCAGGTCCTTCTCCGAAGGCCTGCGTATGGGCTGTGAGGTGTTCCATGCCCTTAAGAAAGTGCTCAAGGACAAGGGCCTCTCCACCGCGGTCGGCGATGAGGGCGGCTTCGCCCCCAAACTCGACTCCGCCGCGGCCGCGCTGGATGTCATCGCGCTGGCGGTCAAAAACGCCGGTTACAAACTTGGCCAGGACATCAACCTCGCCCTTGATGCGGCCGCCTCCGAATTCTACGTTAAGGAGAAGAAGAAATATGTCTTCAAGAAATCGACCGGCCAGGTCCTTACCGGTGACGATATGGTCGAGTTCTACCGCCAGCTCGTGGCCAAATATCCCATCATCTCCATTGAAGACGGTTGCGCCGAGGGTGACTGGACGACGTGGAAGAAGCTCACCGACGCCATCGGCGACAAGATCCAGCTGGTGGGCGACGACCTCTTCGTCACCAACACCGAGTTTCTGAAGAAGGGCATCGCGACCGGCACCGCCAATTCGATTCTGGTCAAGGTGAACCAAATCGGCTCACTGACCGAGACCTTCGACGCGGTGGAAATGGCCAAGGAGGCGAACTACACCGCCGTCATCTCGCACCGCTCGGGTGAAACCGAGGATGTCACCATCGCCGACATCGCCGTTGCCACCAACGCCGGCCAGATCAAGACCGGTTCGCTCTGCCGCACCGACCGGGTTGCGAAATACAACCAACTCCTCCGCATCGAGGAGGAACTCGGCGCCAGCGCCATTTATGGTGGCAAGCTGTAGCCTGGACGCCTTCGCTTCCTCACCACGCTGTCATTTTGCCAGGCCGGGCCGCCAAGCCCGGCCTTTTCTTTTCCACGGCACTTAAGCGGCGTGCAAACGTCATTGCCCAATGCACTTCCCCTCGACTCCACCGGGCCAACCCCTAGGTTCCCGTTGCCCATGAAATCTTTGTTCATCCGCTTCCTCCTCCTTGGTCTCTGTCTGTCCGCTGCCACTGCCGCGACCACCGAAACCAAGGCTGAGATAGCCGCCCGCGAGGAAAGGGTCAAAGCACGGCTGGCGGAGCATGCCCGGCGGAATGCGATCAGGGCCTATGCTGGCACTGAAGCCAAATCTCCGGCTCCGGCTGCGCCAGAAACCACGCCCGCCACCGGGACCGCCGGCAGCGACGCCCGGGAAAACATCACCACCCTGCCCTCCATGGACGTGCGCAACAGCCGCATTACCGAACTCGACCTGCAGATTGGCAAACTGGAGAAGGATATCGCCAGTGAACAGAAGCATGTGAAATCGTCAGATTTGGACGTGTCCCTCAACGATGCCAAATCGTCCAGGAAATTTTCGCTCTTCGGCGGCAAGTCCACCGAACAGCGCGAATCAGTCGCTGCCGAGCGCGTCCAGTTGATGGAAGCCGAACGCGACATTCTCGAAGCCATGAAGCTGTCGAAAACGCAAGCTGAGCTGCAACTCCTGCAAAAGCAGGTGGACGACCTCCGGGCGGTCAGGCGCAACCTCGATCTGGCACTGCGCTGATTCTGCTCAGTCCACGCGCAGCAGATAGCCGCGCAGGTATTCGCTCTCGGACATCGTGACCAGCACGGGGTGATCGGGGGGCTGATGGCAATGCTCCAAGACCTGCACCTTCCGCTTCGCGTCAGCCGCTGCCGCGGCCAGCACGCCGCGCAATTCGGCATCCTGCATGTGGTGTGAGCAGGTGTAGGTTGCCAGCACCCCCCCCGGATTGAGCCGCTGCATCGCGCGTAGGTTGATCTCCTTGTATCCGCGCAGCGCCCCCTCCAGCGCGCTCTTCGACTTCGCAAAGGGGGGGGGGTCGAGAATGATCACATCCCACTTGGGCTCGCCGGCCCGCACCGGATCATTGAACCAGTCAAAGACGTTCGCCACGGCAAAGCCCGCCGGCACGCCGTTGCGTTCCGCGTTGAGCCGCGCCTGCGCAATGGCCTCCTCGGCGCTGTCAAGGCCCAGCACCTCAGTGGCCCCGGCGCGCGCCGCATGCAGCGCAAACGGCCCTTGGTTGCAAAAAGCATCGAGCACCCGCTTCCCGGTGCAGTATTTGGCCACGAGCGCATGCTGCACCCGTTGGTCGAGGTAAAACCCGGTTTTCTGCCCGCGCTGCAGGTCGAGCCAGTAGTCCATACCGCCGATTTGCTGCCAGCGCGGCGCCCACTCCGCCCCGGAACGGGTGTGCACTTCCAACGGTAGTCCCTCCAGCCGGCGGATGGTCGCGTCATTGCGAAAGATGATCTCCCTCGGCTGCAGCAGCTCCGCCAGCAAATCACTCACCAGCCCGCCCCGCTGCTCCATGGCCAGGGTCTGGATCTGCACCACCAGCGCATCCCCGAACTGGTCCACCACCAGCCCCGGCAGGTCATCCGATTCCGACCATACCAGTCGTTGGCAAATCGCCTCCGGGGTCTGCCCTTGGGCCTTGGTCTTCCCGCGGCGGGCCACCGCCCGCTCCAGCGCCCCCCGCAGAAAAGCGCCATTGAGCGCTACGCGTTCGCGGCTGAACCGTCGCCATACGATCTGGGACTTGGAGTTGTAGATGCCACTGCCCAAAAACCGCTCCGCCCGGTCCCGGCACTCGACGACTTCGCCGTCATGGGCGGCCGGCAGCAGCGTCTCGACTTCGTTGGCAAACACCCACGGGTGCCCGGCGAGGACCCGTGGTTTGGCGTTGGGTTTGAGCTTCAAGCTGATGGACATTGCTCGCATCTTCACTGGTTTGCCCGGCCAGAGAAGCCAAAACTCCGGGCTTTCACTCGGCCGCCATTCGTGTTCAGTCGTCAACCTTTCGCATGTCACCCGCCCAGGAAATCGCCCGCCGTCGCACCTTCGCGATCATCTCCCACCCCGACGCGGGCAAAACCACGCTCACGGAGAAATTCCTGCTCTACGGCAACGCCCTGCACCTCGCCGGCTCCGTCACCGCCCGGAAAAACCAGCGCGCCACCGCCTCCGACTGGATGGAACTCGAGAAGCAACGCGGCATCTCCATCAGCTCCACCGTCCTCCAGTTCGACTACGCCGGCTGCGCGGTCAACCTGCTCGACACCCCGGGTCACAAGGACTTCTCCGAGGACACCTACCGCGTGCTGACCGCCGTGGATGCCGCGCTCATGGTCATTGACGCCGCCAAGGGCGTTGAGGCGCAGACGCGCAAGCTCTTCGAGGTCTGCCGCCGCCGGGGCGTGCCAATCTTCACGTTCATGAACAAGTGCGACCGGCCCACCCGCAGCCCGATCGATCTCCTCGACGAGCTCGAACAAGTCCTCGGGCTGCAGTCGTCGCCGGTCATCTGGCCGCTGGGCAACGGCCCTTCGTTTAAGGGCGTGTTCGACCGCCGCACCCGCAATGTCCACCTCTTCGAACGTGTGCCCGGCGGCAAATACCAGGCACCCGTGAGCGTCACCTCCCTCGACGATGCGGCCGTCCGCAGCAAGCTCGACGAATACACCTATAACGAGGTCAAGGAACAGCTCGAGATGCTCGATGGCGCCGGCCACCCCTTCGACCTCCGGGCCGTGCAGGCCGGCCAGCAGACCCCCGTCTATTTCGGTTCCGCCGTGAACAATTTCGGCATCCAACTCCTCCTCGACGGTTTTCTCCACGACTCCGTGCCACCGGCGCCGCGTCGCAGTGTTGGTGCCGCCGGGGTCGGCGACCCCCGGCTGGCCGAATCGAAGCCGGTAACCATCGAAATCCCTGTGGATCACGGCAAGTTCTCTGGCTTCATTTTCAAGATCCAGGCCAACATGGACCCGAAACACCGTGACCGCATCGCGTTTCTCCGCGTCTGTTCCGGCAAATTCGAGCGCGACATGAATGTCGTCCATCAGCGCACCGGTCGCACGGTGCGCCTCTCCTCCTCCCACAAGCTTTTCGGTCAGGAACGTGAAACTGTCGATGAAGCTTGGCCGGGCGATGTGATCGGACTCGTCGGTCACGATTCTTTTGGCATCGGTGACACCCTGACCGAGGACAAAACGATCCGCTACGACGAGATTCCCCGCTTTCCGCCGGAGGTATTCACCTATATATCGAATCCCAGTTCGTCCGACGCCAAAAAATACCGCGCCGGCCTCGAGCAACTCCTCAAGGAAGGTGTCGTCCAGTCCTTCACGCCCCGGAACTGTCCGCCCGGCTCCACCCTTCTCGCCGCCGTCGGCCCGCTGCAGTTCGAGGTCGTGCAGTTCCGCCTGCAGTCTGAATACGGGGCCGAATCGCGACTGACGCCCACGCCCTGGACCATCCTCCGCTGGCTGGAGCCGCATCCGGCGCTCAAGGACCCCTCGACTCTCATCGTCGCCACCGGCGTCAGCTTCGGCACCGACAAATTCGATCACCCCATTGTCCTCTTCCCCAACGACTGGACGATGCGGTATTTTGACGAGAAGAACCCCGAGCTAAAGATGCACGAACTGCCGCTGGAGCAAACTGGCGGGTCCCGTACCTGAGACGCGGAGCGGTTCAAGTGCTTTTGATTGTCGGCGGTCGTGGGCCTGCTCCGCTGCATCCAGCAGTCCGTCCCAGCAGCATCAATCGCACGCCGGTCCGGTGAGATGCGCCGTCGTTGCGACATGCACGGTCGGGTCGACAAATTGGACCATCCCGCCACCCCAACCGTGGCCGGCGGTGCCTGCGCGGATAACTTCGCCAACATGAATCACCAGCCACGCGGCGCCCCATCACCGCCCCTGCGCCTCCGGCAGAACATTTTCGGTTTAGGCAGAAGCGACCGCTACATGTAGGCAGTGAGCTTGCTCGCGCATAGACCATGGAGCGCCTGCAGGCAGGCGGCCTGCCACCTACGTCAAACTAAACCGTAATTGCTCTGGGTCCGTTGAGGTCGGATTCCGGCAACTGACGGGACAAAGATCAGTGCAGCAGCGAAACGAGCCAGGGGGAAAGCAAGAGCAGCAGCATGCCAATCCCGAGCAGGCCGCCCTGCCGCAGATCAAACTCACGCAGGATGCG
>CAJBES010000262.1 GCA_903952145.1 uncultured Opitutaceae bacterium | reverse complement strand
CGCAAGCGGGCGACGCAGGCCAGGCCCGCCGCAAGGCGGGCGTTGAGAGAAATGACGACCGAAGCGCCGCGAGGCGCGGAACATAATCCGGCTTACCGGCCCCAAAACTAGACCATTGCCGGGATGACACCCTGCGGCGCTCACCAATTCAGCACGGTGATGGCATTGCGACTGGGTGCGTCGGTGATCTCGCGCCAGAGTGAGACGCGGAAGGGGTTGTTGCCGCCGAAGTCGCCGAGGGCCTCGTCGTAATGGAAGGCGGCGTTGCCGACGGCGGTGATGTCGTTGGCGACAATGGAGCCGCAGACATCGCCGTTGCCGTTGATTTTGACCGAGCCGAAGGGCGCATAGACGACAGCGCTGAGTGCGCCGTTACCGGCGATCTGGATGTCCTGCACCCCGGAGGCCTTGGTGCCCCAGATTTGCAGGGCTTCCGGCCGGTTGGCGGTGACGGCGGTGGTGCCGCCGTTCATTGCGCCCTGCCCGGCAATCTTGATGTCCCCCGGGGCATAGAGTTCGAGCTGTGAACCGGTCTCGATGTTCAGGGCGCCACTGCCACCGCCGATATTGATGGAAGTCGTGGCGTTGGTCAGGGTGATGACAACTTTCACCGGCGGCTGGCCCACCGCCTTTTTTTGGATGGCGAGGGTTTTGTTGTTAAAATTGATCTGCCCGACAGTGTAATAGTATTTCGTGTCGGCGGCGAGCACATCGGCGGCGCGAGGCAGGTTGAGATTGCCCGTGATGTCTCCGATGATGTAGCCGCCATTGGTGGGCGGCGCCACGGGGTCGAAGCTGGCGGAAAAGTCCGTGGAAACGCGGTTCATGTCCATCGTGCCGTTCGGTGTGCCGAAGGGCCCGACCACGCCGTTGCTGCCGACGGAAGGAAGCGCGCCACCGGTGGCGGCATAGCCCCAGATGTCGGCATTCTGCACCAGCACGGCGCTCACCGAGACGGAAATGGAGCCGATCGTGCCCTTGTCGTGCTTCACGGCGGCGCTGTAAGGCACGGGTGAACCGCGGAGGGTGCCGTCGTCGTTTTTCATGGAGTGCCAGCTGTCCACCGAGGCGTTGTTGCCGCTGAAGCTGATCGAGTCCTTGGCGACCAGGCCGTTGGCGAACTTGGAAGTCTTGCGCAACTGGACCTGGACCCATTTCTGGATCGTGCGGCCGCGGGGGATAGTGACGGTGGAGCGGGCGACGGCGCGGGGGGCGGTGCCGGCATAACCAAAGACATAGACGCGGACGGTGCCGGTGACACCCTGGTCGAAGGTGTAGGTGCCTGAGGCGGGCAGTTGGCGCCGGGCATCGCCCGCGGGCACCGGGCTGGCGGTGGTCCAGCCGTTGCCACTCCAGCTGTAGCTGCTATTCGCCACGGTCTTGTTGATGGCATACATGGCCTCCTCCAGGCCGTTCTCGGCCAGATTCATGGCCGCATTGTTGTAGAGCGCGTTGTTGGATATCACGAGACTGGTGCGGCTCAGCTGCATGTAGCTGACCAAGGAGATGCCGATGATGGCGGAGAGAATCATCGCCACGATGAGCACGGAGCCCTTGGACGGCGTCCAAGGCACGCCCCCCGAGCGGGCGGGAAAAGATCGGGCACGGGAATACATCATGGTGTAGGCGCCTGCGGTGAATGTTTCAGGTCCGGTGAGGTGGTGGCAGAATCACCAATCCAGCACGGTGACGGCACTGCGGCCGGGGGCGGTGGTGATCTCACGCCAGAGCGAGACGCGGTAGGGGTTGTTGCCGCCGAAGTCGCCGAGGGCCTCGTCGTAGTGGAAGGCGGCGTTGCCGACCACGGTGATGTCGTTGGCGACGATGGAACCCACCACATCGCCGTTGCCGTTGATCTTGACCGAGCCGAAGGGTGCATAGACGACAGCGCTGAGCACGCCGTTGCCGGCGATCTGGATGTCCTGCACGCCGGAGGTCTTGGTGCCCCAGATCTGCAGGGCTTCCGGCAGGTTGGCCGTGGCGGCGGTGGTGCCGCCGTTCATTGCGCCATTCCCGCCAATATTAATATCACCCGGGGCATAGAGTTCGAGTTGTGAACCGGTCTCGATGTTGAGCGCACCGCTGCCGCCGCCGATGCTGATGGAAGTGATGGCATTGGTCAGGGTGATGACGACCTTCACCGCCGGTGATCCCGCGGCCACCTTCTTTTTGATGGCGAGAAGCTTGTTGTTATAACTGATCTGTCCGACCGTATAGTAATACTTCCCATCCGCCGCGACCACATCCGCCGCCCGGGGCAGGGCGGTATCGGTGGTGATGTTGATGATGTCGGTGTAGCCGGCGTTGGCGGGCGGGGTGACCACATCGAAGCTGGCGGAAAAATCGGTGGAGACGCGGCTTGGGTCTATGGTGTTCGCAGGAGTTCCGAAGGGTCCGATGAGACCTTGGGCCCCAACGGTGGGTAGCGCCCCACCGGTGGCGGCATAGCCCCAGATGTCAGCGTTCTGCACGACCAACGCATCTGCATCAATTGAGATGGAGCCGATCGACCCCTTGTCGTGCTTCACGGCGCTGCTGTAAGGCACGGGTGGAACACGGGGGGTGCCGTCGTTGTTTTTCTTGGAATGCCAGCAGTCCACGGAGGCATTGTTGCCGCTGAAGCGGATGGAGTCCTTGGCGACCAGGCCGTTGGCGAACTTGGAGGTCTTGCGGAGCTGGACCTCGATCCATTTCTGGACCGTGCCGCTGCCGGGGAGATTGACGGTGGCGCGGGCGATGGCGCGGGGGGCGGTGCCGGCATAACCGTAAACATAGACGCGCACGGTGCCGGTGGCGCCTTGGTCGAAGGTGTAGGTGCCTGAGGCGGGCAGTTGGCGCCGGGCATCGCCCGCGGGCACCGGGCTGGCGGTGGTCCAGCCGTTGCCACTCCAACTGTAGCTGCTATTCGTCACGGTCTTGTTGATGGCATACATGGCCTCCTCCAAGCCGTTCTCCGCCAGATTCATGGCCGCATTGTTGTAGAGCGCGGTGTTGGAAATCACGAGATTGGTGCGGCCCAGCTGCATGTAGCTGACCAGCGAGATGCCGATGATGGCGCACAGGATCATCGCGACGATGAGCACGGAGCCCTGCTCGCGGGTGTGGGGCAGGCGGGGCCATTGCGTCGGCCGGGAGCGGAGGGTGGCTGGCATGAAAACGGGGGTCAGGCGGTGACGATTTTGTTGCGGAGGATGAAGCGGGCCGAGAGCACGGTGTTGGTGGCCGCGACCACGGTGGTGTTCGAGCGCGAGGCTTCCAGGGAGATCTGCAGCTGCTTGGTGCTGGAACTGGCGGTGGAGCGCTCCGCGACCGTCGTTACAAACATCTCGTGGCCGGCGACGTCGAAGGCACGAAAGCTAAAGGTGCCGGCGGTGACACCTTTGATCAGCGGGAAGGTGTTGCGGTAGAAGATGCGCTGCCCGCTATTGAAGGAATAGGTGATGCTGGCGGCATTGACCACCAGGGTGACGGAGGTGGCGCTGTTCCAGGTGATGGCACTGGCCTGACGCGTGTCCTGCGCAAAGAGCTCGAGGCCGCGCCGGGCCTCCGATTCCATGTCCGAGTAGCTCTGCAGATTGGCGCCGCTGCGACCGAGGAAGAGGAAAGTTGAAAGGACCCCGGCGAGAATGAAGGACGAGAGTGAGGCCCCGATCAAAACCTCGACGAGGGTGAAGCCGTAGCGCCCGGCGGGCTTACGGATGGGCAATGGTGTAATAGTAGTCATAGAGGCCATTTTGAGCGTAGATTGCGGTGAAGGAACGCGTGTGCCAGCGCAGGTCGTAGGTCTGCCAGCGGACCGAGATCGTGATGTTCATGATGTCGGAGCGGGTGGCATCGACCGCGACCGTGCGGGTGACGGTGAATTTGCCAGCGATGTCGCCGCTCGTGCCGAAATTGGTGGCACCGTCGAACACCTCGACGCCCTGTGGGTTGCCGCCCGTGGTGCCGTTCGAAGTAGGCAGGACGTTGTCCGTCGTGGTGCGGAGGGTGGATATGCCGGTCCAGCTCAAAAGGCGCAGGCGCTCCATTTCACTCTGGATGATCTGGGAGGCGAGGGTGGTGCCGCGGGCGAGGTCGACCTGCATATAGCCCGACTGCATTACGATGATCGAAGTCGCCAGGCCGAAGGCCATGATGAAACTGGCCATGGCCACTTCGATGATCGTAAAGCCGCCCTCGCGGCGGCGGCGGGTGCGGACGGCGGTTGGCATGGGGTCATCATGCCACCGGACCGCGCTTCGCGGCAGAGGCTTACAGGCCCATATTTCAGGCCTAGTGCCGGTAGGCCTGATCGGTTTGCGGTCGAGATCGAAAGGCCGGGCGGAAAATCACCAGCCGGCGAAGGCGGCTTCGTAGGTGGCGCGACTGGCGGCGGAGGTGAGTTCACGCCATTTGACGATGCCGAAGGGGGTATTGTTG
The DNA here is from genome assembly GCA_903952145.1 of uncultured Opitutaceae bacterium. GTDB lineage: Bacteria > Verrucomicrobiota > Verrucomicrobiia > Opitutales > Opitutaceae > UBA2377. Next base: position 4,200 of record CAJBES010000262.1, on the reverse strand, counting down.
CCGTAGCGGCTCAGTGCCTCGTCGTAGTGGAAGGCCGCGTTGCCGACCAAGGTGATGTGATTGGCGACGACCGAGCCCATCACCTCGCCGTTGCCGTTGATTTTCACGGAGGCATTGGGCGCGTAAACGATGGCGCGGAGGGCGCCGTTACCCGCAATCTGGATATCCTGGCCGCCGGTGCTCTGGTTGGTGCCCCAGAATTGCAGCGTGACTGGCTGGAGGTTGGCGTTGCCGATGCCATTGCCGGCGATTTTGACATTGCCCTCGGTATAAACGGTAAAAGTGGCGCCGGCGGTGACGATGATGGCAGCGTTGCCGGTGACATCGAGCGCGCTCATGCCGGAGGTGGCGGTCAGAATGAGGGTGACGTCGCCGTAGATCGTGAGGGTTTTGTTGGCGTTAAGGGTGATGGCAGGGCAGCGCCAGCGGGTGGCGGTGCCGGCCGTGCCGAGAGTGGCTCCGACCGCGGCAATGAAGGTGCCGTCCGTCGGTGCGGTGATGAGGGGCAGTTCGGCGTTGAAGTCCGTGGCGATGCGGTTCGGGTCAATCTGCACATCGGCAGCGGTGTTGACGCCACGGATGGAACCGCTGACGCCGACCTGGGGCTGGGCGCCGCCGGTGTAGACGTAGCCCCAGACGTCGGCCTGGTTGACGAGCATGGCGGTGTTCACCACGGACATGCTGGCGATGCTGCCATTGTCACGGCGCACAGCCGCGCTGTAGTCCACGGGAGCGGTGGCGGGGTCGCCGTCGGGATCGGAATCCCAACTGTCCACACTGGTGTTGTTGCCGTTGAAGACCACCTGATCCTTGGCGACGAGGCCGTTGGAAAAATAGGAGCGACGGCGGAGGGTGACCTCGAGCATGCGGGTGACGGGCGGACCGTCCGGTGGATTGACGGAGGCAAGGGCGACGACCTTGGGGCTGGAACCGGCGGGAGGATTGGTGTTGGTGACGTAAACCTTGATGGCCCCGGAGGTGTTGGCACCGAGGTCGAAGCCGTTGAACTTCCGCCAGACGGAGGTGCCGTCGGCATGCCAGTCCGTCCAGGCATCAGGGTTGCCCTGGGTGGCGCGATTGAAGGACCAGACCGCTTCCTCGGCCCCGGTCTCGACGAGGTTGAGGGCCGCCGTGCTGTGGAAGGCGCGCTTGGCGAGGCGGGTGGAGCCGAGGTTGAGGTTGAGGTAACTGCCGAGCATCAGCGCGATGATGGCCGACAGCATCAGGGCGACGATGAGCACGGAGCCGCGCGCGTCAGCCGGACGCAGTCGCGGCGATGTTGCGTCTGGACGACAGGAAAAGGCTGGAGGGGATGAAACGGGAGAGGGCATCACTGGCTGACGCGTTTGTTGCGGAGGAGGTAGCGGGCCGAGAAGGTGTTCTGGCTGGATGCGACCGCGGTGACCCCGGTGCGGGTCGGTCGCAGTGTAACCTGGAGCAGCTTGGTTTCGAGGTCGTTGGCGGCGACGTTGGTGGTGACGCCGTTCTGCTCGAGCTTGAAGCGCTGGAAGGAGAAGTCGGTGGCGACCCCGCGCACGAGCGACTGGCGGGGCAGGGTGGAGGCGTCGTCGCCGGGCACACAGTAGAAGGTGCGCGCCGTGGCACCGACTGAGAGTGGGTCGTAGGCGTAGGTGGTTTGCGTGGTGGCGTTGGTGGCGGTGGGCAGGGAGAGCGTGATGCTCCGGCTGCTGTTCCAGTGGATGCCCCGGGCCAGGCGCACGTCGTTGGCGAAGCGGTCGAGGGCGCGACGGGTCTGCGCCTCCATCTCGCTGTAGTTGCCCGTCGTGAAGCTGGTGCGGCCGATAAAGAGGAATGCGCTCATCACCCCGGCCAGCACGAGGGTGGAGAGCGAAGCGGCCACCATGACCTCGACGAGCGTGAAGGCCGAGCGGCGGGCGGGAGGGCGCGCGGGATCAGTGGGCGGTGTAAAAGTAGTCATAGAGTCCGCTTTTGCCGTAACGGGTGATGAGTCGGGTGGAATGGGTGCGCCCGTCGTAGCCGCGCCAGGTTGAGACCAGGAGGATCTCCTTCATGTCGGTCTTGACCGTGCTGATGGTGCGGGTGCAGGCGATGGCGGTGCGGTTCACACTGGCCGTGGGGTCGGCTGTGACAGCGGTGGGTCCGGCGTTCTGCAGGGTCTCGAGCTGCGTCCAGTTTTTGAGCCGCAGGCTCTCCAATTCGCTCTGCATGAGCTGGCCGGCGTAGGTGTAGTTACGGGCCGTGTCGACGGCCTGCAAACCCCGCTGGAGGGTGATGATCGCCGTGGTGATGCCGAGGGTCAGGACGACGGCGGCGAGCATCACCTCGACGATGGTGAAGCCGGCGGCGCCGGGCCGGCGGTCGCGCGGCGGCGGCAGATCCTCCACGGTGGGTCGCCCCGCCTGCTGCACATAGAGGGCGGCCGCTTGGGCGCGGCGCTTCACCTGCAGTTTTTCAAAGACGTTGATCAGATAGTTTTTCACCGTGTTTTCGCTCAGGCTGAGGCGTTCGCCGGTCTGTTTGTTGGTCAGGCCTTCCGCGACACACATGAGCACCCGGCGCTCCTGGTGGGAGAGACTTTCGAGGTCGCCTTCCGTGCTGCGACCGGTGCCGGTGTTGCGGAGCATTTTCAACACGCGGTCGGTGACATCCGGTGCCAGAATGGACTGACCGGCGGCGACATCCCGGATGGACTGGACCAGTCCGGCGGGGTCCACTTCCTTCATCAGATAACCATGGGCTCCGGCAGTGATCGCTTCATAGACGAAGTTGTCATTGGAGTGGGAGGTAAGGACAATGATACGGGTGGTGGGGTGGCGCTGGAGGATTTCGCGGCAGGCTTGGAAGCCGTTGCCATCGGGCAGCCGGATGTCCAGCAGCACCACCGCAGGCTTGAGGCGGTCGCAGGCGGCGACAGCTTCGGCGTTGGTGCCGGCCTCGCCGACGACTTGCAGGTCCGATTTTCCGAAGGTGCCAATGACCGACTTGAGGCCCTGGCGAACCAGGATGCTATCCTCGACCAGCAGAATGCGGATGGGATGGGCGGGGCGGGAATTCATGTTGGTTGTGGCAGGGTGAAAACGAAACGCAAATGTGCGCCGCGACCGGGGGCGGCGTGCAGGGTGAACGTGGCGTCGAGGTCCTCGGCCCGCTTGGTGAAATTCTCCAGTCCGCGGCCGTGATTGGACGTGCTGGTGCCGGGATCGAAGCCCAGACCGTCGTCACGGATGTCAAGGGCGGCGCCGCCCTCGGGAGTGCGGGACAGGGTCACCTGGATGTGCTCCGCCGCACCGTGGCGCAGCGCATTGCTCACGGCCTCGCGTATGATATGCAGGGCGTTGGCGCGCTGGTTGAGCGTGAGCTGCGTCGCCAAGGCCTCGTCAATCTTGCATTCGGTGGTGACCGGACTGATGCTTTTCATGCAATCCAGCAAGGAACTGACCGCGTTGGCGAAGGTCTGCGCGCGCAGCGTCTCGGGTTCGAGCCCGGTGATAAAATTGCGGACATCATGGATGACTTCGTTGAGCGCGGCCCGGCCCTGGTTCAGACGGTCGGCTGCCTCTTCCTGGCCGGGTTGGAGCAAGGCCTGGACGCTGCTCAGGCCCATCCCCATCGCGTAGAGCGTCTGGATCACGCCGTCGTGAAGGTCGCGACCGAGACGTGTGCGCTCGGCCAGGGCGTGGCGCAGATCGCTTTCGGCGGCGAGCAGGGCGGTGGCGATCCGGCGGCGCTCTTCGATTTCCTTTTCAAGGGCATTGCGCTGGGTGAAGGCTGCATTGAGCAAGCGCGCGACGCCGGCGAATTCGTCGCCGCCCGCCAGCAAGCGCGCAAGCGGCGCGGCATCTCCCTGCTTCAGTCCGGCTACGATCAGCTCCAGGGGTTGCAGGACCCAGCGCCACAGGCTCAGGGCCAGCGCCGCGATGAGCAGCAGGCCGAACCCGAAGAAAACGATGGTCGTGGGCGCTCCAAAAATCCCCGGGGCAATTTCGACCGTCGGCGGGTAGCTCACCTGCAGGCTGCGCAGGGGCCGGCCGCGCCAGTCCGGCAACAGCCGGGTGTGAACGAAGGGTGAAGGCGAGGCGGGGGCGGGATACAGATCCAAATTATACCAAAGTCTATAGATAAATAGACTTTACATCGCGACTGAATTTCTGCGGCGTTGCGGGATGGCAAGAAAACTACCGGAACTGGGGGAGAAATTGGCCACGGAGATCGAGACGG
>CAJBES010000261.1 GCA_903952145.1 uncultured Opitutaceae bacterium | reverse complement strand
GCAGATTTCATGAACCAAGCTCTCTGGGGTTCTGTTGGTTGGGCGGTGCCTGAAAAGCAGCGCAACCCCCAGGGTCTCGAAGCGGTCTTCCGGGAGGTGTTTCCCATCGAATCCTATGACGGCCGTCTGACGCTCGAATACGTCTCTTATAACCTCGGCGAGCCCAAAAGCGCTGAGATTGAGTGCCTCCGTGACGGTATCACCTACTCGGTGCCACTCTATGTGAAACTCCGCCTCCGTGAGGAAGACTTCATCAAGGATGAGGAGATCTACATGGGCGAAATCCCGATGGTGACCGAGCGTGGTTCCTTCATCATCAACGGCGCTGAGCGCGTCGTTGTCTCGCAGCTGCATCGCTCTCCTGGGATTGCTTTCGAGGTCACACCGCACCCGAACGGCAAGCTCCTCCATTCCTTCCGCATCATCCCCGACCGCGGCACTTGGCTGGAAGTGCAATTCGACAACAACGACTTGCTCTACGTCTACCTCGATCGCCGCCGCCGCCGCCGTAAATTCCTCATCACAACGCTGCTTCGCGCCGTCGGCTATTCCAGCGACATCGAACTGCTGAACCTCTTCTACGAGATCAAGGATCTCAAGGTGGCCAAGGCGCTTGACCTTGAGAATGTATCCTCACTTGTGCTCGTCGAGGATGCGATCGACGCCCAAAAGGGTGTCGTGCTCGCACGTGCCTTCGAGCCGTTGACCAAGCAGATCGTCCGCACCTTTGAGAAGCACGGCATTACCACGATACGGGTCATCGACACGGCACTGGACGAAGGCGCCCTCATCCGCGCGCTGAAGAAGGACCCGACCCGCAACGAAGAGGAAGCGCTCAAGGAAATCTACAAGCGGCTGCGTCCCGGCGAACCGCCGACCACGGCGAATGCCAAGGCCCTGCTCAAACGGCTCTTTTTTGATCCGAAGCGCTACGACCTCGGCCGCGTCGGTCGTTACAAGATCAATCAGAAGCTCGGCCTCAAGGCCGCCATCGAGCAGCGCATTCTTGAGAGCGCTGATGTTGTCGCCGCCACGAAGTATCTCGTCCGCCTCAAGAAAGGCGAGGGCGTGGTTGACGATATTGATCACCTTGGCTCCCGCCGCGTCCGCACCGTCGGTGAACTCCTCGCCAACCAGTGCCGCGTCGGTCTCAGCCGCACCGAGCGGCTCGTGCGCGAGCGCATGACCATGTATGATCAGAGCGTCGATTCGATCACGCCTCAGAAGCTGATCAATCCGAAGGCCCTCACCACCGTCATCCGCGATTTCTTCGCCCGCAGCCAGCTGTCGCAATTCATGGACCAGATCAACCCGCTCGCTGAGGTCACGCATAAGCGCCGCCTCTCCGCGCTTGGGCCAGGCGGTCTTAACCGCGAGCGTGCCGGTTTCGAAGTCCGTGACGTCCATCCGTCGCACTACGGCCGCATCTGTCCAATCGAAACGCCTGAAGGTCCGAACATCGGCCTCATCAATTCTCTCTCGACCTACGCTCGAGTGAACGAGTTCGGTTTCATTGAGACGCCCTATCGCGTCGTCCGGGACGGCCGCGTTACCGATAAAATCGAATATCTAACCGCCGACCAAGAAGAAGCAAAAATCATCGCCCAGGCCAACGCTGAAATCGACGATAAAAACCACTTTGTCGGCAAGGTCACCGTGCGGCAGGACGGCAACTTCCTTGAAGTGCCCGCGTCCGAGGTCCACTTGATGGACGTCTCCCCGAAGCAGGTGATCTCGATCGCCGCTGGGATGATTCCCTTCCTTGAGCATGATGATGCGAACCGGGCGCTCATGGGGGCAAACATGCAACGCCAGGGCGTGCCGCTGCTCCAGACCGAGGCGCCGTTTGTCGGCACCGGCATCGAAGAGCGCGTCGCCCGGGACTCGAAGATCGTCGTTGTCGCGGATGAAGCGGGGGTGGTGGCTTCCGTTGACGCGAAGCGCATTGTCACCACCAGGGACGGTGAGCTGCCGCGGGCCGTCAAAAGTGACCCGAAGAATGGGGTGCACGTTTATGAGCTGCGCAAATTCATGCGCTCGAACGCCGGCACAAACTTCAACCAGAAGCCCATCGTTAAGTATGGCCAGAAGATCAAAGCCGGCCAGATCATCGCCGACGGCCCCTCGACCGATCATGGCGAGATGGCGCTCGGCCGCAACGTGCTGGTCGCGTTCATGCCGTGGAACGGTTACAACTTCGAGGACGCGATCCTCATTTCCGAGAAAGTGCTCCGCGAGGACATCTTCACCTCGATCCACATTCAGGAATTCGAGGTGACCGCCCGTGATACCAAGCTCGGGCCGGAGGAGATCACGCGCGACATCCCTAACGTCGGTGAGGAAGCGCTCAAGAATCTCGATCACAATGGGGTCATCCGCATTGGAGCGGAAGTGAAGCCCGGTGACATTCTTGTCGGCAAAATCACTCCGAAGTCAGAAACTGAGCTCGCGCCCGAGGAAAAGCTCCTCCGCGCCATCTTCGGTGAAAAGGCTGCTGATGTTAAGGACACCTCGCTGGTCGTCCCGTCCGGTGCCGCCGGCATCATCATGGACGTGAAGGTCTCTTCGCGCATCGACAACCAGACCGAGAAGCTCTCGCCGTCCGATCGGCGCCGCCAGGTCAAGCAGATCCAGGAGGAATACAAGACGCAGATGGACAAACTGCGTGAGGGTCTCACCGAGGCGCTCTCCAACATTCTCCTCGGCGAAAAGATCCCGCTTGATGTCATCAACGGTGAATCCGGTGAAATCATCATCCCGGCCAACCGCAAGATCACCAAGACTCTCCTCCGCAAACTTGCCGCCGTTTCCAAGCACGTCCAGATCGACCCCTCCCCGGTTCGCATCAAGATCATGGAGATCATCGGCAGCTACCAGACCAAGTTCGACGAGCTCGAGAGCGACCGCGAACGCAAGATTGGCGCCGTCGAGGCGGGCGAGGGCGACGGCACCGGCGCCATCAAGCAGGTCAAGGTTTACATCGCCACCAAGCAGAAACTGGAGGTCGGCGACAAAATGGCCGGCCGGCACGGTAACAAGGGTGTGGTCGCGAAGATCGTGCCTGAGGAAGACATGCCATTCCTCCCGGATGGCACCCCGGTCGAAATCTGCCTCAATCCGCTCGGCGTGCCTTCGCGCATGAATGTCGGCCAGGTTCTCGAGACCCATCTGGGCTGGGCCTGTAAAAAGCTCGGCATCAAAGTGGCTACCCCCGTTTTTGACGGCATTCCGGAAAAGAAAGTCCGCGAATATCTCAAGGAAGCGAAGCTGCCCTCCTCGGGCAAGAGTCCGCTCATCGATGGGCGCACCGGCGAGAAAATCGACCAAGAAGTTGTTGTTGGCTACATTTACATGATGAAGCTGAATCACTTGGTCTCACACAAGATCCACGCCCGTGCGGTCGGTCCTTACTCGCTCGTCACCCAGCAGCCGTTGGGTGGCAAGGCCCAATACGGCGGCCAGCGATTCGGCGAAATGGAAGTGTGGGCGCTCGAGGCCTATGGCGCGGCGCACACCTTGCAGGAATTGCTCACCGTCAAGTCCGACGACGTGCAGGGCCGCACCAAGATCTACGAATCGCTGGTCAAGGGCGACAACACACTGCAGGCCGGCACCCCCGAGTCCTTCAATGTGTTGATCAAGGAAATTCAATCTCTCGGCTTGGATATCAAGCTCAACAAACGCGATTCGCTGGGCTTCGGCTCCTGAGACGTCTTCGTATTCTTTAACAACCATCAGGGAAAGCACACATGAGTATCCAACCCTCTGAAACCGCCGGTTCCGCCGTTCGCGAGGAAGTTCGCAACGCCTTGGGCGATGTCGAAAACCCCTTCGATTGCGTCTCCATCACCGTCGCATCACCCGACACCATCCGCAAATGGTCGAAAGGCGAGGTCAAGAATCCCGAGACGATCAACTACCGCACCTTCAAGCCCGAGCCAGGCGGTCTTTTCTGCCAGAAAATCTTCGGCCCGGTGCGGGACTACGAGTGCGCCTGTGGCAAATACAAGCGGATCAAATACAAAGACGTCGTTTGCGACCGTTGCGGAGTGGAAGTGACGATCGCTCGGGTGCGCCGCGAACGCATGGGTCATATCGAACTCGCCGTGCCGGTCTCGCACATCTGGTTCCTCAAGAGCATGCCGAGTCGCCTCGGCCTGCTGCTTGACATGACTGCCCGGGCGCTTGAGCGCGTGATCTACTATGAGAACTACATGGTGATAGATCCGGGCAAAACCCCGCTCGAGCCGCACCAGCTTCTCACCGATACCGAATATCGTCAGGCGATCGACGAATATGGGGACGATTCCTTTGTCGCCAAGATGGGAGCCGAGGCCGTGCGCGATGCGCTCGCCAAAACCGATATGGAGGTGACAGTGGCCGAACTGCACGAGCAGATGCGCGCCACGAAATCGAAGCAGATCAAAAAGAAGCTCTCGAAGCGTCTCAAGGTTATTCAGGGTTTCATCCATTCCAAGAGCCGCCCCGAGTGGATGGTGCTCGAAGTGCTACCCGTGATTCCGCCGGACCTGCGTCCGCTGGTCCCGCTTGAGGGTGGCCGCTTCGCGACCTCCGATCTCAACGACCTCTACCGCCGCGTCATCAACCGCAACAACCGGTTGAAAAATTTGATGCAACTGAAGACGCCTGACGTTATCATCCATAATGAAAAACGCATGCTGCAGGAAGCCGTCGATGCGCTCTTCGACAACGGCCGTCACGGTCGTCCGGTCACCGGCGCGGGCAACCGCCCGCTGAAATCGCTCTCCGACATGCTCAAGGGTAAGCAGGGCCGGTTCCGCCAGAACTTGCTTGGCAAGCGCGTCGACTACTCCGGTCGCTCCGTCATCGTCATCGGCCCCGAGTTGAAGCTCCACCAGTGCGGTTTGCCAAAAAAGATGGCGCTGGTCCTCTTCGAGCCGTTCATCATTCGCCGCCTCAAGGAACTCGGCTTCGTGCACACCGTTCGTGGTGCGCGCAAGATGATCGAGAAGAAATCCCCTGAAGTGTGGGACATTCTTGAGGAGGTTACGAAGGGCCATCCGGTGCTTCTTAACCGTGCGCCGACGCTCCACCGTCTCTCCATCCAGGCATTTGAACCCGTCCTCATTGAGGGCGAAGCCATTCGCATTCATCCGCTCGTCTGCACGGCTTACAATGCGGATTTTGATGGCGACCAGATGGCCGTGCACGTGCCCCTTTCCCTTGAGGCGATTATGGAGTGCAAACTCCTGATGATGGCCACGAATAACATTTTCTCGCCGTCCTCGGGCAAACCGATCCTTACGCCGTCGCAGGACATCGTGCTGGGGGCCTACTATCTGACCATCGAGCCGCGCAAGAAACCGGCAAAGAACGAACGCGTCCCGCTGCTCAGCGGTCTGCATGAAGTGCTCTACGCGAAAGCCGATAACGCACTCAAAATGCACCACTGGATCGATATTCCCAATCCTGATTATGGCCGCGACACGATCTTGGGTAACAAAGACCGCCGCATCCTGCGCTCCACCGTGGGGCGAGTGATCTTTAACCAGATCTGGCCTGCCGGTCTCGGTTTCGTAAATTTCCCCGTGCCGAAGAGCAAGCTGGGTGATCTTATTCTCAACACCTACAAGGTCGCTGGTCAGTCTGTGACCGTTGAAACCCTCGACAAACTGAAGGAGCTGGGTTTCCAAACCGCTTTCCAAGCGGGTATTTCGATTGGTATCGATGACATGATCATACCAGAGACGAAGAAAGAAATTGTCGCAGAGACCCGCAAGAAGATCGCCGAGGTCGAGGCCCAATTCAACAAGGGCATCATTACCGAGGGCGAGCGGAAGAACAAGGTCATCGACTTGTGGACCGGCACGACGGACAAAATCGCCAAGGAAGTGTTTGCCAAGTTGGATGCCAACGAAGGCAAGACCGAGGTGAATCCAGTTTACATCATGATGGATTCCGGGGCACGTGGTAACAAGCAGCAGGTTCGTCAGTTGTGCGGCACCCGCGGTCTCATGGCCAAACCCTCCGGTGAAATCATTGAGCGTCCGATTCTGTCCTCGTTCCGCGAGGGCCTCACAGTGCTCGAATACTTCATCTCAACGCACGGCGCCCGCAAGGGCCTTGCCGACACCGCGCTGAAGACCGCCGATGCCGGGTATCTCACCCGCAAACTCTGCGACGTGGCGATGGACGTCATTATTGCTGAGGATGATTGCGGCACCCGCGACGGTGTATGGAAAAGGGCGATCTTCGAGGGTGATGACGAAATCGTGGGCCTCAAGGAGCGCATCATCGGCCGTTGTTCGAGCGACGACGTCACGAATCCCATCAATCCCAGCGAGATTATTGTCAGTGCGGGCGAACTCATCACCGAGGAGGATGCGGCCAAGATCGAGGATGTGGGCATTGAGCGCGTGAAGGTCATGTCCCCGCTCACTTCGACCAGCACCGCTGGTATCGATGCGAAGAGCTATGGTATTAATCCCGCTACTAGCAAGGTCGCCAAGATCGGCGATTCTGTCGGCATCATTGCCGCACAATCGATTGGCGAGCCCGGCACGCAGTTGACCATGCGCACCTTCCACATTGGCGGTGTCGCTTCTGGTGGCTTCAAGACCCCCGAGATCCGGGTCCGCGCCAACGGCATAGTCAGGTATAAGGGGCTGCGCCTTGTCGAGACCGCCGAGGGGGCGGCCATCGTGCTGAACAAAACCGGCTCCATCCAGATCATTGACGCCGAGGAGAAGGAACTTGAGTCCTACAACATTGTGGTCGGCTCGTTCCTGCGCGTCGGCGACGGCGCCAAGATCGAAAAGGGTGCGGTCTTGGCCCAGTGGGATCCCTACAACATTCCCGTGCTCTCAGAAAAGGGTGGCACGTTGGTCTTTAAGGACATGATTCCCGGCGTCACCGTGAAGCGTGAACTCGACGAATCATCGGGCCGCATTGCGACCGTGGTCATTGAGCACAAAGAGGACCTTAATCCCCAGATCGAGGTGCGCGACGCCAAGAACAAGCCGCTTGCGGCCTATTCGATTCCAGTCGGTGCACAGATCGCCGTCAACGAGGGCGACATCATCCAGCCTGGTGCCTTGCTCGCGAAGACTCCGCGCCAAGCTTCAAAAACCAAAGACATCACCGGCGGTCTGCCTCGCGTGGCCGAGCTCTTTGAAGCTCGCCGCCCGAAAGAAGCGGCGGAAATGTCCCGCATCGACGGCATCGTCTCCTTCGAGGGCACCGTGCGCGGCAAGCGCAAGCTCGTCGTCAAGAATGATGAGACTGCGCAGGAAGAGGAGCATCTCATCCAAACCGGGAAGCATATCATTGTGCAGCCCGGCGATGTGGTCCACAAGGGCCAGCACCTTACCGAAGGTGCTGCCGATCCGCATGAAATCCTCGAGATTCTCGGGCCCTCTGCGCTCTACGATTTCCTGATTTCGCAGGTGCAGGAAGTTTATCGTCTCCAAGGTGTGACCATCAACGACAAGCACATCGAGATCATCATCCGCCAGATGCTGCGCAAGGTCCGCATCACCGACCCGGGCGACAGTGAGTTCTTCTGGGGTGAACAGGTGGACCGGGCCGCATTCCTGATCGAGAACAAGCGTCTTGAGGAGGCGGGTGGCAAACCAGCTGAGGCGGAGCCCATTCTTTTGGGTATCACCAAGGCCTCGCTCGAAACCGAGTCATTCATCTCTGCCGCATCCTTCCAAGAGACGACGCGCGTCCTCACCGATGCTTCGACTCTTGGGAAGGTGGACATGTTGAAGGGCTTCAAGGAGAACGTCATCATGGGTCACTTGATACCGGCGGGCACGGGACTGCCGAAGTACAAGCAACTCAAGGTCACGTTGCCATTTGGTGCTGAACTTCCCAGCGAGGAGCCCAAGGCGACCGAAGCAAGCTGAACCCGGGGCGCATCAAAGCTGTTTCAAGCCGCGGACCATGGGCCGCGGCTTTTTCTATTAATGGACGCGTGGTGGCAAAAATCTGCTTGTCAATGGGGGACCCATCCGGACGATATCAATTCCTCCCGCCAAAAACTACATGTTGAGCATAGCTCCGTGCAGTTTTACGCCCGGCTTCACCGCCGGGCGTTTTTTTTGAAGAAAATGCGCCGGATGTGCAGTTACAGCTTGAATAGCATCTGCGAACTGAGGATTTTGTTGCTTCCACAGTTTCCGCTGACGCGTTTTCGGCTCAACCGAGGGGCGTTTTTTCATTTCGCAAGTCGGGACTAAATCCCGGGTATTCGCGAATACCTTTACTTTTCGCCAAAAAGTTCTTGCCCAACATTTGGCGGACGGTAGCTTTTTACTCTTTTCCCTAAATATCACTCCTAAATTCGTATGCCGACCATCAATCAACTCGTGCGCAAAGGCCGCCGCAAGGTGACCGCCAAGTCGAAGTCCCCGGCTTTGGCAGGCAATCCTTTTCGTCGCGGCGTGTGCGTGCAGGTTATGACCCGCACGCCCAAGAAGCCGAACTCTGCGATCCGCAAGGTTGCCAAGGTTCGTCTCACGAATGGCAACGAAGTGATTTCCTACATCCCTGACGAGGGTCACAATCTTCAAGAACACTCCATTGTGCTCGTGCGCGGTGGCCGTGTGAAGGATCTCCCTGGCGTCCGTTACCACATCGTGCGTGGCACCCTTGATGCCACCGGCGTGGAGAAACGCCGCCGCAGCCGTTCCAAATACGGCGTCAAACGTCCGAAAGCCGCCAAGTAACCTGTTCTTTATTAACCGAATTTAAGTCATGTCACGCCGTCACAGAGCCACTAAGCGCCAAGCAGAGCCGGATATCCGTTACAACAGCCCGCTCGTTGCCCATTTGGTCAACGTCATCATGAAAAGTGGCAAAAAGAGCCTAGCCGAGCGTATCGTATACGGTGCGTTTGAAAAGGTCTCTGAGAAGCTCGACAAGGGCAACCCGGTCGACCTCCTCCTCGGGGCGCTCGAAAATGCGCGTCCGCGTCTGGAAGTGAAGAGCCGCCGCGTTGGTGGCGCCACCTACCAAGTTCCCATTGAAATTTCCTTCGAGCGCCAGGAATCTCTCGCCCTGCGCTGGATCGTTACCGCCGCCAGTGGTCGCAAGGGCATCACCATGAGGGACGCGCTCGCCGCCGAGATCATCGACGCCTATAATAACACTGGGTCCGTCGTGAAAAAGAAGGAAGATACCCACAAGATGGCTCAGGCGAATCGCGCCTTTGCACACCTTCGCTGGTAAGGCCTGTCCCCAGCCATCAGTATCATGTCCGCTTCCGCTGCACCTGCCATTACTGTCGTCACCGACAAGGCTAAGATTTCACTGGCCAACGCGAAGGACCGTCCGTTCCCGCTTGAATGGACGCGTAACATCGGCATTGCCGCACACATTGATGCGGGCAAGACCACGACCACTGAACGCATTCTTTTCTATTCTGGCGCCGTCCATAAGATGGGTGAAGTTCACGAGGGCAGCACCGTCACCGATTGGATGGAGCAAGAGCGCGAACGTGGTATCACAATCACCGCCGCCGCCATTTCCTGTGCTTGGAACGCCTCCTGGGGTCCATGGAAGGGCATCAAGCAGCGCATCAACATCATCGACACACCCGGACACGTGGATTTCACGGCAGAAGTAGAGCGGTCGCTTCGCGTGCTTGACGGCGCCGTCGCAGTTTTCTGCGCCGTCGCCGGTGTGCAGCCCCAGTCCGAAACCGTCTGGCGCCAAGCCAACAAATACAAGGTTCCACGTATTGCGTTCATCAATAAGATGGATCGCACCGGTGCCGATTTTCTCCGCGCCGTTTCCGAGATGCGCGACAAGCTCAAGGCCAACGCACACCCGCTCTTTCTGCCCATCGGCAAGGAGGAAAATTTCTCCGGCCTGATCGATCTCGTGCAAATGGTTGCCTACATTTTCGATGAGACGAAGGATCCGCTCGGCTTGGATCCGGTTACCACTCCGATTCCGGTGGAGATGCAGGCTCAGGCCAAGGAGCATCATGACAAGCTCATCGAGGCCGTGTGCGATTACGACGACGTCATTGCCGAGAAATATCTCAACGGCGAGACGATCAGCGTGGATGAGCTCATGCTCGGTGTGCGTAAGGCCACAATTTCGCTCCAGTTCACCGGTGTCGTTCCCGGTTCCGCCTTCAAAAGGAAGGGTGTGCAACGTCTGCTGGATTGCGTCGTCAATTACCTGCCGAACCCGCTCGATGTTCCGCCGATGCAAGGGCAGGACAGCGACGGCAAGACTGTTGAGGCTGTCGTCAGTGACAAGGCCAAGCTGGCCGGCCTCGCCTTCAAGCTTTGGACCGATCCCTTCGTGGGTAAGATTGTGTTTTACCGCGTTTACACCGGTTGTGTTGTGCGCGGTATGTCGATGTATAATCCACGCACCCGCCGCTCCGAGCGCGTCTCCCGTCTCGTGCTGATGCGCGCCATGGACCGTGAGGAAATTGAGCTTGCCTACTCGGGCGACATTTGCGCCCTCGTCGGCGTGAAGGACGTCATCACCGGTGACACGCTGTGCGATGAAGATTATGACATCCGCCTAGAGCCGCCGTCGTTTCCTGAGCCCGTCATCTCGATGTCAATCGAGCCGAATTCGAAGAGCGACCAGGAAAAAATGGGTATGGCCCTCCAACGCCTCGTGGCGGAGGACCCGACCCTACGCGTCAAGACCGACCCTGATACCGGCCAGACCATTCTTGCCGGCATGGGTGAGCTCCATCTTGATATCATCCGCGACCGCATGAAGCGCGAGTTCAAGGTTGAGGCTACTGCGGGCAAACCGCAGATCGCCTACCGTGAAACCATCCTGAAGAGTGCCGAAGGCGTCGGCAAATTTATCCGCCAGTCGGGCGGCAAGGGCCAATACGGTCACGTTGTCGTCAAGATCGAACCCAACCTCAAGGGCAAGGGCGTCGAGGTCATCAACGCGATTGTTGGTGGCGTCATCCCCAAGGAATTCATCAAGCCGGCGACGGAAGGCATTCTCGAGGGTTGCAACAATGGCGTCGTGGCGGGTTTCCCCGTGGTCGATGTCATTATTCGCATCATCGACGGTTCGTTCCACGAAGTCGACTCGTCCGAACTCGCGTTCAAGATGGCCGGTATCTTCGGCTTCAAGGAAGCCATGAGACAGGCCCATCCGATCCTGCTCGAGCCCATCATGGGCGTTGAACTCACTACCCCCGAGGAATACGCCGGGGACCTCATGGGCGACATCAATCGCCGCCGTGGCGCCATCCAAGGCATGGAAAACAAGACCGGTGCGACCATCATCATGGCGCATGTGCCGCTTGAAATGCTCTTCGGCTACGTCATGGACATCCGCTCACTCTCCAAGGGCCGCGCCAGCGCCTCGATCACGCCCTCCCACTTCGACCAGGTTCCGAACTCGATTCTGACCAAGATCGTCGAGACCTCTTCGAAGGCTCCCGCCCGCACCTAACCCTCGTTCTTTTTACGCCATGAAAGGTCAACGCATTCGCATCAAACTCCAGGGCTTCGACTACCGAGTCATCGACCAGTCCGCCCTTGAGATTGTCGAGACCGCCAAGCGCTCCGGCGCACGCGTCTCCGGCCCCATCCCGCTTCCAACCCGCATTGAGAAGCTCACGGTCAACCGTTCTCCGCACGTCGACAAAAAGTCCATGGAGCAATTTGAATCGCGCACGCACAAGCGCCTCATCGACATTATCGAGCCCACCGCCCAGACGGTGGACGAACTCAAGAAGCTGAACCTGCCGTCTGGTGTCGATATTACCATCAACATATAACCATTTAGTTCCACAACTACTCAGTTAGCAGTTGCCCATGTGCGCACCGCGCACCGCTGGGTCCCTCTAATGTAGGTTGTTAAACGGATAACCTTCCACCTACCACTTAGCCCATGATCTCATAGCTTTTAGGTAAAAAACTCGGAATGACGCAGGTCTACGACGCGCAAAACGTGCTCGTGCCCGTCACCGTGGTCGAAGCCGGCCCCTGCTCGGTCGTCCAAGTGAAGACCGCGGAAACCGATGGCTATAATGCCGTTCAGATCGGCTTCTCCTCCAAGAAGACCAAGAACACCAGCAAGGCCGAACTGGCGCACGCCAAAAAAGGCGGACTTGATGTCGCGCCCCGCGTCTTGAGTGAAGTTCGCCTTCCTTCGGCTCCCACGCTCAAGGTCGGCGACATCGTCAACGTCACCTCTTTCGTGGAAGGCCAGTTCGTTGACGTCATCGGCGTGACGAAGGGCAAGGGCTTCCAAGGTGTGGTCAAGCGCTTCCGGGTTGCCGGCGGTCCCGCCGCCCACGGGTCCATGTTCCACCGTCGCATCGGTTCGATCGGCCAGCGTCAGACACCAGGGCGCACATGGAAAAATCAGGCGATGCCCGGCCACATGGGCAGCGAAAAACGCACCGTGCAAAACCTGCGCGTCGTGAAAGTCATCGCCGACAAAAATCTCATCCTCGTGAAGGGTGCCATTCCCGGCGCCAACGGTGATGATGTTATCGTTCGTAGCGCCATCAAGGGCCGGTCCAAAGCTTAACCGGGAGAATACCCAGCCATGAAACTCACTGTTTTCAGTTCCGATGGAAAGACCAGCAGCGAAATGGATTTCGCCGGTCTTCCCGCCTTCGAAGGCGACAAGGGCCTCCAAGCCGTCAAGGAAGTCATCGTCGCGATCAACGCCAACAACCGCCAGGGCACACACTCCACCAAAACTCGCGGCGAAGTCCGCGGCGGTGGTAAGAAGCCGTGGCGCCAGAAAGGCACCGGCCGCGCCCGCGCCGGCTCCATCCGCTCGCCCCTGTGGGTCGGTGGTGGCGTCGTGTTCGGCCCGAAACCGCGCGATTACTCCAAGAAGATCAACGCCAAGGTCAAGGACCTCGCCTTCAGCCGCGCTCTCTTTGACCGTGTCACCGCCGGTGAAATCGCCGTCATCGAACAGTTTGATGCCAAGCAGACCAAGACCAAGGAAGTTAATCAGATCGTCGGGCGCATCGCGCCCAAGGGCAAGATTCTCCTCGTCGATGCGCCGTTTACAATCGCAGCTGTGCGCGCCGCGCGCAACATCGGGCGGGTTTCATTGCAGGAAGCCGCGAAGCTCAACACCCTAGACCTCGCCCAATACAGGAAGATCATCGTCAGCACCAAAGCGCTCCAGGCGATCATCGCCCGCGTCAACGGAGGTAAGAACTAATGAACGCCGACCAAGTTCTCAAGCACGTCCGCCTCACCGAGAAATCCAACAAGCAGTCCGCCGATCTCGGGCAATACACCTTCGAGGTTTATCCGGACGCGACGAAGCACACTGTGGCCGCCGCCGTGGAGGAGATCTTCAAGGTCACCGTCCGGCGCGTTAACATCCAAAACTACCGAGGCAAAAACAAGAAGAGCCGGACCGGACGTCCGTCCGTGGGTTCAGATTACAAAAAGGCGATCGTGACCCTCAAGACCGGCGACAAAATCGAGCTCCTCTAGGCGCGCGTCGACCAACGGAGAATCCTATCATGGCCATCAAATCTTTCCGCCCCCTCACACCCGCGGGCCGCTTCACCTCCCTTAACAAGGTGGCTGTTTCCAAGAAGCGTCCAGAGCGCAACCTTACCGAGCCAAAGCCGAAGACCGGCGGCCGCAACGTCTATGGTCGCATCACTTCCCGTCATCGTGGCGGCGGTCACAAGCAGCTCTACCGCATCATCGACTTTAAGCGTGAAATCCTCGACTTGCCTGCCCGTGTTCAGGCCATCGAGTATGACCCGAATCGCACTGCGCACCTCGCCCTTGTTGCCTACGCAAACGGTGAGAAACGCTATATTATCGCTCCCAACGGGCTAAAGGTGGATGATACCATCGTAACGTCGAACAAAGCTACGACCAACGATTTCAACGTCGGCAATAATTTCCCCCTTGAGATCATTCCGCCATCGACCCGCCTCCACTGCGTGGAGCTTGTCCCCGGGCGCGGTGCACAAATTGCGCGTTCCGCCGGCACCGGACTGGAGTTGGTCAATGTTGAAAACGGTTTCGCCCAGCTCAAAATGCCTTCCGGCGAGCTGCGTCTCGTCAATGCGAAATGCCGTGCCACGATTGGTGAGGTCGGCAACTCCGACCACAACCAGCAGTCGCTCGGCAAGGCCGGTCGCAAACGCTGGCTTGGCGTCCGCCCGACCGTGCGCGGCGTGGCCATGAACCCCGTCGATCACCCCAACGGTGGCGGTCAGGGTAAGTCCAAGGGTGGTGGTGGCCGCCAGCATCTGGTATCACCTTGGGGTCAACTCGCCAAAGGCTACGTCACCCGCCGTCGTACCAAGCCCTCGAACAGCCTCATCATCGTCCACCACAACAGCCGCAAGCCGCGCGGCCAAAAGTAATCTTAACGAAACCGCATCATGGCACGTTCCATCAAAAAAGGCTTCTTTGTCGATTACCACCTGCTCGAGAAAATCGAGAAGGCGGCCAAGACCGGTGCCAAGAAGCCCATCCAGACTTGGTCCCGGCGTTCGACTATCACGCCAGACTTCATCGGGCATACCTTCAGTGTGCACAACGGCAAGGCGTTCATCGCCGTCTACGTCACCGAGAACATGGTTGGCCACAAACTCGGCGAATTCTCCCCGACCCGTATCTTTAAGGCGCACGGTTCCCACACCGCCAAGGTCATCTAACTCTTCACCACTGCTAACTACCCAAAAGGGCAGGGGGACCGCATATGCGGCCCTACTGTCGCCTCCAACGGAATCAATATCATGGAAGTCCAAGCCCTCACCCGCTACGCGCACATGTCCCCCAAAAAGGTGCGCGAGGTGGCCCGCATCATCCAAGGCCGTAAGGCCGCGGAAGCCGTCGATTACCTGACGCTCATCCCGCGCAAGTCCGCACGCCTCATTGTCAAGACGCTGAAGAGCGCCATCGCCAACGCGGAGAACAACCGGAACCTCTCAGCTGACACCCTCATCGTGAAGAGCGCGATCGTCGAGAATGGTCCCGTGCTCAAACGTTTCAAAGCTGGCGCCCGCGGCACCGCGATGCCCCGCCGCAAGAAGATGTCGCATATCCGCATCGTCCTCTCGGACGGCAACTCCAACTGATTTTCCCCATGGGCCAAAAGACCAATCCAATCGGTTTCCGTCTCGCTATCCGCCGCAACTGGCAGTCCCGCTGGTATGCAGGCAAGAAGGACTTTCCCAAGCTCCTGCTTGAGGATCAGATCATCCGTGAGAAACTCATGGAAAAGCTAAAACAGGCCTCCGTGCCGCGCATCTTCATTGAGCGCGCCTCGAACCGTGTGCGCGTCAAGATTTACACTGCCCGCCCCGGCATTGTCATCGGGCGCAAGGGCCAGGAAATCGAGAAGATCAAGGAGGAACTTGCGAAACTCACCGGCAAGGAAATTCTCCTCGACATCCAGGAGGTGAAGAAGCCTGAGATCGAAGCCGCCCTGGTCGCCGAGAATGTCGCCCTCCAGCTCGAGCGTCGCATCGCTTTCCGCCGCGCCATGAAGAAGGCTGTCGAAATGGCCATGGCCCTTGGGGCCGAAGGCATCCGAATCCAGTGCTCCGGCCGCCTCGGCGGCTCTGACATCGCACGCCGCGAATGGCAACGCAAAGGCCGCGTGCCGCTGCACACCCTTCGCGAGAACATCGATTACGGATTTGCCGAGGCTCGAACCCTCTACGGCAAGATCGGCGTCAAATGCTGGATCTGTAAAAAGGAGTCCGACAACAACTGATCCCCTCCGGATCACCCCGTTTATTTAGGAGAATCCTCCCATGGCTTTAGCTCCCGCCCGCACCAAATACCGCAAATCCCAGAAAGGCTCCCGCGCCGGCAACGCCAAGCGTGGCAACACGCTCGCCTTTGGCGAATACGGCCTGCAGTCCCTCACCCGTGGCCCCATGACCGGTCAGCAAATCGAAGCTGCCCGTGTCACCATCTCGCGCCACCTGAAGCGCAAGGGCAAACTCTGGATCCGCGTCTTCCCGCACAAACCCATCACAAAGAAGCCTGCCGAAACCCGTCAGGGCCAGGGTAAGGGCCCGGTTGAGTATTACGTCGCCGTCATCAAACCCGGCCTTGTGCTCTTCGAACTCTCCGGTGTGCCCACCACCGTCGCCAAGGAAGCCTTCCGCCTCGCCGACGCCAAGCTGCCGTTCCGCTGCCGTTTTCTAGTGCGCGAAGGCACGCAGGCCTGAGCCCCCCCCACCATCCCGCCATGACTTCGAAAGAAATCCACGAACTCTCGCCCGCCGAGATCATCACCAAACTACGCGAAACCCGCGAGAAACTCACCCAGCTGCGCCTGCGCAAGCATACCGGCCAGGTTGAGAAGACCCACGAACTGCGCGCCCTCCGTAAGGACATCGCGCGTCTCGAGACCGTTTCTAATCAAAAAAAACGCCAAGCCGCCTGAGGTGCCCTAAGCCATGTCCACTCACGTCCGCCACAACCGCCGCAAGACTCTCATCGGTTTTGTCACCAGTCGCTCCGGCGACAAGACTGTCAAAGTGACGATTTCCTACAAGTCCCCGCACCCCTTTTACCACAAGGTCGTCAATCGCCAGACCGTCGTGCATGTGCATGACGAGAAGAACGAGACCAAAACTGGTGACAAGGTCGAGTTGATGGAGACCCGTCCCCTCAGTCGCCTCAAGCGCTGGCGCATCATCTCCGTCGTGGAGCGAGCTATTCTCGCCACTGCCGAGGCCGTCACGGAGCAGGATGTCGCCGCATCTGTCCCCACCAAGATCGCCAAGGCCTGAGCGCCGCGGTCCAGCCATTTAAACAACCAACCACAGGAGGCCTGCCATGATTCAATTGCGCTCTATTATCGAGGTTGCCGACAACACCGGTGCCCGCCGCGCCGCCATGATCAGACGCAAGGGTCAGCTCACTGACACCGCCGGCGTCGGCGATATCATTACCGTTCACATTAAGGACAGTGCGCCTGACGCTACTGTCAAAAAGGGCGAAGTTGCCCAAGCCGTCGTCGTCCGAACTAAGGTCCCGGTGCGCCGCGCCGATGGCAGCTACCTGCGCTTCGACAGCAACGCCATCGTCATCATCGATGCGACAAACAACCCGAAGGGCACCCGTATCTTCGGTCCCGTCGCCCGCGAGTTGCGCGCGAAAAACTTCATGAAGATCATTTCGCTCGCTCCGGAGGTTCTCTAACATGGCCAAGAAATTTCACGTCAAGCGCAGCGACCAAGTCGTCGTCATCGCCGGCGCCCACAAGGGCAAGTCCGGCAAGGTCCTTGAGATTCTTGCGAAGAACCAGCGCGTTCGCGTCGAGGGTGTCGCGATGATCAAGCGCCACCTCAAGAAATCGCAGGAACATCCGCAAGGCACCATTGCCGAACGCGAGGGCTCCGTGCACGTCTCCAATCTGATGCTCCAGTCGGTGTTCGACGCGAGCAAGCGGAAGAAAGCCGCCCCCGCCGCCACCGCCTGAGTCCGAAGCATTGCGCACTTGCCATCTGGCCGGCGCGCCTGCGTTACTAGACGCTTTTCCACTTAATTTCCACTTTCAAGCCACCGGGTCGGTCATCCGGTGGCTCCTCCAATGAGCTACGTTCCCACACTTAAAAAAATCTACGCTGAGCAGGCCGTCGCCGCGCTCGTAAAGAGCCGCGGTTACAAAAACAAGCACGAGGTGCCGAAGATCACCAAGATCGTGGTCAACACCGGTATTGATGCCGAAGCGGACAAGAACCAAATCGCCGATGTCCAGCGCGACCTTGCCCAAATCACCGGCCAGAAGCCCATTCTTACCAAATCCAAGAAGGCCATATCGAACTTCAAACTCCGTGAAGGTCAGATCGTTGGCTGCTGCGCGACGCTCCGTGGCAACAACATGTGGGAGTTCTTCTACCGTCTGCTGGCGGTGGCACTGCCCGCCATCCGCGACTTTCGCGGCGTGTCGTCCAAGCTTGACGGCCAGGGCAACTACAACCTCGGCATTACCGACCACTCGATTTTCCCGGAAATCAACCTCGAAAACATCAAGAAACACATGGGCCTCGATATCACCATCGTGACGACCGCTGAGACCGACGATGAGGGCCGTGAACTCCTTCGACTGCTCGGTATGCCATTCCGCCGCTCCGAGCCCGCCAAGACCCACCTCGCCTAATCTCCCCCGCCGCCCATGCCGAAAACATCCACCATTGAACGTAATAAGAAGCGCGTGCTCCTCGTGGAGAAGCACAAGGCCAAGCGCGCCGAGCTCAAGGCGATTCTCGCCAAACCCGACACCACGGACGTGCAGTTCTTTGCAGCGCAGAAGAGCCTCGCCAAACTGCCGCGCGACTCCTCCATCGTCCGCATCAAAAACCGCTGTTCCATGAGCGGCCGCCCGCGCGCTTACATCCGCAAGTTCGGCGTGTCCCGCATCCAGTTCCGCGAACTAGCCCTCGCCGGCAAGATCCCCGGCGTCACCAAATCTTCCTGGTAAAATTTCAAATGCCTGCGGGAGTTTGCGCGCTTTCCGCGTCGGATATGACCCGCCGGCCCTCAACACAACATCCAACATGACCGACCCGATCAGTGATTTCCTGACCCGCCTCCGCAATGCGTCGAAGGCCCGTCTCGTCGAGTGCGTTTCCCCGCACTCCAAACTCAAGGCGGCTATTGCCGCGATCCTCAAGGCCGAGGGTTATGTCGTCGATTACGCCGAGGGCACCGACCCCCGGGGGCACAAGACCCTCGCCGTCAAAATGAAATATGTGGACGGAGCCCCGGTCATTACCGGGATCGACCGCATTTCCACGCCCGGCCGCCGCCTCTACTACCGTTACACTGAAATCCCGCGCGTGCTGAACGGTCTCGGTATTTCCATTCTCTCCACGTCCAAGGGCCTCATGAAGGATCAGGACTGTCGCCGCAACAAGGCGGGTGGCGAACTCGTTTGCAACGTCTGGTAAGGAACAAAGCACCATGAGCCGCATCGGTAAACAACCAGTTTCCATCCCCGACAAGGTTAAGGTCGCTGTCGAAGGCCACACCGTCAACGTCGAGGGCCCCAAGGGCAAAATCACCAAAACCTTCGCCCCCGTCGTCAATATTGCCGTGGTGGACAAAAAGGTCATCGTCTCGCCCTCCCAGGACGAGAGCCGCTTCGCCAAGGCCATGTATGGCACCGTCCGCTCGATTATCGCCGGCATGGTCAAGGGCGCCAGCGAAGGCTACACCAAGGAACTTGAAATCCAAGGCGTCGGCTTCAAGGCCAACCTCAAGGGCAAGCAACTCGACCTTGCCCTTGGCTACTCACATCCGCTCCTGATGGACATCCCCGTGGGCATCACCGTCACTGTTACCGACCAGACCAAGCTCAAGGTCGAAGGTGCCGACAAGCAACTCGTCGGTGCCGTCACCGCCAAAATCCGCAGTTACTATCCGCCTGAGCCCTACAAGGGCAAGGGTGTCCGTATCGTCGGTGAACGCGTCCGCCGCAAGGAAGGCAAGACCGTCGCTTAACGACAACCGCAACCCAGAATTTCAGGGGTCCACCCATGAACACCGTTTACAAAGCCAAACTCCTTCAGAAACGTCGCTGGAGAATCCGCAAAAAAGTCACCGGCACCGCTGTCCGTCCGCGCCTCTGCGTCAAGTTCAGCACGAAACATATCTATGCCCAGGCGGTGAACGATGAAGCCGGCACAACGCTGGTTTTCCTCTCGAGCCTCGAGGCCGGTCTCCGCGCCAAGAAACTCGCCGCCAACCTCGCCGGCGCCAAGGAGCTTGGCGCCGCCTTTGCCGCCAAGGCCAAGGCCGCCGGCATCGTCTCGGTCGTGTTCGATCGCAGCGGCGCCCGTTATCACGGTAAAGTCAAACAGTTCGCTGACGCGGCCCGCGAAGGCGGCCTCGTATTCTAAGTCATTGCCCATGAGCACCGATATTACTTCCTCCAAGCCTGCGTCCGAAATGCCTGCACCTGCCGCGACTCCTGCCCCCGCGGCACCTGTCCCAGCGACTGAACGCGCTCCGCGCCCAGCCCGCCGTGATTTCAACCGCGGTCCACGCCGCGACAACCGCAACAACAAGGCTACGCCTTCCGATGGTCCGACGATGATCGAAAAGGTCGTCTTTATCAACCGCTGTGCCAAGGTCGTCAAGGGTGGTCGCCGTTTCAGTTTCTCCGCTCTCGCAGTTGTCGGTGATGGCAAGGGCAAAGTTGGCATCGGTTACGGCAAGGCCAACGAAGTGCCCGATGCCATCAAGAAGGGCACCGCCAACGCCCATAAGAACCTTGTCAGTGTCAAACTCCGTGGTGACACCATCCCGCACGAAGTGCTTGGTGAATACGACGGCGGCCGCGTCCTCTTGCGTCCTGCTACGACCGGCACCGGCCTCATTGCCGGCGGCGGCGTGCGCGCTGTGCTTGAGGCCGCGGGGGTCAAGAACGTCCTCACCAAATCCTTGGGCTCCAAGAACCACATCGCCGTGGTGCACGCCACGTTGGCCGGCTTGCAGAAACTCCGCCTCGCGGCTGATTTTGCCGCCTGCCGCCAAGCCACCTGATCATTTTACTTAAAAATCCGAGTTCCTTCCCGCCTGTTGCGGGGTGGGGCGACCAATCGAGGAAACATCCATGAAACTTCACGAACTAAAAAACGTCCCCGGTGCCGTGCACCGCAAAAAACGTGTTGGCTGCGGCGAAGGCGGGGGTCACGGCAAAACCTCCGGCCGCGGTGGCAAGGGCCAGACCGCGCGCTCTGGCTCCAGCATTCGTCCCGGCTTCGAAGGCGGCCAGATGCCCCTTTACCGCAAGCTCCCGCAGCGCGGTTTTAACAACTACGAGTTCCGCACCGAAATTGCGATCCTTAACGTCGGTGAACTCGCCGCACTCGATACCGGTCTCACCGAGATCAACGCCGAGGCGCTCGCCGCTGCCGGTCTGATCCGCAAGGGCGAGAAGACCGTCAAGATTCTCGGCGATGGTGAAATCACCCGCGCCCTCAAGGTTACGGCCGCCAAGTTCACGGCGTCCGCCAAGGCCAAGATTGAAAAGGCTGGCGGGCAGGCGATCATCGCCTGAACTGGCGCGGCGGTCTTCCGTTCCGCCTGCCGTCATTTCCCACGGACCACAGCCTCTCCTCCTCAATGTTTTCCGCCTTCACGAACTCCCTGAAAATCCCCGAGCTGCGCTCGCGCATTTTCTACACCTTGGCGCTGTTGTTTGTGGCGCGGGTGGCCGCCGCCATCCCGCTGCCCGGGATCGATCCGCTCCCCCTCCAGCGTTTCTTCGCGGACCAGACGGCCAATGCCGGTGGAGGCGGCTCGCTCGTGGGTCTTTACAACATGTTCACCGGCGGCGCCCTCGTGAAAGGGGCCATCGCAGCGCTGGGCATCATGCCCTACATCAGTGCTTCCATTATCTTCCAGTTGATGACTGCGGTGGTGCCGGCGCTCAGCCGCCTGCAGCAGGAAGGCGATGTCGGCCGGCAGAAGCTTACCCAATATACCCGCTACGCCACAGTGCTAATCTGTCTGATCCAAGGGGCGCTCCTCATCCTCGCGTTGGAGAATCCCGGCCGACTGTTCCCGGGCTATGACCTCAACACCTACGGCAGTATTGTCATCACCGGGAAAATTAGCTTTCTCCTCACCTCGGTGATCTTCATGACCGCCGGCACGATGCTTCTGGTGTGGCTGGGCGAGCAGATCACCCAACGTGGCATTGGCAATGGGGTCTCGCTCCTCATCACCGTGGGCATTCTCGCCGATATTCCCGGCGCCGCCGCCGCGACCTATCAGCTTTTTTTCGCCCCCGTCGGCGTCGCCCGCCTCGGTCTGCCCCAGGGCATTATCATGGGCTTACTCTTCGTGCTCGTGACCATGGGCATCATCATGGTTGTGCAGGGCCAACGCAAAATCCCCGTGCAATATGCCAAGCGTGTCGTCGGCAATAAGGTCATGGGTGGCCAGAGTTCGTTCCTCCCGCTCAAGGTCAACTACTCGGGCGTCATGCCGGTCATCTTCGCCAGTGCCATCCTGCTTTTTCCGCAGCAGATTTTTTCCCAAGTGGGCGCGGCTTTTAATATCAAGTTCCTGGTTGAATTCTCCAACAATCTGCTCCGTGGCCATTGGACCTATTATGCAATCTATACAACGCTGATCCTTTTCTTCAGCTACTTCTGGGTGTCCGTGATGTTCAAACCCATCCAGATCGCCGACGACCTCAAGAAATACGGCGGTTACGTTCCCGGCGTGCGGCCCGGCGAGCCCACCGCCCAGTTCCTCGATTTCATCATGACCCGCCTCACCTTGGCCGGTGCGATTTTCCTGACGATCATCGCGGTCATGCCGGATTTATTGCTATTTGAACTCAATGTCCCTCAGCGTATTGCAATTTTCTTCGGCGGCACAGGCATGCTGATCACCGTTGGTGTTGTCCTCGACACCATGAAGCAGATTGAAACCTTTCTCTTGCAGCGCCATTACGACGGTTTTCTCAAGAAGGGTCGCATCCGAGCCCGCAGTAGCAATCCCACTGGTATGACCGGGGATGCATTGAGTTCCGAGGCGGTCGTGAAAATCGCTCTGCCGATGCTCGTGATCTTCCTGATCGGGCTTGCGGCTTGGGGTATCCGCACCTTTTTCCTTTAGTTCTTTACTCTGGTCGTAATGGCTGGCATTTCCGACCCCTTCGCTGATTGCGGCCCTTCCGCCAAGATCAAGCTTCTCTATCTCGGCGCCCCGGATTTTCCTTTGGAAAATTTGCCGCTGCGAATCCGTTCTTTGCACATTGAGCACGTCTCTCCCGCCAAATTGATGCGGCCGGAGATTTCGCGCGGTCTCGGCCCCCCGGCCGCTGACAAAGCCATCCTCGCGACGATGCGTCGGTGGTTTTTCGCACGCAAACCTGATGCGGGTTTTATCCTCACGGATTTCCCGGCTACGTTGCTCCAAGCCCAAGTGTTGGATGAATGGCTCGATGCCCGCGACGAATCGTTGCAGGGTGTTGTGGCCGGTCCCGGTGCCTCTGCGTCGGTGATCCAGCACTACAGGATCCTCGGCCTCACGTTTGAGGCCGAGGCCTTCGCCGCATGAACATTCCGGTCAAGTCCACCGACGGAATCGCCCGCATGCGCGAAGCCTGTGCCATCGCCGCCTCGGTGTTGGCCAAGCTCAAGGAACACGTCAGTCCCGGCATCGCGACCTACGATCTGGATCAGATCGCCAAAGGTCTCATCGCATCCTACGGCGCCCGCAGCGCTGACTACGGCTACAAGATCGGATCGCGCCGCTTCCCGGCGTATATTTGCGTCTCGGTCAACGAGGAAGTCGTCCACGGCATTGGCAGCCTCAAGCGCATTCTGCGCGACGGCGACATTGTTTCACTCGACGTAACTGTCGAATATAACGGCTACATCGGCGACAACGCTGTTACCGTCCCGGTCGGCCAGATCCCACCGCGTTTGCAGGAACTGTTGCTCGTCACTGAGCACGCCTTGCAACTCGGCATCGATCAGGCCCGCGTGGACAACCGCATTGGCGACATTTCCGCCACCGTTCAGGACTACGTTGAGTCGCACGGTTTCAGCGTGGTGCGCGACCTGGTCGGCCACGGGGTTGGCCTCTCGATGCACGAGCCACCGGAGATTCCTAACTTCGGCTGCCGCGGTGCCGGGGCGAAAATCAAGCCTGGCATGACATTGGCCATTGAGCCGATGGTAAACGTCGGCGGCTGCCGGACCAAGACGCTGTCCGATGGATGGACCGTGGTGACTGCTGACGGTTCACCTTCCGCCCACTTCGAACATACCGTGCTCACGACCGACCGGGGCCCTGAAATCCTCACCCGCTCCCGTCCCGTTTGATTCTCGTCACTTTCCCATCTTCTTTAACTCTCAACTCTCAACCTAATCCAATATGCCACGTCTCCTCGGTGTAGAAATTCCCGCGAAAAAGAAAGTCGCGTATTCCCTCCG
>CAJBES010000260.1 GCA_903952145.1 uncultured Opitutaceae bacterium | reverse complement strand
GCGATGAATTGTTCGATTTTTATCAAGAATGGCCCCAGCTATGCAGGTCTGGGTCATTGCGGCGCCGGTTTTGCATCTTTTACCATTGCAAGCCCCACCGGAGAAGGCGTGACCAGGGCCAGGACCTTTTCCAGGGAAAGACGGTGAACACTCGTTGATTATTTCAGGATCATATGAAGTTAGGAAGAGTTACCGGAAGAGTGGTCAGCGCTCAGAAAATTTTGTCGTTTGAAGGGATCAAACTCCTTCTGGTGCAACCCGTTGACGAACATCTGATCCCTTACGGCGACCCCCTTGTCGCATTCGACACCATCCGGGCGGGCGTGGGAGATCTGATCTATTATGAAACCAGCAAAGAGGCGGGAAGGGTTCTGGAAACACTGATGAATCCGTGTGACGCCGCCATCGTTGGAATAGTTGACCATGTTTTTTTGGAGGATCAGGCATGATACTTGCAAAAGTTACCGGGAATGTCGTTTCTACCATGAAGGCTGCCGGGTATGAATCAAGAAAGATTTTCATCGTTCAGCCGGTAAACCCTGACGGAAAGCCGGGTGGAAAGTCTTTTCTTGCAGTGGACGCCGTTCAGGCAGGCATTGGCGACACCGTGCTGATCATGGAGGAGGGAGGGTCGGCAAGATTGATCCTCGATGAACCGGACACATTTACAGTTAAAGCGGTCATTGCAGGGATCGTTGATCAATCGCGCCAAGCTGACCGAGCCTTTTGGCTACATCATCAAGCCGTTTGACGATCGCGAACTGCTGACCGTCGTCGAGATGGCGCTCTACAAACACCAGGCGGAAATGAAATTGCGGGCGAGCGAGGAGCGCTACCGGCTGCTTTTCGACCACAATCCGCTGCCGATGTGGCTCTACAGCACCGACACCCTGAGCTTCCTCGCGGTCAACAACACCGCGGTGCAGAGCTACGGCTACACGCCCGAGGAATTCCTCGGCATGACCATCGTGCAGATCCTCCCCGAGGATGACCGGGTCCGTTTCCTGGAAAATCTGCAGCAGATGCGGAACGAACGGGTCAGCACCGGCGAATGGCGGCACCGCCGGAAGGACGGCAGCATTTTGCATGCGGAGACCATTTCCCGGCCGTTGGTTTTCGCCGCGCAGCAGGTGCGGTTGGTGATCGCCGCCGACATCACGGAGAAAAAGCAGCTGCAGGAGCAGTTCCTACGCGCCCAGCGGCTCGAGAGCCTCGGCATGCTGGCCTCGGGCATCGCGCATGACCTCAACAATATGCTGGCGCCCATCCTGTTTACGGCCCCCCTGCTGCGTTCCACCCTTTCCACGCCCCGCGAGCTGCGGATCCTCGACACTCTCGAAAAGAGCGCCGAGCGCGGGTCCGGCTTGGTGCGGCAGATCCTCGCGTTTGCGCAGGGCACCACTGGCGCCCCTCGGATCACCCAGTTGAAACACATCGCCCGTGATGTGCTCGCCATCCTCGAGGCTTCTTTCCCGAAGGACATCACGCTGGAACAGCACATTGCCACCAACGCCTGGCCGGTGCAGGCCAATCCCACCCAAATCCACCAGGTCCTGCTCAACCTGTGCGTCAACGCCCGCGACGCCATGCCGCACGGCGGCACGCTGACAGTGAACATCAGCAACCGGTGCCTCGGTCCGGCGGAAGCCGGGGGCATCCCAGGGGCCCGGGCTGGCGACTGGCTGGTTCTGGAGGTCGCAGACACCGGTACCGGCATCCCCCCGGACGTGCTCCCGCACATCTGGGACTCGTTCTTCACGACCAAGACGTCGGACAAGGGCACCGGCCTCGGCCTCGCCACGGTGCGCGGCATCGTGACCGGCCATCTGGGTTTCATCCAACTGGAGACCACCGTCGGGCACGGCACGACTTTCCGCATCTTTCTCCCGGCGAGCCAAGAGGTGGAGCACAAGGCCGTCAGCGACACTCCGTTGCCCGTCCCCAAGGGCCGGGAAGAGCTCATCCTCGTGGTGGACGACGACGTCTCGATCCGGGAAATCGTCGGGGAGATTCTGGGCCACCAAGGCTACCAAGTCCTGAGCTGCGCCGATGGCGTGGAGGCCATCGTCAATTACAACCGGAGATCCCGCGAGATCGCCCTCGTCATCACCGACGTGGACATGCCCAACCTCAACGGCGCCATTCTGACCAGCACACTCCTGAAGCTGAAACCCGACCTCCCGATCGTCGCCATCAGCGGGCTCGCCAGCATCGGGGTCAACAGCCTCAATGTCGCGGAGGCAAAGCTCATGGCGACGGCTTTTCTCACCAAACCCTTTACGGCCGTCGATCTGCTCGCGGTGGTCCACCGGGTGCTCCATCCCAAACCCCAACCTTGATGCCCATGTCCTCCATTCTTGTCATTGATGACGACGAGTTGTTCCGCACCGCGCTGGCCGAGGCCCTGGCCTCCCAGGGCTTTAACGTCACGCAGGCGGCGGACGGCGACCTGGGGTTGAAGCTGTTCAACGCGCAGCCCACCGACCTGGTGCTGACCGACATCGTGATGCCCAACAAGGAAGGCATCGCCACCGTGCGGGAACTGCGCCGGGCGCACCCCGGGCTTGGCATCATCGCGATGTCGGGCGGGGCGGCGGCCAATGCGCCGCTTTATCTCGATCTCGCGAACGGGCTGGGTGCCGACTGCACGCTACAGAAACCTTTTCCGCTCACCGTGCTGATAGAGGCGGTGACTGCGGTGCTGGCGAAGGCCGGCACCGTCCGGCCGGCACGGACGGCCAAGCCGTAGTAAGCCCGATCGCCCCGGGAAAGGCACCCCATCGCGGTTAACGGGCAGGGGCTGCGGGAAACGGCCAAGGACGGATTGCGCCGCTTGCAGCGCCTGCTTTGGCCAGCGCGGCCCCGTCAGCTCGCCCATTCGAAAGAAGTGCTCTCCTCGATCTCCTCGATGGTGGTCAGCCCGAGCAGGACTTTTTTGAGACCGTCGTAGCGGAGTGAGCGGTAACCCACCTTGGCGGCGGCGCGGGTGATTTCCTGGGCACTGCGGCCATCGGAAATGAGCTGGCGGATCTCATCGGTGATCAGCACGAGCTCATGAAACGCGACCCGTCCGCGATACCCGGTCCCGCGGCAATGGGGACAGCCGCGCCCCCGGTAGAAGGGGACATCCACCAGACCCTCCTCCTGAAAGTAGCGGAGCAGGGTTTCGCGCGGGGGCGTGTAGGCTTCCTTGCATTTCTCGCAAATCCGCGCGGCGAGGCGCTGGGCCAGGACCCCAATGACCGACGGTGCCACCATATAGGGCGCGACGCCGATTTCCATCAGCCGCACGATGGCCTGGGGCGCGGTGTTGGTGTGCAGGGTGGCGAGCACCAGGTGCCCGGTGAGGGCGGCCTCGGTGGCGACCTTGGCGGTTTCCAGATCGCGGATCTCGCCCACGAGGATGATGTCCGGATCCTGCCGGAGGAGTGAGCGCAGCATCGTGGGAAACTTCAGGTCGATGTGCGTGTTGATCTGGCTTTGGGTGACCCCCTTGAGCTGGATTTCCACCGGATCCTCGATCGTCGAGATGTTGACCTTCGGATCGTTGATCTCGTGCAGCGCCGCGTAGAGCGTCGTGGTTTTGCCCGACCCGGTGGGCCCGGTGACAAAGATGATGCCGTTGGGATTCTGCACCAGCCGGCGGAACGGCCGGAGAACGTTCTGGGACACGAGCATCGCGTCGAGCGTGAGCATCGATTTCTTGTCCGTGGACGCGAGGATCCGGATCACCGCCTTCTCCCCATGGATGGAAGGAATGCTGGAAAACCGGAAATGGGCCTTGGTCGTGCCGATGGCAATGGAGAAGCGCCCGTCCTGCGGAAACCGGCTTTCGGCAATGTTAAGGTCGCTGAGGATTTTGAGGCGGGTGATCAGTGCCCGGTGCAGTTTGCGTGAGAACACGAGCATTTCACGGAGGTTGCCATCGACGCGAAACCGGATGCGGGATTGGATCTCCTGGGGTTCGATATGGATGTCGGTGGCGCGCTCCCGGAGAGCGAAATGGATGAGGGTATCGAGCACCTGAACCAGCGATGCCGAATCGGCCAGCGCGTCCATGCTGCCATCGGTGGTCGAGGCAAGATTGAGGCCGTTTTTTTCCGCCTCATCCAGCATGTCGTGCAAGCTCTTTTCCGTGCAGTATTGGATGGCGATCGCATTCTCGATTTCGCCGGGCAGGCCGAAGACGGGGCTCAAAGGCAGCTGCACGATCTGGCGGAGCCGTCGCACCATGTCCTCGTCGTCGGGCTTGGCCATGGCGACGGTGAGCACGCCATCGATGACATAGAGACCGATCGCCTGCACCTTCCGGGCGATACCTTGTGGGATTTTTTCCACGGCTTCATCGGTGATGACGGAGGCGAGGACATCCACATACGCGGTGCCGAGGGAGTCGGCCCAAAGCCGGCAGGCCTCGTCCTTGGGGAGGAGATTCTGCCCGATCAAGGCCTGAAGGAGGTCGAGCGAGTCATGGCCGTGTTCCTGCACCAAGGCGGTCAATTCCCGGCCGAAATCAAAATACGGCTGGTGGCGCAGGGTCTGCAGGAAGGGCTTATTTCCGGGACTTGAGGACACGACGGGCGCGGGGTTTGCTGAACAGTTTGGCAATCTCGACCTGATCAAGTTTCTCCATGGCAAAGGGCTGGCTCAAACGTTCCTGTTCAATCTCTTTGAGCAGCTCGGGCAGGGAGTAACGCACTTCGGTCAGCACCGGGGCGACCGGCGTCGCCGGCGGAGGGGTGGGGGGGGGCGTGGAGTTCAAGGCGGTGGAGTGGAGGCGGGCGGATTTTCCTCGAAAGACTCGCCGATGATTTTTTTCAATTCAGCCAGTAATTCCGCGGGCGGCAGGTCCTTGCGGAGGTAGGCGACGGCACCGAGCCGGAAGCATTCGTCAATGGTCTGCCGGTTGGTCAGCGACGTGAGCATGATGACGATCGCGCTGGGATCGGCCTGCCTGATCCGGCCCAGCGCCTGCAAACCGTCCAAGACCGGCATGCTGACGTCGAGCAACACCAAGTCGGGATTTTCGTGACGGTAAAGATCGACCGCTTCCTGGCCGTCGCGCGCCTCGATCACGGCGGGTGCGCCAAGTTTGCGCAGCAGGATGCCAAGAAATTTTCGGATGTGCGCTTCGTCGTCGGCGAGCAGAACCTTGCCTTGGAAGTTCATGGTAAAGGGAGGGAAAATTTAAAAACACTGCCGTGCCCGGGCCGGGATTCCGCGCTGATGGAACCGCCGTGAGCCTCCATGATGCGGCGGCAAATGGCGAGACCCAAGCCGGTGCTTTTTTCGCCGGCGGTGGGCCGCACGGAAGTGCGTCCGAAATCCTGAAACAGCTTGTGCTGCTCGGTTGCCGGAATGCCGGGGCCTTGATCTTCCACCGCGATGGTGCACCCGCCCGGGGTAAGTTCGGTCCGGACCGTGATCACGGAATGGGGCGGGGAAAATTTGCAGGCATTGCTCAGGAGATTGCTCACGACTTGCCGGAGCTTGGCGGGATCGAACCTGAGCCGCGCCGGCAGGGCGGAACCGGGCGCAAGCTCGATGCGGGTGCCTTTGCCCGCGGCGTTGATGTTGTG
This sequence comes from uncultured Opitutaceae bacterium, assembly GCA_903952145.1. Taxonomy (GTDB): domain Bacteria; phylum Verrucomicrobiota; class Verrucomicrobiia; order Opitutales; family Opitutaceae; genus UBA2377. Next base: position 12,443 of record CAJBES010000260.1, on the reverse strand, counting down.
CAGCCGGATCTCCTTTTGCAGCAGGTCGGCGAGCGCGGCGTCCTGCAGTTGGATGGCCACCGCACCCGACTCCAGCACCGACGTGTCGAGGAGTTCGTTGACCAGGGCAAGCATGGACTGGCTGGCTTCCAGGATGGTCCCGACGAGGTCTTTTTGATCTGCGTTCAAGGGTCCGGTGGAGTCCTCCTGCAGAAATCCCGCCAAGGCACGGACGGAGGCGAGCGGATTGCGCAGATCATGGGCGGCCATGCCCAGCAGTTGGTTCTTGGCAGCATTCGCGCTGCTCAATTGCCCGACCAGATGCCGCTGCTCCTCGATCAACGCCCGGTTTTGCAGATGGAGGCGGACGCGCGCGGCGACCTCTTTGGCGCGAAACGGCTTGGGCAGATAATCCACGCCGCCGGCCGCAAATCCCTGCACGACATCGTCCGATTCCGACTTGGCGGTGATGAAAATCACCGGGGCGCACAGATGGCCGTCCTGCTGTTTAAGCCGCTGGCAGGCCTCGAAACCGTCGATGCCCGGCAGCATCACATCCATAAGCACGAGATCCGGCCGCCGCGCGGCATATTTTTCGAGGGCGGCTTCACCCGTGGTCGCCTCAATCAGCTCATAACCCTCGGGCCGAAGAATGCTGGCCAGGATGCTCAGGTTCAGGCGGTCGTCGTCCACGATCAGAATCCGGCTCGGTTGGGATGCTGTGGACGGGCTTGGTTTCATGGGCTTGGGAATCGGACCGGCTGGGGGCCGGCGCGGCTGTAAGGCGGCTGCGCCGAGGGGGCAGGGGATAGTAGGATCAGTGGGATTGACGCCGGCGGTAGAAGGGGGTGGAAAGCGATGCCCCACGCCACAGTCATACGGCATGCACAGGCATTGGAATCAGACCTGGTAGTCACGTCAATACCGTGGACTTGGTTGATGGATTGGTTTCTCAAAGTGGCACAGTCGCCGGACCGATGTGATCACCAGCGTCCCAAGCTTTCAGACTTTAACCACGGATTGGAGGAGCGCACGGATGCCGCACCACGGCGATTGGATCCATCCGTGTGATCGGTGTGCCGTGCGGAACGTGGCCCACGGCGGCAAGGATGGGCTTTACCCATCGATCAGGCCAGGCCCACGTATCGCCGGGGGCGCGGGGGACATTGCGCTTGTGCTGCTGGGGGGCGGAGCCATCATGACCAAGATCAGCCCACCCATGATGATGCTTCCCCCTGCCGGCCGCCTGCACGCTTTCCCGGAACGACCCCGGGGATTCACCCTGCTGGAATTGTCCATAGTGCTGGCGATTATGGGCATAATTACAGCCATCGCGTTGCCGGCATTCCAGCGCATGCAGCGCAATTCCCGTTTCAGTGTCCTGAACAATGATCTGCGCGTGTTTACCGGCGCATTCCAACACTACTACTCAGCGAACAACCGCTGGCCGCTGGTAACAACGAGCGTCGGGACCATACCGGAGGGGATGCAGGATTATTTGCGCACCACCAGCTGGACCGGAACCACGAGTTTCGGGGGAGGTTACGTCTGGGAACAGGATGTCACGCACAACGGGCGCAAGGTCCGTGCCGCCATCAGCATCCTGCCAACTGAAGCTTCACCCGTGAGGATGACACAGGTTGAGATGAAATCGTTCGACGAGCTTTATGATGACGGGAACCTGGCCACCGGCGCTTTTCAGGCGGGGTATCTGAACCTGCCGCTTTACGTGATCGAAGACGACCCCGCCTATGTCGCAGCAGCTACAGGCACCCCAGCTGGTGTGACCGACCAAGCGGCGGTTGATGCAGCAGCGAAGGCAGCAGCGGATGCGGCTGCAAAGGCGGCCGCAGATGCCAAGGCGGCGCAAGCAGCAGCGGATGCGGCCACAGCGCAGGCGGCGGCAGATGCAGCGGCGCAGGCAGCAGCGGATGCGGCCGCGAAGGCGGCGGCAGATGCGCAGGCGGCCGCGGCCGCGGCGGCACAAGCAAAGGCGGATGCGATCAAAGCTTTCGGGACGGCACAGAGCACGGCCAAGGCCGACATGAAACAGGCAGAAAAGAACTTGGATGTCCTGTCCAAGTGGGCTGACAAACTCGATGTGAACTTCCCGAAATCGCTTAAAAACAATCTGGAAAATTACAAGAATGCCGGGGAGCGTCTGCTCGACACCACCGCGAAGGACCAGCAGATGGCGAGCGTCCTTCAGGGATACCTGAATGCACAGACCACGCTGGCTGCTGCGCTCGCCCAGTATGAGAGCACCCTGCAGGCGGCCCAAGCCAAGCAGGACGCGAAAAAACGCTGAGGGATCCGGATGAAAGTCACCACTCATCAACTCAGCCGGGACGGCGCGACCGTGGATCCGGCTTCCGACCAGATCGACCATGGCGAGATGACCGCGACGGAACTGGCAACGCTGCTCACGCGCTTCACCTCCATCGACGCGATCCAAAACCAATATGGCGATCCCCATGTCATCGTCCGCGTGCGGGATGAGGCTCACCTCATCCGGACCAACCGCGGCCGGCTGCATCTTTACAACGCACGCGATGTATCGCAGCCCAGCAGCCAGTTTGAATTGCCGGCATTGATGGCGCTGCTGGAGGGAGGCCCGGCGTTCGCAGCTGCTTCAGTTTCGGCCGCATTTCCGGACCTGGATGTCATCGCCCCCCAGCGGAAACACAATGGCATGCTGGCGGTGGCCATTCTGGTGGTCGGGCTCGGCCTCAACCTCTGGGCACTGGCCCAGTATCTGATGCGCGCACACGATCTGCCTCCGCCGGAATGCGCCCCCATCACGGATCTGACGCAGCTTTCCGAGTTGCGGCGGCGCGTGCCGGGAGTTTATGCCACCGGGTCTGACGCCGGCAGCAGGATCATGAGGATCAAGTCCGAAGGGGGCATCGAGTTCTCCCTGCTGGCGCGCGATCCCGCCGGTGCATTGCACCAGATCCGCAAGTTCACCGAGACGTTTGTCTGGAGCCGGCGTCGTGTTGGCACGTTATGTCTGGTCACCTCCAGTCGGGGGCAGGTGGAAATCGGTGCGGACACCGACCTGCGCCATTTCGGCGACACCTATCGTCGGGTTGCGGCCGGCAAATAGATCGGGGCTGCCGTTTGGGGCGCATGGGGTCCGATTCCGCGATGGTGATCCGCTGCGGAGCATAGGCCCAAGCCGCCGCGTTTTTGACGTTCCTTCATGAGCGTATCGTAATGGACTTGGGTGATCATGGGCCTGCCCGGCGTATGGGGAGGTGCCCCGACGCCTTGGTTCGAATTCGGCAGGGTCCGCCACTTGAAACCGCCGCTTGAACCCTGGCGGTTTTTTTGTGCCTATTAGCCCCATGCTCCAGTCGCTCCGCATCCGTAACCTGGCCCTGATCGAGGAAGTCGGTCTCGATTTTGAGGCGGGGTTCACCGCGGTGACCGGTGAGACCGGTGCCGGCAAGAGCATATTGCTCGGGGCCCTGAGCCTCCTGGCGGGTGAGCGTGCCGACAAGACGGTCATCCGGCAGGGCGCCGCGGCGTGCGAGGTCGAGGCCAGCCTGTATTTTGAGAACCCGGCCCAGATCGATTCCATCCTCGCGACACTGGATCTGCCCGCCTGTGAGGACGGTGTGCTGATCATGAAGCGGAGCCTGCCGCGTGACAAAGCCCCGAAAATCACCGTCAACGGGGGGCTGGCGACCCTGGCCGCGCTCCAGCAGCTCGGCGAACATTGGGTGGATTTCCACGGCCCCAGCGAGCCCCGCCGTCTGCTCAAGGAAAGTTGTCAACTGGAGTTGCTGGACCTTTTCGCGCGGGCCGGGCCCGCACGGGCCGCCTACGCCGAGGGTTACCGCCGTTGGCGCGATTTGCTGGCCGAGCGCGAAAAATTGACGCAGGAGACGAAGCTGGCGCCGGATCAGATGGACTTTATCCGCAACCAGCTGGCGCGGATCGAGGCGCTGGAACTGACCGAGGCGGCGGTCGAGGAACTGGAGCGCGATTTCCAGCGCCTGAGCCGGGCGCAGGAATTGATCGAGCTGACCCGCGGCCTGGCCGCGGGTCTCACCGGCGAGGACGGCGTGCAAAGCCGGGTGGGGTCCCTGCTGCGGGAAGCCCGGGCACTGGAGAGCCTGGACCCGGCGGGCCGGACCTTGTCCGAGCGACTGGCCACTGCGGCGGTGGAGTTGAGCGACCTCGGCGCAGAGTTTGATGCCCTGAGCCAGCAATTCCAGTTTGACCCGGAGCACGCGGAGCAACTCGCCGCCAGGATGAACACCTGGTTGGAACTGAAGCGCAAATACGGCGGTGACCTGCCGGCGGTGCTCGCCGCCCGGGAAGAAATGAGGCGGCGTTTGGAAGTGCAGGGCGACCTCGAGGGCGCCCTGACGCGTCTGGACCAACGGATGGCCGCGGCCTTGCGGGCGGCGAAGCAGCTGGCGCAGGCGTTGCGGACGCTGCGGGAGAAGGCCGCGAAGGAGCTGGCCCTGGCCGCAGCCAGGAACATTGCGCGGCTGGGATTCAGGAAGGCTGATTTCCGCATCGACATCCTGCCGCTGGCCGAGCTCGGGCCGGCGGGCGACTGCCGCTGCGAATTTATCTTTTCTCCGAACGTGGGCGAACCGCCGCTGCCACTGGGGCGCATCGCGTCGAGTGGTGAACTCGCGCGCGTGATGCTGGCGCTCAAGGCGGTGCTGGCCGACCTCGACGGCGTGCCATTGCTGGTCTTCGACGAGGTGGACTCGAATGTGGGTGGCGAGATCGGCAGTGTGGTCGGGGCAACGATGGCGGAGATCGCGCGCTGCCATCAGGTGTTGTGCGTCACCCACCTGCCACAAGTCGCGGCCCATGCCACGGGCCATCTGGTGGTCACCAAAGACCAGTCGAAGGACCGCACCGAGATCGCCATCGCCCCGATCCACGCCAGCCGCCAGGCCCGCATCAGCGAACTGGCGCGCATGCTCGGCGATCGCACGGCCAAGAGCGCGCTGGCGCACGCCCGGGAACTGCTCGGCAAGGGTGACTAGCGTTGCTCGGTCAGGTCCACCGGCGTGATTGCGCCGATTGCCAGAAGGCATGTCCCCCAAGCGGTGACGTTAGGATGCGACCCTTTTTGGCGGTAGGCGGTGGGCCGCCTGCTTGCAGGTGCCGCGAGATTTGCGCGCGAGCAAGCGCGCGGCCTGCTTGAGCGGATGCGTCTGGCAAAATTGAAACCGTCCTAGGGCTTGGTCAGCTCGCAGATGGTGAGCACGCGGTCCAAGGCCATTTGCATCAGGTCCAGTGGCGCCCGGGCCTGTTTGATGAAATTCTGACTGCCTTCCTCAATGCGACCGATGCGGGTGGCCAGCACTTCGGCGCTGTAGGCATCAGAGACCAGACGGATGGCCTCGGTGGTGCCGACGCACGCCACGATCCGTTGCATCACTTCCTTTTTGTTGGGCTTGTCCATGGAGGGATGGCTAGCGGGTAACGCGGGGATTGTCGAAGTGGAATTTACAACCCTGCTTTCATCCGTCGTCTGAAAACTCCGCCACTGCGCCAGAGGCAGGGCGGCCTGCGGCAAAGATGCGCGGGGCGGCGGAACCCTCAACCCTGACCGACCCGTTGGCTGACGGCTTGGCCGGAGGCACAACCGGTCGCTGAGGGCCCTACAGCACGCCAGCCTCGCGGAAGCTGTAATAGCCGCGGCCGCCCGGATCCGCCCCTGTGCGGCCGACAATGACGTGGTCCAGCAGTTCTATGTCCAGAGTGCGGGCAGCTTCGCGCAACTGGCGGGTAACCTGAATGTCCGCGGCGCTCGGGGCCGGGTCGCCCGAGGGATGGTTATGCGCACAGACGACGGCGGTGGCGGAGAGGCGCAGCGCCTCGCGATAGACCTCCCGTGGGTGAGCGAGGGCTGAGGTGGCGGTGCCCGAGGTGACTTCGCTGCACCGGATGAGCCGGTTCCGGCGATTGAGGCTCAGCACCCAGAATTTTTCGACGGCCAGGCCGGAAGCGAGGGGGAAAAGGTAATTGATGATGAGTTTGGGCCGGTTGAGCAGCGGCGACTCGCCCTGTTGCTGAAGGAGGACGCGACGGACGACATCCACGACGGCGACCAGCTGGAGGGCCTTCACGTGGCCGATGCCCTTGAAGCGCCGGAAGTCGTTTTCCTGCCAGCCAATGAGACCGGCGAGCGAACCCGCCTCCTGCATCAACCGGGCGGAGAGTGAGAGCACGTCGATGCCGCGGGTGCCGCTGCGCAGGAGCATCGCGAGCAGCTCGGTGTCGGCCAGGGCTCCCACGCCGTGATTTTCCATGCGTTCCTGCGGACGTTCGGCGAGTGCGGTGGCGCGCAGGCGGTTCTCGGGAGAGGGGGCCGACTCGGTCATGACAGATTGCTTTCTGGCCGAACTGCGGCAAACGTGCAAACCCTGTCTTCTCTCATTCACATGAAACCTCTCCGCATCACGGTCTGGGGCGAAAACGTCCACGAACACCAACATCCCGCCGTCGCGGCGGTCTATCCCAAGGGCATGCACACGGTGATTGCCGAGGGAATCCGGGAGCTGCTGCCTACGGCGCAAGTGACCGCGGTCACGTTGCAGGAGCCGGAGCACGGCCTGACTGAGGAGCGGCTGGCCCGGACGGATGTGCTGACCTGGTGGGGGCACATGGCGCACGCCCAGGTGGAGGACCGCATCGCAGAACGGGTGCAGAAACGCGTCCTGGAGGGCATGGGCCTGATCGTGCTCCACTCGGGGCATTACGCGAAAGTCTTCAAGCGTCTGATGGGCACCACTTGTTCGCTGACGTGGCGCGAGGCCGACGAGCGGGAACGCCTCTGGGTGTGCAACCCCGGACATCCCATCGCACAAGGCATCGACCGGTATTTCGAACTGTCCGCGGAGGAAATGTATGGCGAGCCCTTCGGGGTGCCGCCGCCGGACGAGCAGGTGTTCATCTCGTGGTTCGAGGGCGGGGAGGTCTTCCGCAGCGGCTGTTGCTGGACGCGCGGGAACGGCAGAATCTTTTATTTCCGTCCCGGGCATGAGACCTACCCGACTTACTACGATAAAAACGTCCGGCGGGTGATTGCGAACGCCGCCGAGTGGGCCCGGCCGCAGGGAACGTGGATCGATTCCTGCCTAAACGCGAAAGTCCCGCCGGAGAAGATCTCGCCCAAGTCGCGCTGAGCCGCCGCTGGCGCGGTGCTCAGTAGTGTTTCACGTAGCCGTTGCGGCGCAGCCGTTCGAGCCAGCGTTCCTGGTTCTGGTTGGTCATCTGCTGGATCAGCATGCGCTCAATGACGTCGCGCACTTCGTCCAGGGGCTGGATGCCTGCGTATTTGCGGTCCTCCGCATAAAGGATGAAGGCCCCCTCGGGCAGGATGATGGGCTGGGTGACCTCGCTCTTTTTGAGGGCGAAGAGGGGCTCGCTAAATTCCTTCTTCAGGTCCGGGCGTTTCTGCCAGCCCCAGTCACCGCCTTTGGTGCGGCGGGAGTCCTGGCTGTATTCCCGGGCCAGATCCTCAAATTTTTCCCCGCTCTGGAAACGGCCGATGACCTCCATCGCTTTGTTGTTCAAGTCAACGTCGGTCGCGCCGTCGCGCCGGTTGAACTGGATGAGGCGCAGATGCACGCTGTCCTCCTGGAAAAACCGGTCCTTGTTTTCCCGGTAAAAGGTCTCCATGCGCACGGGGCTGACGATGCTGTAGGATTTGCGCTGCTGCTGGCGCATGTAGTTGTAGATGATCTCCTCCTCAACCTCGCGGCGGTATTCGCGGATGGTGGTGTTGCGGGAGCGGAGGTAGGCGAGGAACTTCGAGCGGTCGTTGTCGAACTGTTCGGCCTGAGTGTCGGCGATACGGCTGTCGATAAAACCCGCGGGGATGTGTTTCTTCTCATCCTTGCGGAACTCCTTCACAATGAGGACGCGGTCGATCAGGCTTTGGATGACGTCGTCCTGGAGCTCCTCCAGCTTCTGGTTGAACTCCTTCTCATCCCGGGATTCGCGCTGGATTTGTTGGACGAGGGGGGCGATTTCCCGGCGGACATCGTCCACGGTTATCACCTTCTCTTCCGCGATGGCGGCGATGCCGTTGGCGAAGCGCAAGTTCAACCCATCCGCGGACGAGAGCGAGGCGGTCTGGCTGAAAGCATTGGCACCGCACCCGGCGGCAAGGAGAACGAAGGCAGCGTAGCGACGAAACGTCATGGGTTGGGCAGATTGTTCAAAAATGAAATGATTTCGTGCAAACGTAGAAGGGGCTTTGGGGCGGTCAACCTTGGAAACCGGGTGCCGACCTGGACCCAGTCATCGCGGCGGCCGCTGTGGCGGAGACACTTCAGCCTGCTCGACTCGCTTATGACGGAAATAATGGCTTTTTGTTCCGCCCGGACGCGGATTTCCGTGACCAGGAGCAGGGCTTTGACCTCTTCGCCGTATTTGCCGAAACGGTCGCGCAATTCCAGATGGATCTCCTTCACCCGGGCCGGGTTTTCGGCCATGGCCAGGCGTCGGTAAAAATCTATCCGCAAACGAGTTTCGCCGATGTAGGCGGTTGGAATGCGCGCCTGGATCCTGGGCACCTCGATGCCGGCCGCGTCCTCCTGGGCCTTGAGGATAGTATAGCTATCCTCGTAGCGTCCGCGGCCCGAATCCTCGCCGCCACCCTCGCCGATGAAGACGAAGTCCAGTTTGACACTGGCGCGAATGGCCGAAGCCTGCTTGTCACCCTTGAGGCGGGCAACGGACTGGCGCAGAAGTTGGCAGTAAAGCTCGAAACCGACCCCGACAATGTGGCCGCTTTGCTCGGCGCCGAGGAGGTTGCCGGCGCCGCGGAGCTCGAGATCGCGCATGGCGATACGGAATCCTGCGCCCAGCTGGGTGTGGTGGCGGATGGCGTTGAGACGCTGGCGGGCGACCTCAAGGAGGCGGGTGTGCCGGTGTAGCAGCAGGTAGGCGTAGGCCTGATGCTTGAAACGGCCGACGCGCCCGCGGAGCTGGTAGAGTTGCGACAGCCCGAAACGGTCCGCCCCCTCGATGATGAGGGTGTTGCAATTCGGGATATCGAGGCCGCTCTCGATGATGGTGGTGCAGACGAGCACCTGATACTTGCCGGCCACGAAATCGGTCATCATCCGTTCAAGTGCATCGGCCTTCAGCTGACCGTGACCCACGCCAATGGTAAGGCCGGGCAGCAGCTCCCGGAGCCGCGCCGCGACGAGGTCGATGGTCAGGACGCGGTTGTGCAGGTAGAAGACCTGGCCGCCGCGGCGGATTTCATGGTGGATGGCATCGATGACGATCTTTTCCTCGTAGGTCCGGACGATGGTCTGGATCGGGTGGCGATTGGTAGGCGCGGTCTCAATGACGCTGAGGTCGCGGGCGCCGGTCAGCGCCATGTAAAGGGTGCGGGGAATGGGCGTGGCGCTCATCGAGAGCACATCGACCGTGGCGCGCATCGCCTTGAAGCGCTCCTTGTGCTTCACGCCGAAACGCTGTTCCTCATCGATAACGACGAGGCCGAGCTCACGAAATACGATGTCGCGTTGCAGGAGCCGGTGGGTGCCGATGAGGATGTCAACCTGGCCGGCGGCGGTCGCGGCCAGGATGCTGCGCTGCTCCGCGCGCGAGCGAAAGCGGCTGAGCATTTCGATGGCGACGGGATAACCGGCCATGCGTTCGCGGAAGGTGTTGAGATGCTGCTGCGCCAGCACGGTGGTCGGCACGAGCACACCAACCTGGCGGCCGCCCTGCACGGCTTTGAACGCGGCCCGGATGGCGACCTCCGTCTTGCCGAAACCCACGTCGCCGCACACAAGACGGTCCATCGGCCGCGTGCGTTCCATGTCGGCCTTGGTTTCGTGAATCGCCCGCAACTGGTCGCGGGTTTCCGTGAAGGAAAATGAGGCCTCGAACTCCTTCTGCCAGGTGTTGTCCGGCAGGAACGCGTGGCCGGGCTGGGCCTCGCGGGCGGCCTGGATGCGGAGCAACTCGGCGGCGAGATCAATGGTTGAGCGCTCGGCCGCCTGGCGCGCCTTTTCCCAGCGACCGGACCCGATGCGGCCCAACTGCGGCCGGGTTTTGCTCAGGCCGACGTAGCGACTGATGAGATGCGATTCCTGCAGCGGCACATGGAGGGTGACCTGGTCGTCGAATTCCAAGGAGATGACTTCGCGGACACCCTGGGCGGTGTCGAGTTTGGTCACGCCACGATAGAGCGCGATGCCGTGCTGGAGATGCACGACGAAGTCGCCCTCGACGAGTTCGGAGAAGTCGAGCAACTGGTCGATCTGGGCGCGTGTCGCGATGGCCCGGGGGTTGAGCACCGGACGGCGCTGGCGCTGGCGGCCAAAAATCTCAGTCTCGGTGATCAGCACCAACCCGCGGGGTCCGATGCCTTGCTGCCACTGCAGCCGGGCGGCCCCGGGGCGGAAGGTCAGGCGAAAGCCCTCGTTGAGTGTGCCGCGCAGGAACCGTGGCGGCGTCTTCCCGAAGGCCGCGCTCGCGGCCAGCACTTCCGCCATGCGCTGCTGTTCGCCCTCTTTCGAGGCCACACAGCAAATGCCATAGCCCTCGGCGCGCCAGCTGGCGACCTGCTGCAGAAACTGACGCCGGGACGACTCCTCGACTTGCAGGCGCTCCTGCGCGATGAGCGAGTCCACGGGATAGCTGCGGTGATGGGACAGGCTCTCGGTGTCCCAAGTCGCCTCCTGCTCCGCACCGTCAAAGAGGGCACTGGCCTCGTCGAGGTCGCTCAGGCCGCAGCGAGCGGTGCATTTGGCCAGCAGGGGTGCAAGTGGATCGGCAACTTCGCCCACGAAGGCGTTGAATTCCTCATCAAGTGCGGCCGGCTCGATGAAGACGAGGTGGGTCTGCGGCGAGAGGTAGTCGGCAATGCCAGTGGTCGAGTCAGCCAGTTTCAGGCGGGGTGAGGCGGAAAGGGTGATGGCAGCAACCGTCTCGGCCGAGCGCTGCGTGACAGGGTCAAAAGCCCGAATGCCCTCGATCTCATCGCCGAAGAAATCGAGCCGGTAGGGACGGTTTGCCGTGACCGGATAGATATCAATGATCCCGCCGCGCACGGCGTAGTGCCCCGGTGCCTCGCAGACGGCCTCGGAGTCGTAGTCGAGTTCGCGCAATTGTTCGAGCAGGCCGGCGAAGGACTGGGCTTGGCCGCGGGTGAGCACAAATTCACGGGTGGCGAATTCCTCCAATGCAGGCACGGGCTGGAGCAGCGCTGCGGGCGTGGTGACGACGACCAGGGACTCGGTCGCCGAGGTGACCCGGCGGAGGGCGCGAAGCCGGCTGAGCACGGTCAGACGGTCGCCCGACGCGGCGAAGGCCTCCTGCATGTCGCGGCTGTTCGGCATCGACTCAGGAAATACCAGGGTCGAAAGCGGCCGCGCATCGCCGGCGGCGTGATGGGCAAATTCGATGTCCTCGGCCAGGTGCTCGGCTGTTTTGAGATCTTCGGTCAGCACCAGCCACACCGGTGCGGGCCGCATCCGGGTGAGCTCGTCAACCACGCAGCCGCGTGCCGGCGGGCAGACGCCGGTGAGTTTGAGCCGCGGGGTGGTGGAATCAGCCATGGTCAGGCGCGGAAACGTGAAAAGACGGAAAAGCGAAAAGCCGGAGGGGCAAGGCGGTGCGCCGGGTGGCGCCGAGCTCCGGCGCTAGGAAAGGGGCGTGGTCCGCAGGGTGGCCAAGGCGGCGCGGGCGGCGGCCTCCTCGGCGTTTTGCTTGGAGGAACCGGTGCCGGTGCCGACGACGCGGTCGAGCAGACGGACGGCGACCTCGTATTCGCGCAGGTGGTCCTCACCGGTGGTGCGGATGACTTCGTAACAGAGGGCGCTGTTGCCGTGGGTCGGCTGCACGAGTTCCTGCAGGCGGCCCTTGGGATTGTCGGCCGGCAGCAGACCTTCGAGGCGGCGGTCGAGGTCGCCGTAAACGGCTATGATGACGCGGCGTGCGGTGGCGAGGTCGCTGTCGAGGTAGATGGCGCCGACGACGGCCTCGAAGGCGTCGGACAACACGGATGGCCGGCTGCGGCCGCCGGTCTTGTGTTCGCTCCGGCCGAGGCGCAGGCATTGGTCGACGCCGGCTTCGCGAGCGAGTCCGGTGAGGAAACGCTGGTTGACGAGAAGGGAGCGGCGCTTGCTCAGGAGACCTTCGCGCTCGCCGGGGTAGCGGGCGTAAAGTTCCTCGGCGAGCAGGAGCTGGAGGACGGCGTCACCGAGGAATTCGAGGCGCTGGTTGGATTCGCGGCCAGCCGGGGACTCGTTGACGACGGAGGGATGGGTGAGGGCAAGTTCCAGGAGGGCTGCATCGCGAAACGTGTAGCCGAGGCGGGTCTGGAGGGCGGTCATGGCGGAGTCGGCGTTCATGAGCTGGCACTGGAATAACGGCGCAGGCCGCGGTTGAATACGAAGCGGGCAAGGGCAAACCAGAAGAGCGTCGCGCCGAGGAGCCAGAGGGCGTAGACGGGTTCG
>CAJBES010000259.1 GCA_903952145.1 uncultured Opitutaceae bacterium | reverse complement strand
TCAGGCGGACTTTGGTGAGCGGCTCGTAGGGCATGGATAAAACGTTACGGCATGTTTTATCCCATGTAAAGCCCGGCCTGATCCGCGCCCGTTCACGTGCGGCGCGGGCCGGGCGTCGGCCTGGCGGTCAAAACCCGGGGCCAGGAATCTGACCGCGGATCAAAACCGGCCGGGCCGGATAATGCCAATCGTTCCAAGCTTTCAGACTTAACCACAGATGGCACGGAGAGGCACAGATTCAAACCCATCCATCTGTGATCATGCCAACCGGATGAGGTTTGATCCTTCGTAGGCCGTCCGCTGGCGGACGCTCACAGCGCCTGCAAGCAGGTTGCCTACACTAAAACAGCCCCATCACATGGGACTTGGTCTAAATCCAGTTTTCAAAACGATCCGTGCTTTCAGTGAAATCCGTGGTGAAAAAGTCCGACCACGGGGTCAAACGGCCGGGCCGCGCCCCCCTCATGCTTCCACATGTTCCGCGGGCACCGCCAGCGGCCCGCTCAGCCGCCGACCGTCAGCACGAACTTGAAGAACACGAGGATGCCGACGACCAGCACGCAGCAGCCGGCGAAGCCGAGCGCATCCTGCCGGTCCCACTTGGTCAGCTCCCAGTTGGAGTGCGGGAGGAGCTTCGTGTGGTCGTAGCGCGTGGGATTGGCATAGCTCGCCTCCACCGCCAGGGCGTCGTCCGCCAGCGTCGGCCCGACCGGCGTCTTCAGGCGGACGTAGAAACGCGCCACCCGCACCGGATCCGTGGGCCGGGTGAGCAGGCTCACACCGATGAGAATCAGGATCGGCAGCAGCGAATCGACGACGTAGCGCGTGGTCATCAGTTGCGCCGGCGAAAAGCCCTTCACGTCAAAGCCCAGCAGCGCGAGCAGGTAAACCTCGGCGCGGAACAGGCCCTTGCCCGTGCGCGGTGAATTCAGGTCCTGCAGGTCGGTGTGCACGACCCCCTCCTCGAAATAGACCGAGACCGGCTCGATGCGCTTGGTCTTGGTGATCTGCTCCCCCGCCGTCGCGGCCAGGCCGGCCGCGACGTCGTCCACGGTGGCCCGGGCACTGCCCGTGACCACCCGCTCCCGCGTCATGACGGTCAGCGCCCCGGATTGCGCGAGGGCCGGCACGAAGGAGACGCCCCACGGGATGACCGCGATGAAGATCAGGGTCGCGATCACCTGCACGCGCACGGCGGTTTCCGTCAGCCGGCGCCACAGGAAGATGAGGGTGATCGGCACGCCCCAGATCACGAGCAGGACGATCGCAAACTTCAGGAGCGCGATCACGCTGTTCAGGTAGAGACCGACCGCGATGCCGCAGGCCAGCATCACCGGCACCGTGAGGCGCGCGACGACCATGTAGTGCTTCTCGGACTTCCCCGGAAACATCGGCTCGTAGAGGTTCTTGACCACGAGGCCGGCCAGCACCACCGAGCCCGCGCCCAACACCGCCAGTTTGCCGCCGAGGATGCCGATGATCATCACGCCAATGAGGCCCACCGGCAGCAGGTCGCGGGTCAGCAGGCCCCAGGTCTGGTCGGGATCGGCGAGATTCGGGCCGAAGAGCGCGATCGCAATCAGGCCGCAGAAGGCCCACGCGATCGTCACGAAGCGCTTGCTGAAGCCGCCCGTCACCGAGCCGAGCCGCGCGGCGAGTTCGTTCTTGGCGGAGCCGGCGATGGTCATGCTCGCCTGCGAGCCGACGATGCCGACGAGCTGCACGAGCAGCAGCGAGGCGATGGAATACCAGGTGTATTCACTGGCAAGGTCGCCGCCGAAAAGGTTGAACATGACGTCGGGCACCTTGGCGTGAAGCCCGTGCAGGCCGCCAATCTTGCTGAGGCCGAAGGGTATCAACATGATGGAGATGACGATGACGAGGATGGCCTGCAGCGCATCCACCACCGCCGAGGCCTTGAGGCCGCCGAGCATCACGAACACCGCCACGAGCGCGGACGAGACGAGATAGAACTGGATCGGCCTGAGGTAGGTCACATAGGGCTGCAGCTGCCCGCGGTCGTAGTAGCCCTTGAGCACCTCGTAGCGGGCGGCGGACGGCCCGGCCAGCGGTGCGGTGAGGGTCGCGGCCTGGCGCTGTTTGCGCAGCATGGTGAACTCGTGATAATCGACCACCATCTGCTTCTCCGCGGGCGACCAGACCGCCTCCGCCTTGACCATCATCGGCTGGAGGGTTTTCAACGCGACGACGTTGCCGCCGGCGATGCCGACCACCGCCATGAGGATGGTGGTCACCGCATACAGCGTGGCGAGGAAGCGACGGCCAAAGCGGTCCTCAAACAAATCCGCCATCGTGGTGAGGCGCACGCGGCGGAACCACACATTGCTGAACCAGTAGTAGGGCGTGAGGAAAAGGGTGATGAGCGCGAGCCAGGCACCGCCGGCCCCCTGCCGGTAGACGGAGCTCGACGTCGTCGTGGCCTGGCCGGGATCGGTCATGTTCCCGAAGCTCAGGAAAAACTGGAACCACTTGCCCAGCGAACGGCCGCCGAGGAAAAAGTCGCTTTCGCCCTTCACCCCGTGGGCGAGCACCTTGCCGATCACGAGGACCGCGATGATGTAGGCAAAGAGAATGGAGGCATCAATCCAGTGCAGGCCGAAGAAGGTCATGGGAAGGAGGGGGAACAGGTTGCCGGCAACGCGGCGAAGCGCCTAATGCGCGGGGTTCCGCCAGCTGAGTCAAGTGGGGACTCCCGGGGCGCCAACAAACCGGTCCCGGCCGCGCCGCGTTGAATATTCCACGCCCCGGCCGCCCCGGTAAACCCCGGGCCCGGTGTAGACCAAGTCCCATGAGATGGGGCCGATTGAGTGTAGGCAGCCTGTTTGCAGGCGCTGTGAGCGTCCGCCAGCGGACGGCCTACGAAAGACCAAATCCGTGCCTCTCCGTGTGCCGAGCGGAGCGACATCAGCCAATCCGTGGTTAAGGCCTGAAAGCTTGGGGCGATTGGTATGAGCGGTGCCGGCTGCTTTGCGGAGGGACCGGCGCCAACAGCGGCCGGCTCAGGCAGAACCATTCAGTTGAACCACGAATGCATCGTTACGGCTCAGGCGGGGGTCGGCGGCGGCGTGGTCTCGCTCTTGAGGCCGCGCCGCATCAGGGCGGTGAGGGCCGCCGCCGGGGCCTTGCCCTCGTAGAGGATGGCGTGCACCTCGCGGAGGATCGGCGCATCAATGCCCTGCGCCGCACAGAGGCCGGCGAAGGCCGCGGTCGTCCTGTAGCCCTCGACCACCGTCTTGCGGTGGGCGATCAGCTCCGCCGCGTTCGCGCCCTCGCCGAGGCGCTGGCCGAATTCCCGGTTGCGGCTCCACCCGCCGTGGCAGGTGGCCACGAGATCGCCAAAGCCGCTCAGCCCGTAGAAGGTGTCCGGCCGGGCGCCGAGCGCCGTGCCCACCCGCACCATTTCGGTGAGCGCCCGCGTCAGAAGCGCCGCCTTGGTGTTGTCACCGAGCCTGAGGCCGTCGGAGCAGCCCGCCGCGATCGCATAGATGTTCTTCAGGCAGCCGCCAAATTCCACGCCCGCCAGGTCCGTGGTCGTATAAACCCGCAGGTTTGCGTCACTCAGGGCGGCCTGCACCTCGGCGACGCAGGGGCTGTCGCGCAGCGCGGCGAGCACCATCGCCGCCGGCAGCCCGCGCGCCACCTCGGCGGCGTTGGTTGGGCCGGTGATCGATCCCACGAGCAGGTCCGGCAGCACCCCGGCCATCACCTGCGACGGCCGCAGGTGCGTGCCGAGCTCCAGGCCCTTGGCGAGGCTGACCACAATGCGCAGCCGCAGCTCCGCGGGCCGCGCCGCCTGCAGCCGCCCGCAGGTCGCGCGCAGGGCGTGGGAAGGACAGGCCAGCAGCACCACCTCGGCGTCGGCGAGCGCCCGGGCCAGGTCCGCGGTGATGTGCAGCGCCGGCGGCAGCACGATGCCCGGCAGATATTCGGCGTTCTCGCGGTTCGCCGCCAGGGCCTCCGCCTGTTCCGGGCGCCGCGGCACGAGCGTGACCTCCCGTCCCGTGCGGACGAGATGCACGGCAAAGGCGGTGCCCCAGGCCCCGGCGCCAATGACCACGAATTTCATGCAGGGGGAATCAGGCATGGTTTTGCGGGCGGGCACGGATTATTTTGGACGATCCCGCCCCGGGTCATTGCAAAAAGGCGGGGACCTTTTCGTGGGCGATGAGCTGCTCGAAGGTCTCGCGCGCGTTGACGAGTTCAAACATGCTGCCCTGCACCAGCACCTCGGCGGCCATGCCCCGGGTGTTGTAACGGCTGGCCATGACGTAGCCATAGGCGCCCGCGCTCATGAAGGCGATGAGCTCGCCCTCGCCGACCTCCTGGATCTTCCGGTCCTTCGCGAAACAGTCGCCTGATTCGCAGATGGGGCCGACGATGTCGGCGGTGAGGGCGCGGCGGGAGGAGTCGCGGTGCAGCGGCACGATCTCGTGGTAGCTGTCATACATGGCGGGGCGCACAAGGTCGTTCATCGCGGCGTCCACAATGAGGAAGTTTTTGCCCGCGCCGCGCTTGAGGTGCTCCACCCGTGCCAGCAACACCCCGGCGTTGCCGACCATGAAGCGCCCGTGCTCCAGCAGCACCTTGAGGCCGAGCGGCGCCAGCAGCGGGGTCAGGGCCTGGCCGTAGGTCTCGGGGGTCAGCGGGCGCCGGTCGGCCGGCAGCGCGTCCCACCAGGCCGGCTGACCGCTGGCGAGCGAGTCCTGATAGACGATGCCCAGGCCGCCACCGATGGAGAAATAGGTGATGCCGTAGGCCGTCTTCAGCTGCGCGGCCAGGGGCGCGATCTTCTTCACCGCCTCGACGAACGGGCCGGCCTCGGTGAGCTGTGAGCCGATGTGCATCTGCACGCCCTTGATCTCGATGTTCTTCAGCTTGGCGGCGGCCTCATAGGCGGCGGCCGCGTGGCGCAGGGGAATGCCGAACTTGTTGTCGCTCTTGCCGGTGGTGACCTTGGCATGGGTCAGCGCGTCCACGTCGGGGTTGATGCGGATGGCGATGGGCGCCCGGACCCCGAGCTGGCCCGCCACGTGGCTGATGCGCGCCAGCTCCGGCTCGCTCTCGACGTGGAAGGCGTAGATGCCGTGCTCCAGCGCCAGTTTGATCTCGGCCTCGGTCTTGCCGACCCCGGCGAAGACACTCGTGCGGACGTTGCCGCCGGCCGCCAGCACGCGGCGGAGCTCGCCCCCGCTCACGAGGTCGAAGCCCGCGCCCAGATTCGCGTAGTGGCGCAGCACGGCGAGATTGGAGTTGGCCTTCATCGCATAGCAGATTTGCAGGTCCAGCCCGGCGAGGCCCTGCTGGAGGCGGTGGTAGTGGTCCGCCATCGTGCCCGCGCTGTAGACGTAGGTGGGGGTGCCGTAGAGCTTGGCGACCGCGGCCAGGTCGACGGATTCGCAGTGCAGGTCGGGGCCAACGTAATGAAAGTGGTGCATGGGCGGTTTGGGAAAAAGGCGTGAAACCGCCCTAGGTAGCGAGTTTCCCCTTGAAAAAACCACCCCAAATTTGCGTTATCCACCATCGTGCTCCGCGTCCTGCTCAATTTCCTGCATCGCCCCGCCGTCCGTTCCGGGCGGGTGCACGGGGCCCGCGGGCCGATCCGCAATTCCCAGTTCGTCAGCTTTCTGGTGCAGAACAACCGCCGGTCGCTGGACACGAATTTCCACGACACGGTGCTGCGCAGCCGCCGCCTGGCACGCCAGGCCCTGTATCTCCTTGTTGGCACCGGTTGCGCGTGGGTCCTCCTCGAAAGCGCCCGGGCGCTCTCGACGTTCTGATATTTTGGGTGACGCCCGGCCCTTGCGTCCGGCGGCCGGATCCCCCGCCTTGGTCCGGGCCGGCCCCGCCCCGCCAAACGTGGGCTGAGCAACCGGCGCCTTGGCCGCGGTGCCTGGACCGACCGCGGCGCCTCACCCTGCCTGACAAAATGATTTGTCCCCGGCCTTGAAGTTTCGCCCCGCTCCCGCTCATGTTGCCGCCATGAAATTTTCCCGCCTGCTGCCCCTGCTCGTCGCCTGCACCCTCCTGTTCTCCGCCTGCCAGAACAAAACCGCCCAGCTGGGCGAAATCAGCGTCACCATCGTGGACCTGCAGCCCGCCGGCGCCACCCTGCTCGAGTCCCGCGCCGTGCTCACCCTGCGTTTCGTCAACGAAAACATCACGCCCTTCGGCTTCGCCGGCACCAGCCACAAGCTCTACCTCAACGGCACCTACGTCGGCAAAGCCGTGAACCAGGAACCCTTCGGCCTGCCCCCGCTCAGCACCACCACCCGCAACGTCACCCTCATGCTGGAGAATATCGCACTGGTCCAGCAGGTGCTCGCCATGCGGGGCCAGACGGCGGTCAGCTACCGTCTCGACAGTGTCATCTTCACCAAGGAGGGCGATGACGAGCTCAAGCTGCCCACACAGACCAAGGGCACGCTTGACCTGCAGGCGCTCGGCGCCAGTCGCTAAAAAAAGCGGCCCCCGCCGTAAGGCAGGGACCGCTCCAGTGCGGGCCGGCGGGGATCAGACCGCCAGCCGGGAGACGACGCGCCGACCGGAGTAGTCGTGCACCGCGATGGTGAGCACGCCGGCGGCGGCCATGACGGCGCAGGCCGTCTCGGCGTTGATAAGGGTCGCCATGGCAATAACGAAAAGCGCCACGGTGAGGATGAAGAGGTTGAGGGTTTGCATGGGGATGAATTTGTTGTTGCGCCAAAAACACGCCGCCGCGGCAAAAGTTACAAAATCTTACCCGGAGGCCGCCGGCCGTGCGGACCCGGGCGGCCCCGGACGGACGGGAATTTCCTGACGGCGGGCCCAGCGGTCCCGCCCTACCCAAAGACCTGCCCATGTGGCCATCTGGACCAAAACCCGGGCGCACGCGGGCCGGCTGATACTTTTCCGGCCGCACCGGCAACCCCAAGCAGAGCGAGGGAGCCGTGGCTCTTTTTCACCTCCGGGATGGGCACTGTTCCATTGGGGCCGCGCCGCCCTCGGCGCGTCGGTTGGTCAGGC
>CAJBES010000258.1 GCA_903952145.1 uncultured Opitutaceae bacterium | reverse complement strand
GGCAGGCTGAACTGACCGCGCTTGTCCAGATGGCACTGGAAGCAGGACTCGGGTGATTTGGAGGGATTGATGATGGTGCTCTTGCTGCCGCCGACCTTCACATGGAGTGAGCCGGGGCCGTGGCAGGTCTCGCAACTGGTGTCACCGAGTTTTGGATCGGCGACCGCCATCTTGGCGTGCGTGGCCGAACCAAAATGCTTGGCGGTGTCCTCGTGGCATTGGGCGCACTCTTTTGAGCCGACCAGGGTGGCACCGGGGATATTGGGCGGGGCAACCACGGTGCGGTCGGCCACCACACAGGAAATCAGAAGCAGGCCCCAGACAGCCGTGCCTCCGAAGATTAGCGTATTCTTGGTCCAGCGGGAGTTCATGATGGTGTGAGATATGGATGTAGGGTCTATGCAGTCGATGGGGTAAGTTCCTGACGAAATTGACGCCGGCAGTATGCGGCAAGGCCAGAATAATGACTGCGCATGTCTTGGCCAGATATGCGCAACGATTGCCGGAATTATTAGCCCAACTGTGATTAACGAATGGCATAGGACCGAGTGTGAACACTAATGCACGGCCGGCGCGCAAATCTCCGGCCTGAACTTTACTATCGCCTCGGCCGCATGGCTCTGTTGGTTTTCCCATCCTTCAGCCGTGACCCCCACCCCCCACGCCCTGGCCGTAATCAACGGTGCCTTTTGCCAAGTCACGCGCAATGGCAACCGCACCCGATGGCACGCCCCACTCGCCACGGCGGTGGTTGAGTTTCATCACGGCGCCATGAATTATTATGTCCGCGAGCATCCCTACGGGCTGCTGCCGGGACTGCCCAATCTCTACTGCCTTGATGCCTCCCTGCGCCTGAAATGGATGGCCGAGTGGCCAGATTCCGGGGACCCGTGCACCAGCATTCTGGGCGAGACAGATAATGCACTTGTGGCGGTATCCGCAGCCGGATTGGTCGTCTCTCTGGACACCCAGAGCGGTCGTCTGCTGGCTTGCTCAGAACCAGTGGCTATGGCGGTAAGCTGACCCTGCTTTCGCGGGTAACACGACGACCACTCGTCGTGATGGCCGGTCAAAAGGTGCCAGTCCTGCAAAGTAAAGATGCCCGGAGCAGCTCCGTATTGCCCCACAGGGCAGATTCTCGACATGGCGGCAGGTCAGCACCTGCGGCAGGCACGTCCAGTCCGATCACATCCCCGGACGTGGCCGCCAAGCCCCCATCCGGCGGCCATCTCGCGATGGCCGCTGCCGGGGAACGTTCCCCACCTACGCAACTCAATGACCGAGCCGTGAGACCATCGCGTAGACGATGAGGACGAGGAGCACGAGACCGGTGCCGAAGAAGATAAACCCGAAGCTCTTCGCGATGTTCTTGCGGCTCTCCCAATCGTCGGCCTTCACGCGGAAGATCTCCAGGCGGCCGGTGGCCACGAGGCGGTCATACCAGCGTTTCCGTTCGTGCAGCATCTCGGTCTTCGAAATGCGGCCGGAGAAGATCACGGTGTCCATCGGGAATTTCTCGATACGGAAGTGCGTGTTGAAGAAGTGGAAGGAGAAGATGAAGCCGGCGGCGAGCAGCGCTTCGTCGGAGTGGACGACGAGGGCGATGTTGATGATCCAGCCGGGCAGGAACTGCGTGAAGAAAATCGGGAACCACATGATGAGGCCCGAGAAGCCGATGATGGCCACGCCCCAGAACACGGCGAAGTAGTCGAAACGCTCCCAATACGTCCAACGGTCGAACTGCGGACGCGGGCCCTTGCCGAAGAACCATTTCTGGTGGGCGATGAAGTCGCGCCAGTCCTGCAGCGACGGCACCATGGAGTCGGGGTGGAAGATGACGCCCAGGAGGCGTTGCAGCGTGATTTTGCCTGTGACGGCATCGCGCAGGCCGGCGCGCTGCCTCCAGGCGTTCACCAGAATGCTGCCGAGGTGCAGCCCAAAGTAGGCGAAGGTCACGACCGCGGCGTAGTGGTGCAGAGTGCGGGCGACCTCGGCGTTGCCGAGGAGGTGGAACATGGTCTTCGCCCAATCGGTGTAGTAGAACTTGAGCGGCATGCCGGTGATGACGAGGGCCAGGAAACTCGTGACCATCATCAGGTGCAGGAAACGCTCGAAGGGCGTGAAGCGCGTGAACGTGTCGTCGTCGACGTGCGCCTGGATCTTGGCCTCACGGAAGGTTTTCGAGTCGTGGAGATAGAGGTAGATCGAGCGGAAGAGCCAGAAGGCGGTGTGCAGGCCGAAGAAGGCAAACACGCTCACGAGCAGCGTGGTCATGAACCAAAAAACCTTGTTGAGGATCGGATAGTTGGCCTTGTCGAGCGGGTTGGCGTGCGGCTGATACTCGGTGAACTTGGGGCCGGCCCCGGGGTGGCACTTCTGGCAGGTGCCGAGGATGTTTCCCTTGGAAAGGTGCGACCGCTGGTCGCTGACGTGCAGGACGTCGTGGTGGCCGTGGCAATCGTAACAGGCGGCGACTTGGGAGGCGACGTTGGGCTGGCCGAGGGCCATGGCCTTGCCGTGGTAGGTCTCGCGGTAATGCTTGAGGCGGTCTTCGTGGCACTTGCCGCAACTGCGGTCGCTGTTGGCCTTGAAGTGGACATTGGAGGGCTTCTCGATGTCGTGGGCGCTATGGCAGTCGGTGCAGACCGGGCCCTTGCGGTCGCCCTTGAGGAGGAGTTGGCCATGGACGCTGGCGTTGTAGGTCTCCTCGATGCCGACGTGGCAGGCGCCGCAGGACTTGGCGATGTTGGCGTGGTTGGAGTGCGAATCCTTGTCGACGCTGCGCTTGATGTCATGGACGCCGTGGCAATCGTTGCAGGAGGGAGCGACGATCAGGCCCATTTGCATGAGGGCGCGGCCGTGGATGCTGTCGAGGTAATGACCGGCGGCCTTGGTCTGGGGGATGCGGTATTCCGTCGTGAGCTTGTTGTTGTCGTGGCAGGTGCCGCAGGTCTTGGAGAGGTTGAACTTGAAGACCGGGGAATCGGCCTGCTTGACGGGCACCATGTTGTGGGTGCCGTGGCAACTCGTGCACGAGGCGGCGTCGGAAGCACCCATCTGGTGGCTCATGCCGTGGATGCTGGTGGCAAACTGGGCGGTCGCTTGCTCGTGGCAAGAGCCACACTGGGCGGGCGGGAGCTTGGAGGGATGCTCCAGCCCGGTGATGGCGGTGTGACAGTCGACGCAGTTGAGTTTGCCGTGGACGGATTTGGCAAACACCTCGGGCCGGACCCCGATCCACTCGGGCTGCATCCCCTTCTTGCGGGGCTTAAACTCCGCCTCATGGCAATCCATGCATTCGCTGTTCGGCACAGCGGGAGGCGCCTGGATCACCGGGGTTTCGGGGGTGGCCGCGAGCCCCGTCCCTAGCCAGAGCAGCCAGACGGCCAGCATACGCGCCAACGGGGAACACAAGATCCGGGAAGCTTTCATGGGGTGCGACCAGTATGCATAAATTGCGCGGGCAGAGCTACGCAGTCCTTGCGGGCTCTTGGTCGTTTCTTGCCGTGAGGCGGATAGGAAACACGGCCACGGGTGGGCCGGCAGGCCCCTCTGCCGGACAGTAAAAGCGCCCCCCCCTACTAAGCGGGGTTCAAGACGCGCAGTGGGACCTGCGCGTCCACCTTTGGCGCCTACGACCCGTGGTGCGATTGGTTTGGCTTTGTCGGACCGGCCTCAGGCTTGGCCTGCACCGCCTTCGCGGCTTCCTCCGCGGCCTTCATTGCCGCCAGTTGGAGCGGATGCTCCTCCAGCATCTCGTGCTCGGACATCCGCCCGGTCAGCCAGGAGAGGTTCATCGGGTAGACCTCGGGATTGAAGATCACGAAGTAGAAGTGCCAGACGATGATGGCGAGCGTGGCGAGGACGGCCTCGTAGAAGTGGATGGTCCGGGAAATATCGAAGCCGAGCTTGGTGAAATAGCCCATGGAAGCATTGTCGAACCACAGGATCGCGCCGGTGAGGGCCATGAGCACGGTGCCCCAGGCCATGGCCCAGTATTCCGCCTTCTCGATATAGCAGAAACGGTCGAACGCCGGCTTGGTGGCGGAAAGCCCGAGGTTGTATTTGAGCATGACCCATGGGTCGGTGACATCGCGCCAGCGCGGCAGGAGGTCGAGGAAGAGTTTCCGGCCCGGGGCGGTGAAGGCGAGGTAGCAGATATGCCATACGCCGCTGCCGAGCATGACCACGCCGGCGATGCGGTGGGCCAAGCCCCGCAGCTCAAAGGTCTGGGAGCTGAGCCGCCGGATGCCCACGACCCACCACGCCTCCGGATAGCGCAGCATGAAGCCCGTCACAACCAGCAGCATGAAGCTGACGACCAGCAGGGCGTGCTGCAGGCGCTCGTTGACCGTCATCCGCAGGTAGAGCCGGTGCGCCACATGGACTTCCTCGGCCTCGCCCTTCTGGACGGCGAGTTTGTGGCGCGTCTTCTTCAGGAAATCCAGCAGGTTGTGCAGGGCCATGCCGCCGACCACCACGACGATCAGGCTGACATAGAGATTCGAGATCCAGTAAAGCCAGGGCGAGGCCTCGCGGTCACTCTCGCTGGCATGCACCGCGCCCATGGTGAACCGCGTGTTGGCGCCGGGGTGGCACTCGCCGCAGGTCTTGGCGAGGTTGGCCTTGTGGACGGTGGAGGTCGGGTCGTTCTGCGACTTGATCGCATGGTCACCGTGACAACTTGCGCAATTCACCACCTCGACCGCCCCGCCGCGCACAGCCAGACCGTGATAACTGTCGGAGAAAGTCTTGAAGGTGTCGCTGGACAGTCCGTAACGGCGTGTGAGCCGGACGGAAGCATGACACTCGGCACAGACCTGTTGCGCGAGATTGGCCTTGTGCACCGGCGAGGTCGGGTCGGTGTGCTGCCGGATGTCATGCTCGCCGTGGCAGCTCGTGCAGCCGGCGGAATCGAGGTTGCCCCGCACCAACGCGTCAGCGTGCACGCTGGTCCGGTAGAGCTCCGCCTGGTCGGTGTGACATTTGGAGCAAGTTTCCGTAATGTGGAGGCGGTTGACCCTCGCATCGCCGACCGCGGCCTTGTTCATCGCATGCGCCCCGTGGCAGTCCACGCAGCCTGCGGCCTCAGCTTTGCCCGCCACGAGCGCGGCCCCGTGCACCGAGAGATCAAAGGCGGTGACAAACTTCGCGCCCAGATTGGATTTGGTGGCGACCTCCGTCTTGCCGACGTGACAGGACTCGCATAGTTTCGCCTGGGCGAGTTTGAGCGCGACGGGGGACAGTGCCGGACTTTGGCCCGCGATATTCTCCCGATGACAACTCAGGCAGTCGGGGGCGGTGCGCGCCCCGGTTTCGGTGCGAAAAGCATGCGCCGAGGCCCGGTAAGCCTTCGCCGCGGACTCGTGGCACCGACCGCAGGACTCCGTCTGGCGCGCCGGCGTATAGGCAAATTCCGGCTGCTTCACGCCCACGATCTCGTGGGTGCCATGGCAGGATTTGCAGTCGGTATCCTTGCCCGCCGGCAGCGGGCTGAGGGCAAGGCGGGGGTGGAACACATGCTGACCGGGGGTTTTCTCATGGCAGGCCAGGCATTGCACGGCGGGAAGCTTTGAATCGTGCGGTGCCTCCGTGATGGTCGTGTGGCACTCGACGCAGTCCAGCTTGCCATGGGCGGAGTGCGCGTAGGCCGCGGGTTTCACCCCGATCCACTCCTTGGGTTCGCCCTTTTTACGGGCCTTGAACTCCGCCTCGTGGCAGTCCATGCACTCGCTGTTGGGCACGGCCGGCGGGGTATGCCCCACCGTTGGATCGGCTCGGACCTGGCCTGCTCCAATCCCGGCCAAAACCAACAGGGCGAGAGCAGTTCTCCTAATGAGCCATTTGCACGATGCGTTCATGGATGCTGACTGACATCATGCGCCGAAACCCGCCGGTCGGCTGCGCATGGGTTGCGCGATGATGCGCAATTCTTGAAGAACCCGCCGGCCCTGGTCCGCACCGGACGTCGGGGTTATTTCTGGATGCCGCCGTTGTGGCAGTCGGCGCAGCTCAGATCCGGGTCGAGTTCACCGCCGGGATGCTCGAATTCCTGCCCCTTGGCGGAGAGCATTTCCAGTTGGGCCCCCTTGCCCTGCGACAGGATGGAATGGCAGGAGGTGCAGTC
>CAJBES010000257.1 GCA_903952145.1 uncultured Opitutaceae bacterium | reverse complement strand
TCACGGTTGTTGGGCGCGGTCTTGAACAGGTTCTTCGAGTCCATGTCGTAGGTGAAGATGACCCGGTTCTTGTACCAGCGGTGGCCGCAGCGCGAATACATCTCGGGCGTGGCGACATCGGTGTCGCCCCACGTCCGCTGCGAGTCCACCACCCCGGCGGTCACATCCGAGAAGCAACCCCGGCCATTGGGCATGGCCCAGCAGTTGCGCTCATCAATGTAAGACTCGGGCCCGAGGAGAGTTTTGGGCAACTCGAAGATGGCCCGATACGCTGCCGCGGCGGTGGCATACTGGTCCTCGAACCCGCCGTCCTGGCGGAACAAGTTCTCGGGGTAATCGAACATCAGCCCGGCCAAGCCGCCATCCCGCATGTTTTCATAGACCTTGCGCAAATGCGCCTTGAAGCCGGGATCGGTGTAGTCCAGCGCGCCCTTTATGTATGTCAAACTGCCGTCCTTGCTAAAAAGCCGATTGGTGTCATTGAACAAATACCAGTCCGGATGCGCGGCAATGAAGTCGCGGGAGTTGCAGCCGGTCTGACTGTAGGTCAACGGGATGCCGCCGCGCTCGATGACCGCCTGACCCCACTTCTTGGTGGTCTCATAAGGTTTGACGTAGTGGCCATATTTCTGCCAGTGCTCATCATCCCACCAGCCCTGCTCGTTGTTGGCGCCGTAGTCGTCGGGAACGACCCTGACGGCGACTTTGCTGTAGCGCAGGAACCCCGATTTGACGACCGCGTCCATCTGCGCGACCATCCCGGCCGAGTTGTTAGGCTCGGAGCCGCCGCCGCCGCCGAAGACGGCGACATACCAGCCGCAGACGGTCGGGAAGTTATTGATTTTCAGCTTGACCTTCTGCGCTGCCCGCACGGCCAGACCATATTGCTCCAGCGCGTCGAATGGGTTGGCCGTGCAGAAGTCGACATAGCAGCGGTCATCCGGCAGGTAGCTGTCGCCCGGATCGACCCGCTTGCCGACACCATCCCAGTTCATGACGCTGGCCGCCAAGTCATCGTTGTTGACGCGCGCCACGCTGGCAACCTTGGCGTAGTCGTGGTAGGTCAGCCCGCCCAGCACGATGGACTTGCGCTGGCCTGCTGTCACAAAAGTCGCCAGCAGGTTGTTCGGACTTTCCAGGTTCGTGGCGCGGTGAACGCGGGTCTCGTGTCCGACCTCCTGTTTGACCCCGTCCATGCGCGAGCCGAGGCCTGTGCCACCGGGGCCGTTGAGCATGCGCAGGTCGGTCTTGCCGCTGACCCCATCGAAGGCCTTAGCCTGATGCAGCGGATTGATTTCCTTGACGCTCAGACTCTGGCCCAACGTGTTCTTGAGGCCACCGCAGAGCGCGAGGAAATTGCGTCCGTCGTAAACCACAATTTCCAACTGCAGCTCCGGCTTGCCCGGACCGGTCGCCTTGACCCACAACTTGCGACCCGTGCCAAGTTCGTCCTTCACCGGCGTGCTCTCCCAGGTGTGGGTCAAGCCCGCCGCATCCGCCGAAAACTCGTCAATCCGCAGACAGGCGCCGACGATATTCAAGGTCTTGTCTTTGCGGCTGGAGGCGCAATAGGTGCCTTTGGTCAGGTCGTATTCGACCGTCACTTGCTTGTTTTGCAGCACCACCTTGTCGCCTTTCTTGACGGCTGTGGTCGCGGCGCGACAGGCGTTGGATATTGACAGCAGCGCCACGGCGGCGCAGAGGCAGGCGACAAGGCCGCGCGGGGTATGGTCTTTCATCGAGGGGGGCATTGTAGGTTTTGTTTGGTGGTTTCCGCGAGTGGAAATTAGATGGGTCAGGTTTGGCGGTTCGTTGGCGTTTTTCACAGCGCCGCCTCCGCCTGCAGGACCAGGCGCACGGGGCCCAGCAGGCCTGCCGGCTGCAACGGGCTGTCCTTGGTGTAGTAAAACCAGGTGGTGAAGGTCTTGCGCCCTTGGGCTGGGCGCGGTTGGTTCTTGATGAACCACTCCGGATAGCTTGTCAACGGGCCTCCGAAATTGCCCACGCCCCAATCCACCGTGTTTCCGACCTCGAAATCCCGTGGTTCCTGCTCATCGCCGATCAACTGGTTCGCCCAGTTGTCCGTCACCACGATTTCCAAATCGTTATCCCCTGCCACCAGCAACTCGGTGATGTCCGCGGTGTAAGGTGGATACCACAGGACGCCGGCATCCTTGCCATTGACCCGCACCTGGGCGATGTCATTGAGCACCCCCAGATCCAACACCGTGCGCCGGCTTTGCAGGGATGGGGCGGCCATCGCCACCCGCTTGCGATACGTCGCCGAGCCCGAAAAATATTTCACTTCCTTGCTCTCCGATTTGCTGAAATCCATCAACTCCGGCAACGTCCGGGTGAACGGCGCGCCGAGTTTGGGCGCAAAGGTCACCGCCCAGTCACCCGCCAGCGCCACCGCGGGCTCCGGCGTGAGTGCCACCGTGCGCTTCCGGCCGGTCGAGTAGACGACCTCGGCAGTGACGGGAGTAGCCGCGCGCAACACCGCCACGCCCGCTTGCTTCATGACCACCTCGGCAGGGGCGCCTTTGGTGTCGACCGCCACGATATGCCCGGCGGTGGTGGCCGCCTTG
>CAJBES010000256.1 GCA_903952145.1 uncultured Opitutaceae bacterium | reverse complement strand
CGGCTCCGGGGGGGGGGGGATAAACAATTGGAGCCACGTTTGCACTACCTGCGCATTTTGACATATGTCAACCCTGCCGCAGTAGCATCTTCTTGTCATGCGGCATAGGATCTTCTGTTGATATGAAAATGTGGCTTTTCCAAATGGAAGGATTTGGAAAGGATCGCGGTCATCGGTTCGGCCTCCGACATTGAAATCAACGGACTGACCCCGTCCGATTGGCCCTTACCCCAATTTAGGGGTCCTCCGCGTCAAAAAAGTCCGGTCTGACAATTTAGACGCTCTGGGTTTTCTAACATGTGCATGCCGGACGGCCCGCGTCTTCGTCTGCGCACGATTTACTGAGCGGCGGCAGCACGCTCACTCTCTCCGCGGGATAGTGTCGTGCCTAGCTTGACCAATGCCAGCTATCGCGGCATTACAGCGGTATGACGCGACTCACTTTCAGGTGGCCACTCGTGTTCGTGATGCTGTGCGGATCGGCAATTGCTGCTGACCTTGATCCTGCTCTTGTCGAGAAAGCAGAGAAAGGAGACTCCACGGCCCAATACTTCCTCGGCGCGATGTATGCCAAGGGCGAGGGCGTCCCGAAGGACAACGCCGAAGCGGTGAAGTGGTTTCGCAAGGCCGCTGAGCAGGGTCACACTGACGCCCAATACATTCTCGGCTTGATGTATGACCGAGGCAACGGCGTTCCGAAGGACGCCACCGAAGCAGTGAAGTGGTATCGCAAAGCCGCTGAACAGAGGAACGCCTCAGCCCAAAACCATCTCGGCGAGTTGTATCGCACCGGCGTAGGTGTCGTGAAGGACTCCGCCGAAGCGGTAAAGTGGTTTCGCAAGGCCGCAGAGCAGGGTCACCCTGAAGCCCAATGCAATCTCGGCTTCATGTATATCAAAGGCATCGGCGTTCCGAAGGACGACGCAGAAGCGGCGAAGTGGTATCGCAAGGCTGCCGAGCAAGGGAACGCCGAAGCTCAATACGCCCTCGGCATGACGCATGCCATGGGCGAGGGCGTCCCGCAGGACCATGCCGAAGCGGTGAAATGGTTTCGCAAGGCCGCCGAGCAGGATCACGCCAAGGCCCTAATTTTTCTCGGCATGACGTATGCCATGGGCGAGGGCGTCCCGCAGGACCATGCCGAAGCGGTGAAGTGGTATCGCAAAGCCGCCGAACAGGGGCACGCCGAAGCTCGGTTCCTCCTCGGCTTGATGTATGCCAAAGGCGAGGGCGTTCCGAAGGACGCCACCGAAGCAGTGAAGTGGTATCGCAAAGCCGCTGAACAGGGGAACGCCTCAGCTCAGTTCCTCCTCGGCTTGATGTATGCCAAAGGCGAGGGCGTCATTAAGGATCTTTGCGAGGCTCATGCATGGTGGAACGTGGCAGGAACTGCGGGCAATGAAGATGCTCGCAAGAATCTCAAAATCGTCGAAAAGAAAATGACCAGCGAGCAGATCACCAAAGCCACCAAGCTAGCGCACGAGCGGTTTGAGAAGTTCAGGAAGAAGGACTAGTCGAGCAGGCCCGCTGGAAACGGCGGGCTTGCCCTTTTAGGTGACAGGCTGCGGCGGTGCCGTCGGGTTCTGTCGAATACGATTCATTTCATCCCCAAGCCTTGTCTGCGGCCTTGCGCAAAGCTTCGTCGAGTGACGGCAGATACGGGTGCCAAAGTTTTTCCCATTCTAAGCTGACCGGTCCCGCATATTCCGCGCGCAACACCGCCTGCAACGGCGCCATCGGAAACTCGCCCTCGCCGGGCAGGACGTAGGTGTAGGGATGGTTTTGGCTGGGACGGCTGATGCTGTCTTTCACGTGGATATGTACCACCTGCGACTTGATGGCACCCCAGCTGGCGACCGGATCCTCGCCCCCGCGTTTCCACGTGTGGTGCGAGTCCCACAGGATCGCCGCTTCTGGCGCGATCTGGAGAAACCGCCCGATGGCCGCGGAGGTGAAAAGCGAATCATGCGTTTCAATCATGATGTCAGCCTTCCAGCCATTCGCCCTTCTAACCGTCTGCCACCAGTTCATGGCCTCGGCCGCCCGCGCCAATTCCGCGGCATCGGCCGTCTTGCCGCCATCGAAGACCCGCAGCCAGCGCACCCCGAGCGCCTCGGCCCAAGGCAAAAACTCGAGGAATTTTTCGCGTTCGCCCGGGGCCGGGTCCACAAGGTGCAGTCCTGTGTCCAACGCGATGATGCCCACGGCCGAGCCCCGCAGTTTCCCCGCCAGTGCCGCGGGCGAACCATGAACCCGGGCGAAATAGGCCGGCAGATCGACAGTGCCCCCGAGCGAACGCAGCTCGACGGTCGTGATCCGATGCCGCGCGGCCAGCGCCAGTATTTCGTCTAACGACGCCTCCGGCCAACCGAGCGAGGAAAACGCATGCACATAAGCCATGCCGCAGTATGGTGCGGCCTGCCAGCCGATCGCACGTCCAAAAGCCGGCGGGAGCGAAGCATCGTGCCGTTGGCAGCTAGCCCATCGATTATCTCGAAAAACCTGCCATCAATTGCCGAGATCACGCTCAAATTTGGTTACGTAACCGCGATGCGATGACCAGCACTACCCGGCCAAAGAATCCAACTTGCACCCGAGTGCCTTTGCCAGTCTGACGGCCGTTGTCACGAGGATGTTGGTCTGTCCGGCATCGATCTTCTGCAGGGTCCGGATGTTCAGGTCGGCCAATTTTATACCACCGTCCCTGAGGGTTTCTCTTATCGCTGACCAATCATTAGCGAAGGGGCAGAGGTTGGGACCACGACTGACTCACCCCGTCTGCTAGTCTCGGGCGATGAATCCGCCGCTTTCTTGGTCATCTCCGGCGAGTCATACCTCATCGCAGCCATAGAGCCGGGGCAGGACCGCGACTTGCTTTTGCTCACGTTGAGCCACCCGTCAAAGATGACTTCAAAGAGTGCGGTCATGATGCTGTGCCAGGGGCCGAATCGGGAACCAGTCCGACTCTCCACGTTATCTGACGGGGTGGAGACTCCGAACAAAACGTTTACGCTGCCTGTCGTCAGTGCCTTCAGCCTTGGCCTTGGGTGACCGCACCGGCGGGGCCAGATCCGGGTTGGTGCTCATGGCGCAGGGCTCGCAGGTTTCGCCCCCGCCACCTTGGGCGTGAAAATGACGGTGAACACGGCGGCCGGGCCCGGCCCGATCGCCAACTCACCGTTGATCTGCTGCGCCAGACCGGACGCCAGTTGCAGGCCCAGCGACTGGCCGCATCTCGCCGCAAAGTCCGCCGGCAGCCCGATGCCCGTGTCGCTCACCCGCAGCCGCCACTGCGCCCCCCCGGCCTCCGGCTGCAATTCGACCCGCACCTCGCCCGCGCGGCCCGCAGGAAACCCATGCTTGAGGCAGTTGGAGACCAGTTCGTTGACCAGCAGGCCGCAGGGCATCGCCTGGTCCATCAAGACGGAGACCGCGGCCAGCTCCAGGTGGAGCCGGACGGCCCCGGGCGAGATGGCCTGCACGCGGAAGGATTGGATGGCCAGTTCCCGGACGTAGGCCCCCAGG
>CAJBES010000255.1 GCA_903952145.1 uncultured Opitutaceae bacterium | reverse complement strand
GAGCATGATTTCTGCGGGCTCGGCCGCGGCCGGGGAGCAAAAGGCGCGAAAGTCAGGCATGGCGCTGCTCAGCAAAGCAAGGCGCCCGACAGCGTGTCGAGAGTTGAAAAAACGGGACGCCAGCCCACATGGCCGCACCGCCCGCCACGGGGTTTCGCTGAGGGCCCCAGCGAGCGCGGGTCACCTTTTTGTCCGGTGCACGGTGAAACGTGCTGGCACAGACGGGAGTGAATGCCTTTTAATTCCGGGTGTCGTGATCCCCGCCAAACGCCACGGTGCCTGCCTTGGTTTGAACCCGCTCCGCCGCCGCACGCGATGAACAACATCCTGCGCACTACGCGGTTGGCGACAGACGTTTTGGTGGCCGGCGGCGGCATGTCCGGGGTGGCTTGTGCGCTTTCCGCCGCCCGCAACGGTGCGCGTGTCATCCTGTGTCAGGACCGGCCGGTGCTCGGAGGCAACGCCAGCAGTGAAATTCGCATGCATGTGGTCGGGGCCAATTTCTCCCGGCCGTGCCGCGACCTGGTGCTCGAGCCGCGCGAGTCGGGCATCATCGAGGAAATCCGCCTGGAAAACGCGATGCGCAACGCCCAGCGCTCGCCCTCGATGTTCGACTTCATCCTGTATGAAAAATGCCGGGCCGAGCCCAACCTCACCCTGATGCTGAATACCTCGGTGGCTGCGGCGCGGCGGGAGGGACCAAGGATTGCCTTGGTCGAGGCAGTCCGTCCGACCACGGAGGAGAGGTTCGAGATCGAAGCGAAAGTCTATGTGGATTGCACCGGCGACTCCACGCTAGCCGTGGCCGTGGGCGCGGCCTGCATGGAAGGGCGCGAGGATCAGGCTGAGCACGGCGAGGCCCTCGCGCGGGCGACGGCGGACCACAAGCGTCTGGGCTCCACGCTGCTGTTCATGGCGCGCAAGCACGGCCGGCCGATGCCGTTCATCCCGCCACCTTGGGCGCGCAAGTTTACCGAGGACGACCTGCGGTTGCGCCCGCATGCGACCCCGGACGTCGATTATGGGCTGGAATACGGATTTTGGTGGGTCGAATGGGGCGGTCACTTGGATACCATCAGGGAAAACGAGGTCGTCCGTGACGAATTGCTGGCGATCGTGATGGGCATTTGGGACCACATCAAAAACGGAGGCGATCACGGCGCGGAAAACTGGGCGCTGGATTGGTTTGGGGCCGTGCCCGGCAAACGTGAAAGCCGGCGCCTCATCGGGCATCATGTCCTGACGGAGAGCGACGTGCTCACCTCCCGGGAGTTTCCGGATGCCATTGCCTACGGTGGCTGGCCGATCGATCTGCATCCGCCCGACGGGGTGGACCGGCCCGACGAATCCCCGTGCGTACAGCATCCGGTGCCCTGGCTCTATGACCTCCCGCTCGGCTGCTGTGTGGCGCGCGATCTTGACAACCTGATGTTCGCGGGGCGGAACCTCTCGGCCACGCATGTGGCGTTTGCGTCCACGCGGGTGATGGCAACTTGCGCGGTGGTCGGCGAGGGCGTCGGCGTGGCCGCGGCATATGCAGCCCGGACGAACACGGCGCCTGGTGCGATTCGCGGCATCCCGGCGGCCATGGCCTGGGTGCAGCGCCAGTTGCTGCGGCAGGATGCGTTTCTAATCGGGCGACGCCTGCAGGACGAAGCCGATCTGGCCACGACCGCCGTCATCACCGCCTCCAGTGAGACGGCGGCGGGTCCGGCGCGCGCGGTCGTCTCCGGGCAGAATCGCGCTCTGCATGGTCCGCGCGGGGTGCCGGCCGGGCGTGAAGTTGAGGGCACCCACCGCTGGATCAGTGACGGGAGCGCGGGCTTGCCGGCGTGGATTGAATTGCGCTGGTCCGAGCCGGTGGCCCTGCGCCGGATCGAACTGGTCTTCGATACCGGTCTCCACCGGCATCTGACCCTGACCCAGTCCGACGCCTACCATAAAACAATGTGCTGGGGTGCCGGGCAGCCGGAAATGGTCAGGGACTACGAAATTCTCTGCGAGCAGGCTGGTGCTTGGCGGCGGCTGGCCAAGGTTGAGGCGCAATGGCAGCGCCGGGCCGTGCATGCGCTGGATCCGGCGGCGGTCTGCCTCGCCCTCCGGGTGCAGGTGCTGGCCACTTGGGGAGTGCCTGAGGCACGCTTGGTGCGGATCGGTGCTTACGCAGCGGGCGGCGGGTTGGCCGGTCCGTGAGGCGCCGGGGTCGGAAAACAGTAAGGGCGCCAAGCCGAAGCCCGGCGCCCTTGCCGACTTAAAACTACAAACAATGAAATCAGGCAAAGAACAGGTAACCAACACAGGGAAAGACGCACCGCCCGCGGCGGCGTTCAAAGTTTTCCGGGGCGGGTCTGGCGCCAGCGGCGGTAGCCGAAGCCGGCGAGGCCGACGCCCATCATGATCAGACCGTAGGTGGAGGGCTCGGGGACATTGGGATAGATCTGGTCGTCGTAGG
>CAJBES010000254.1 GCA_903952145.1 uncultured Opitutaceae bacterium | reverse complement strand
GCCAGGGCCAGGGCGCGAGCCCGGGAGTTGGCCAGCGACCAGGTCAGCAGCGAGGCCATCAGGCTGAGCAGCAGGCCGCCGCCGGCGATCAGGAACGGCAGCACGCGGTTGCTGCGGAGCAAAAAATCCGGCCGCGCTCCGACCCACACCGTCCATTGCTGGCCGTGAATCGGGAGGATGGTTTGCACCGAGAACAGATGTTCCGTCGACGCGGCCAACCGGCCGGCCGGGGCGTCCCCGGAAATTGCCCCTTGTTGCGAATCAAAGAGCAGGGCCTCTTCATCAGTCGCGTTGCCTTGGTAAATCTTCAGGTCCGCCTGCCGGCTCACGATATCGGGCAGACTGCTGAGCAGCAGATTGGTGCGCAGGGAGGCGTAAACCCAACCGCGCAACGCTGCCGCGCGGGCCTCAGGCGTGCCGGGATCGGTGGCCGGACCTGCATAGACCGGCAACAGGAGCAGAAAACCCGGTACGGAGTCATCGTTGCGCACCAGCCGGATGCGGCGCGAGAGGACCATGCTGCCGGTGGCCATGGCTTCATCGGCTGCCGCTTTCCGGGTCACGCCGGCGCCGATGTCCAACCCAAATGCGCCGCTGTTGCGCGACAGCGGAGCGATATGTGTCACCACGTAAAGCTCGTCGCGCTCGCCCGTCCGCTCGACGGTGAATTGTTTTATGATGTCGGCCCGTTGCCGCGCCTCCAGCGCCTCGATTTCGGCGCGCTTGATGCGTTGCACATATCCGATTCCCACCACCCCACGGTGCAAATGGGGCTCCATGCCGTCCATGAAATCGGTCCACTGACCGACGGTGATGTCGGGTTTCAGGCGCACGAGGGTCTGCGCGCCCTGCAGGATCTGCGCCGAGGAGGCAAACCGTTCTTGGATCGACGCCGTGGTGCGCTCCACCACGCGGTCAAAACGCGCCGCATCCGACCGCGCGATTTCCCGCCGCACGAGCCACCATGCGCCCAGCGAAAGCAGGCAGCCCAGCAGGAATACCGCAAACGGCAGCCCGCGGCTGTGGAAAAGCTTGCGAAGGAAGGGATACCGGGC
This sequence comes from uncultured Opitutaceae bacterium, assembly GCA_903952145.1. Lineage (GTDB taxonomy): Bacteria > Verrucomicrobiota > Verrucomicrobiia > Opitutales > Opitutaceae > UBA2377. The sequence continues at coordinate 6,179 of CAJBES010000254.1, read as the reverse complement.
GGCGTCCATGGGGACTAGGCAAGGGACAAATTTCCGCCAAAGCGAAGCTGTTTTTACGCAACGGCCGCCGGACTGGTCATTTCGGTTCCCCGAGTTGCCGGCCCAGCCAGTCGGCCGCGGTGCCTGCGGCCGGCTGGTTCAGCAGGGCATGCAGCCGCTGCCGTTGCGTGGCAGTGCGGGCCTGGCGGCCCGCGTCCCCGGTGCACGCGTGTAACTGCGCCGCCAGCGCCTCCGGCGTCGCCGCCCCCTGAATGAACTCCGGATACATCGGCTCCTCCAGCAGCAGGTTGGCGATGCCGATGTAGTCCAGCTTCACCCACCAGCGCGCCAGCAGGTAGGTGATGGGATTGGTCCGGTAGGCAATGGCGCCGGGGATGCCCGCCAGGGCGCAATGCAGCGACATCGTGCCCGAACTCGTCAGCACGGCACACGCCGCGACCGGCGGGCCGATTCTGACCGCAGAACATGTGGGCGCTTCCCAGCGGTTGAGCACGGCCGCCACTTCGTCGCTCGGATGGATCACCACCGCCTCCCGCCCGCCTCCCTCCGCCCGGTAGCGGGCAAAGGCCGCCAGCAGCACCGGGTGGATCCGCGCCACCGCCTGCGTGCGGCTGCCGGGCAGCAGGAGCACCGGCCCGTCCGGGTCGTGCCGCACCGGGGGCGTGTAACCGGGGGTAAGGAAGGGGTGCCCGACAAACTCCACTGGCAGGTCCGTGTCCGCATAGCATGCCACCTCAAAGGGGAAAATCACCGCCAGGGCATCGAGGTCGCGCGCCATGGTGAAGCGTCGCCCGCTTTTCCACGCCCAGATCTGGGGCGAGATGTAGTAGAGCAGCCTGATCTTTCCGCCGCCCTTCACTGACAACCCGCGCTCGCGCAGGGCGGCGGCGAGTCTCAGGTTGAGCCCCGGATAGTCCACGAAACAAACGGCGCGCGGCCGGTGTTCCCCGATCCACCGGAGCGTCTCGGCGAACAGCGTCCGGAAAAAGGAGTAGTGTTTCAACACTTCGACCAGACCGACCACCGAGGTCGCCGTGAGATCGTGCAACAACTGCGCGCCCGCGCCCGCCAGTTCCGGCCCGCCCAACGCGGCGATCGCCAGTCCCGGCTGCTTGGTCCGCAACTCACGGACCATCCGGGCCCCGTGCTCGTCGCCCGAGTGTTCCCCGGCGACAATCAACAGGTCCACGCGTCCGCCCTCAGGCGGCGGCAGGCGGAAAGGGAGCAACTTGGTGCTCATGGCTTCAAGCCTCCCTTTATTTTTTGCGATTTATTGTGCCTATTTGCGGCCATCATTTCTGGGCTTTCCGGATCTGCTCCGTGATGGTGATCGCCACCTCGAGCGCGCTCTTGCCCAGGGCCGCGCCGACCTTGGGTTCTTTGGCCTGGCGCACGCTGTCCACGAAATGCGCCAGCTCCAGGGCCAGCGGTTCGCCTTTCTCGATCGGGATCTCCTTCACCGGGAGGGCGCTCAGGTCGCCCGCCTTCACGAGGCCCAGCTTCATCTTCACACCGTAGGCGATGATATCGCTCTTCTTCACGAGGTGGCCGGTCTGGTTCATGAAGTCGAGCGAGAGGTAGGCGTCGGACTGGAAGATGCGGATTTCGCGCTGCTTCTTCGTGCTCATGCGGCTGGCGCTCAGGTTGGCCACGCAGCCGCCCTCGAATTCGATGCGCGCGTTCGCGATGTCCTCGCCCTCGGAGAGCACGGTCACGCCCACGCTGTCGATGCGCTTGATCGGCGACTTCACGAGCGCAAGCACGATGCCGATGTCGTGGATCATCAGGTCGAGCACCACGCCCACCTCGGTGCCGCGGGGCTGGTAGGGCGCCAGCCGCTCGGCGGTGATGTATTGCGGCGAACTGACCGCCTTTTCCAGAAACGCCATCACCGGATTGAAGTGCTCGATGTGGCCGACCTGCACGAGGCAGCCGTGCTGCTGCGCCGCGGCCAGCACCTGCCCGGCCTCCTCCAAATTCGCACAGAGCGGCTTTTCGATCAACAGATGGGTTTTTTGCGCGAGCAGCGGCAGCGCCACCTGCGCATGCCGGTCCGTCGGCACCACCACCGACACCGCGTCACACGCCTCGCCCAGTTCCTCCAGCGTGGCGAAGCGTTGGCAGTTGTGCCTGGCGCAGATTTCCGCGGCGCGGGCATCACTGGTCTCGTAAATGCCGGTCAACGCGGCGCCGGGCAGCGCCGCGTAGATCCGCGCGTGGTGCTGGCCCAGCGACCCCACGCCGGCGACACCGCAACGGATCTGTTTCGGGGAGGCGAATTGCATGGGTCCATAGCAGGCGCTCGGCGCCCGGGTTGCAACGCGGGAAACGCGGGCTTGGGGACACCGTTATTGCCGCGCCACCTGTTGAGGATTGCCGATGAAGTTACGATGAACGGAGCAGCGCGGTGCTTCAGCCCGCGCTGAATCACGATGGATCTTTGGGTAGGGCGGGACCGCTGGGCCCGCCGCGAATAGCACCGCCCAACCCTGCCGGCTGCCGCGCTGCCGCCTGGGGACTGGCCCAGGGTATTGCTCAGGCCACTTCCTCCGCCACATACTCCTTCCGGAGTTCTGCCGCGGTGTCGAAAATGGCGCCAATTTGTGCGTCGCTGACGCTGCGGTCCATGTTGATGCAGCAGACACCTGTGAGCCACGGGTTGTCCGACTGCCGCACGAGCCGCGTGACGGTGGCGCAAATCTCGGCCGGCGTCTGGCCCAAGATGCCCACGGGATCGAGCCGGATATTGAAGAACGTGTGCGGCAGATGCCGGCGCAACAGGGCCACATCGCCTCCCCAGCCAAGGTCAAGGAAATCCAGCCGCGGCAACTTGGCGTAGGACGCCGCGAAGCGATGCGGATCCTTGCCGCAGTGATGGATGCCAAAGGGCCGGTGCCGTTCGCTCCATGCCGCATCAATCGGCAGCAGGAATTCCTCATAGTCCTCCACCGAGATCATCGTGTGCGAACATTCCGAATGCAGGAAGACCGGCTCGCCGAGATGGCGCACGTTCCGGTTGACCGAAATGGAGCTGGTGCCGGTCTCGGCCTGGATGCCGCCGGCGAAGCGCTCCAACACCCCGGCCAGCAGGCGCAACTGCCTTTTGATGCGGTCCGCGTCATCCACCATGTCGAGAAAGACTTCCTGGCCGCGCAGGTCCATGGCGATGTTGAGCACGCCGCCCCAGTTGATGTCGCCCAGCACGCGCCCATGGCGGGTCTTGAGCTGGTCCCGCAGGCGTTCGTAGCGTCTGGCCGCCGCGCTGCGGAACGGCTGCTCGGGATCAATGTCCAGCTTCTCGCGGCCGGCGGGGATGACGTCCGGCGCGCCATCGGCCCGGTAGCGGACCTCGCAGCCGAGCATCTCGGAAACCATGAAGCCGGCGGCGTTGTGCACCGCACCGATCACCGGCAGGTCGCGGTCGTGGTCGGCGCCGAGTCCGTGGCGGCCAAAACGCTCGTGCAGCACCTGTTCCATGCGGCGTTCGCCCTCGACGCGTTTGGCGGGGTGATAGAAAAAATCCTCGTCAAACGTGATCCCGGCATGCGCGTGCCACCACGACGGGTGCAGCACCACGTCCACCGGCAGCATTTCGTTCCGGAGCTCCGGATGGCGGTAATATTTTTTTGCGTGCATGACGTTGGGCCGGCACAGCCTGAGCAACGGGCCGGCAGAAAGCACTGCGGAAATGTCATCGGCCCGGCTGTCGGCACGGGCGTTTCCGGCGCTTTGCCATTGCCGCGATTTCATCGCGCACCAAGCTCCCATCCTTTCTCCCACCCGCTCCTGCCCCGATGACCTCCCCACAATGGAACCACCTGCTCGCCGTGCTGCGCGGCGAAGTCTCCCGTCCGCTGCCGGTCGCCTTTATCATCGACTGCCCCTGGCTGCCCAACTGGCACGGCGTCACCATCGCCGAATACCTGGCGAGCGAGACCCTCTGGCTGGAGGCCCACCGGCACGCGTTGGCGACCTTCCCGGACGTTTGGTTTCTCCCCGGCTTCTGGTCGGAATTCGGCATGTGCACCGAGCCCTCGGCCTTCGGCACCCGCTGCCAGTTTCCGCGCAATGAGTTTCCCTACGCCCATCCGATCATCACGGATGTCGCGCAGATCGACAGCCTAGTCAGGCCCGACCCCGCGACCGACGGCCTGCTGCCCTTCATGCTCAACCGCCTGCGCTGGGCCGAGCCGCAAATCAAGGCGCTCGGCCACGAAATCAAGTTCTCGGTCTCCCGCGGACCGCTCAACGTCGCGACCTTCCTGATGGGCACGTCCGAGTTTCTTGTCGCCCTGAAGACCGACCCGGAGGCCATGCACCGGCTGTTGCGGCTCATCACCGATTTCCTGCAACGCTGGCACGCCCTGCAACGGGCGACCTTTCCGACCATCGACGGCATCTTCCTGCTCGACGACATTGTCGGCTTCCTGGGCGAGGCGGACTTCGTCGAGTTCGGCCTGCCCTACCTGCAGGAACTCTACGCCCCCGATGTGGCCGTGAAATTCTTCCACAACGACGCCGCCTGCGCCCAGTCGCTGAAATACTACGCCGATCTCGGCATCAACCTCTACAACCCCGGCATCCAGACTCCGCTCGCCGAGTTGCGCCGCCTCAGCGACCACCGGCTGACGATCCTCGGCACGATCCCGCCGCGGGACGTGCTGGCCCTTGGCCAACCCGCCGAGGTCCGCGCCGCCGTGCAGCAACTGCTCGCCGCCACCCCCGACCGTTCGCGCCTGATCCTGTCCTGCGCCGGCGGCATGTCCCCCGGCGTGCCGACCGACAACATCCGCGCGTTCTGCGACGCCGCGCGGGAATTTTCGGCCTGAGCAATTACGGTTCAGTTTGATGTAGGTGGTAGGCCGCCTGCTTGCAGGCGCTCCATGGTTTAAGCGCGAGCAAGCTCGCGGCCTATATGTAGCGGTCGCTTCTGTCTAAACCGAAAATGCTCTAAGCGACGCAGGCGCGGCGGGGCGCGGGTTCGGTGCGCCTATGCGGGCCCAAGGCTCGCGCTAACGCCACTTCTGCGGACTTGTCTTTCGGGCCGGGGCCAAGTCTACGTTTGGCCCCCACCCCCACCCCACCCACCCCATGCCCGGACCCGACGGACTCCATGCCCCGTTCCCTGCCACCGAAGCCGCCGCCATCCTGGACCGCTTCCACCAAGACGGTTTTGCCGTGGTCCGGGGCGTCCTGAGCCAGGCGGAGTGCGCCGCACTGCGCCAACTGACCGACGCCTACGCTGCCGACCCCGCCTTGGCCGAGCAGCGCAGTTCATGGTTCGTCGTGCGCAATCCGCAGGACTACAGTCTCGAGTTCACGCGCCTCTTCATCCGCGAGCCGATCTATTCCCTCGTGCAGGCGATCCTCGGACCGGAGTGCCGTTACTGCGGCCAGAATGTCATCCGCAACGCCCCCGGCCAGGCCATCTCGAACTGGCACGTGGACGACTGCAACAAGCTCGAACATCCCCTGCCGCCCGAGGTGCCGCGCTGGCCCGCCGGCGCCCGGCTGCCGCTCCTCTGGCTCAGCGTGCAGGTCGCCCTCAGCGACATCACCGCCGTCGCGGACGGCCCCACCGAGATCGTCGCCGGCAGCCACTATTCCGGCCGGCTCTGTCCGGGCGAGAATCCCGTTTTTGAAGGCCAGTCCGCCGCGCCCATCCTCTGCGAGGCGGGTGACATCTATCTTTTCAACCATCAGACTTGGCACCGGGGCATGCCGAATGTTGGCAAAAATACCCGCTACCTGATGCAGCTCCAATACGCCCGCGGCGACAGTCTCGCCTTCCGCTGCCAGGTCGCGGAGCCCACCCCGGCGATGGCGAAAATGCTGGCCGGCGCCGATCCCCGTTTGGTCCACGTCATGACCGGCCGCGCGCAATACCTGTGAGCTCGATGGAAGATTGCCAAAAGCAGCGACGCCTCACTGCGGTGGCGCGGTGCTTCAGCCCGCGTCCTTGCCAGCTGACTTGGTGAAAGTTTCCGAGGGCATCACCACTCTGGCCGAAATGCAGGCGGTGGCGGTTCCGACTTTTAAAGCGCAGCCGCAGGGAAGAGCGCTTAAAGCTGGTGATAGCGTGCGAATACCAACACCCTGTTTCAACACTCTGCGACAATGAAAAAAATCATCTGGATGGAAATGTGGCTCATCGGCGCGTCGATTCTGATCTTCAGGAG